>NZ_BAAIHC010000006.1:0-210638 GCF_054652575.1 Silvimonas sp. JCM 19000 | reverse complement strand
AAACGGACCGTCTGTTACTTCAATGGCTCAGCTGCCGCTCCGCGGAACTTCGGTCGGACGGAGCCCCAAAAAACGGGTCTCCTTCCCCTCCCTCGACAGGTAATGGCAGCTGTTGGCCAGGCTTGCTGCCTCGTTGCTGCGCAACATCGGGTGGGCGTGGTGGCGACGGGTGACAGTGAATATCGGCATCGCGTGCTTCGCTCGCATCCCGCATGGCCACTGCCGTCTGATTTGTCACCGTTCCCGCCACGAGCCGCCAACGTCTCATCGGGTGGTCGTGACCCACCATCCAATGCTATCGAGAAGTATATTGCGGCAGTCAATTCACAACGCGGTGAGCACAACTGGCCACTGCCCCGTATTGCTCCGGCTTACTTCTCCCTACCGGTCCGGATGGTTAATGTCCGGATCGGGCAAGGGGGGGGCGTGGCTGGGTTTTATTGAAAGTTGTCCTCCCGGCACGGCCATCTGGTCCGCCTGCGGGAACCTGGTTGCGGCGTAGCCGTCTGCAAAAGAGTGTCCACTGCCGGTTGTAGCCCGTGTTGCCTTACCCTATGCTTCCCGCAACGCTTCAATTCGTGCGCCCCGCCTTTAAAACCAAGCCTTTCCGATGAAACAACTGAAACAACTGTCTCTGCTCGCCCTGCTTGTTCTTACTGCCGCCACTGCCCATGCGCGCATCGATCTGACTGCCTTGCGTGATGCCGCGCGCAGTCGTGATGTGGTGGCGATCCAGCGTATGGCGGATGACGCGCGCGGTGAGCCGCTGGAGATGTATCCGCGCTATTACCTGATCAGCACGCAGATCACGCAGATTTCGCCCGACGACGTTAACGCGTTCTTTGAGCGCTTTGACGGCTCGCCGTTGGCGGATCGGCTGCGGCTGGAATGGTTGCGTGAGTTGGGCAAGCGCCAGGATTGGGCGCGGTTTTTGCCGGAGTACAGCAAGCTGGAAGCGCCTGCGCTAGACCTGCAGTGTCTGGCGGCACAGGCGCAGATGGCGACGACGGGCAATGCCAATCTGCGCGCTTTGCGTGGGGCGTGGTTTAGCGATAAAGGGCAGCCGGATAGTTGCGCGCCGGTATTTGAGGCCATGTTTAACGCCGGGGTGCTGAATCAGGATGATGCCTGGGCACGCATCCGGCTGGCCCTGGCCGCCAATCGACCGGCGTTTGCCACGCAACTGGCGCCGCGGGTGGGCTTCCCACCCGAGCTGACCGGGCGCAATCTTGGACTGGCGGCCAACCAGCCGGCCAAGGTGTTGCCCAGGCTTGGCCTTGGCAGCCGTGCCGGGCGCGAAGTGGCTTTGTTTATTGTTAACCGCACCGCGCGCACTGATCCCGAGCGCGGGGCGGCTTTATTAGCGAGTCTGACTGGCCTGCCGCAGGCGGATGCGCGGTATGAGTGGCAGCAGATCGCTGTCATCGCGGCGCGCAAGCAACATCCACAGGCCAGCGCCTGGTTTGATAAAGGCGGGCTGGACGGGCTGGATGCCACCGGGCGCGCATGGTCGGTACGGGCCGCGTTACGGGCTGACGATGTACGCAGCGTGCTCGATCGCATCAACGCCATGCCGCCGGAACAAGCCGATGACAGTGCCTGGGTGTACTGGAAAGCCGAGGCGCTCAAGCGCTTGAACCGGCCGACCGAAGCCGCACCGCTGCTGGCGAAGTTGAGCGCTGGCGACGATTTTTATGCCTTGCTGGCTCGAGAAGAAGCGGGCCCGACGCTGGAAGCGGATCCAGCACCGTATCGCCCGACCGAGGACGATATCCGCAACGTCAATGACCGCGCCGGCGTGCAGCGCGCTCTGGCCTTGTTTGAGCAGAACTGGCGGCTGGAAGGCATCCGCGAGTGGAACGCCGCCATGCGGCCGCTGACCGCGCAACAACTGGTGGCGGCGGCCACGCTGGCGGATCGCAAGCGTTTGTATGATCGCTCCATCTACGCAGCCGAACGCGCCAGAACGCTGGCTCCGCTGGGCATGAAATACCCCACCCCGTATCGCAGCGCCATCGAACGCGAAGCACGCCAGCAAGGGCTGGATCCGGCCTGGGTATACGGGCTGATTCGTCAGGAGAGCCGCTTTGTGGCGGATATCCGCTCGCCGGTGGGCGCCACCGGTTTGATGCAACTGATGCCGTCTACCGCGCAATGGGTGGCGCGCAAGAACGGACAGAAAAAGCTGGATGTGTCGACGCTGACCGATGCCGACACCAATGTCGCGATGGGCGCCTTTTATTTGCGCTATATCACCGACCGCTTGAGCGGTCAGGCCATCCTGGCGACGGCCGGTTACAACGCCGGGCCGGGGCGCGCCAAGGCGTGGCAAGAAGATCGCCAACTTGATCCGGTTATCTATATTGAAACCATTCCGTTTGATGAAACGCGCGATTACGTGAAAAAGGTGATGACCAACGCCCAGTATTACGGCGCCACCTTTGGCATATCCACGTCCTTCCATCAACGTTTGCAGCCGGTGCCGTCAAAGAACGCCGTACCGCCAGTCAGCCCCGATGTGCCAGCCGCCGATGAGGCGACCGACAACGGCGCGGATCAGCCGGCCAGTGCGGCGGAGCCTGCTGCCAACCAGTAAGGCCGCTGCGGTCGGGGCGGCTGCCGATGAGGTCAGTAGCGCAGCATGAGTGCATCCAGTCAGCGTTCTCCGGTGTTGATGCTGGGCGGCAGCGGCTTTGTCGGCGGCTATCTGGCCGCGCAACTTTGCCGCGCCGGTTATCGCGTGGTGGTGCCCACGCGTGACCGCGAACGCATGCGCGGCCGCTTGCTCACCTTGCCCAATGTGACGCTGGTGCAGGCCGATATTCATGATCGCAGCGTGCTGCCGCAACTCATCCTCGGCAGCAGCGCCGTCATCAATCTGATCGGCATCCTGCAAGGCACGCCGCGCGCGTTTGAGCGTAACCATTACGAACTGACTTGCGATGTGCTCGAAGCCTGCCGCGCCACCGGCGTGCAACGCTATCTACATATGAGCGCGCTGGGGGCGGCGGCGGATGGCCCATCGCACTATCTGCGCAGCAAAGGTCGTGCTGAAGACACCGTGCGCGCCAGCCATGAACAATGGACCATCTTTCGGCCTTCGGTGATTTTTGGCGAAGGCGACCGGTTTTTGACCTTGTTTGCTGAACTGCAACGGCGGTTTCCGGTAATGCCGCTGGCGCGGGCCGATGCCCGCTTCCAGCCGGTGTGGGTCAAAGATGTGGCGGCCGCCTTTGTGCAGGCGCTGCTGGATCCCGCTTATATCGGCAAGACCATCGATCTGGCCGGGCCGCGCGTGTATACGCTGGCCGAGATCGTCCGCTATGTGGGCGTGATCAGCGGCAATCCACGCCCGGTGTGGGCCTTGCCGGATTGGGCCGGGCGCCTGCAGGCCAGCTTGTTGGGCATGCTGCCGGGCAAGCCGATGAGCCTGGATAATTTTGATTCGATGACGCTGGATAACATCAGCGAGCAGCCGTTTCCGCGTTTAAGCGGCCAGCCCGCTTCCGCGATGGAGGCGATTGCGCCGACTTATCTGTCGCTGGCTGCCAACCGGGGCCGCTTTGCCGGGCATCGCGCACGGGCGCGCCGCAACTTGTCCTCGTAATCCGGCAAGCGCACTATCGCGTTTGTCCGCCTTTCAGCTTTCTTTCTAATTGCTGCTTATCTGGAGTGCCCCGCCCATGTCGCAAATTCTGCTAGGCAATATCCCGCCCGAAGTGTCCGTGGACGATATCCGTATCCTGCTCAGTGATCTGGGGGTGCCGGGCCTGGGCGAAATCACGCTGGCTGAGGGTTTGAGCGATAAGCTGGCCGCGCTGATCACGCTTGATCTGGGCGATACCGAGGCGGCCGCTGTGTCGGAGCAACTCAATGGCCATTTGTGGCACGAACGGATGTTGAGCTGCGCGCACACCAATCTGGGCTGGGGTCAGTAAGCCCATACGCCGATTATGATTTTTCGATTTTGATAAAAGCACGCAGGACCAAACGATGACGATACGTATCGCGGTATTCGACAGCAAACGCTACGACCGGGCCGGGCTGGATAGCGCCAACCAGCGCTACGGCTACGAACTGACTTATTTTGAAGACCGGCTGAACCGCCACACCACGCCGTTGGTGGCGGGCTTTGATGTGGTGTGCCCGTTTGTTAATGACAAGCTCGACCGTGCCGTTATCACCGAGCTCAAGCACCAGGGCGTCAAGCTGATTGCCTTGCGTTGCGCCGGCTTTAATGGCGTGGATATCGCCGCGGCCGAAGAAATGGGCATCCCGGTCACACGCGTGCCGGCGTATTCACCCGAAGCAGTGGCCGAGCACGTGTTTGCGCTGTTGCTGACGCTGGTGCGCAAAACCCATCGCGCCTATCAACGCATACGCGAAGGCAATTTTTCGCTGGATGGCCTGGTGGGCTTTAACCTGCATGGCCGCACCTTTGGCGTGATCGGTGCGGGCAAGATCGGCGTGGCAGCGATGAATATCGCCAAAGGCTTCGGCTGCCGCGTGCTGGCCTATGACAACAATGCCTCGCCGGAGCGCGCTGCCGAGCTTGGTTGCGAATTTGTCGATCTGCCCACCTTGCTGGCGCAATCCGACATCGTGTCTTTGCACGCGCCGCTGACGCCGACCACGCAGCATATGATCAACGCCGAAACGCTGGCGCAGATGAAGCATGGCTCGGTCATCATCAACACCAGTCGCGGTGGGCTGATTGATACCAAAGCGCTGTTGCGCGCGCTCAAGACCGGCAAATTGTTTGGTGTGGGGCTGGATGTGTACGAGTACGAAGAAGGCGTGTTCTTTGAGGATTTGTCGCATGAGGCGCTCAAGGACGACATGCTGGCGCGGCTCACCACCTTTCCAAACGTGATGATCACCTCGCACCAGGGCTTTTTGACCGAAGAAGCGCTTACCGCCATTGCCGAGACCGTATTGGCCAATGTCACGGCATTCCATAATGGACAGCCTTTGGTGAATGTCGTAAAACCCGGGGCATGAGCCCTCCCCACCGATTTGCACGCTGGCTGCCGCTGATACCGGGTCTGCTGGCCGGCGTGTTTACCCTTGCCTTTGCGGCCTATCTGTTGCAATCGCGCGACGAGGCCAGCAGCCAACGCGCCGCATTGCTGGAGCAGGATCTGCTCTGGCAAAAGCAGGCTATCGAGCAGCAGATTACTTTTGATCTGCAGTCGTTGTCGGGCCTGGCGGCCACGCTGAATGTCACGGATCTCAATTCGCCGGTGTTCCAGGCCCGCGTGCTGTCACTGATCCAGACCAGCCCGGAAATCAGCAGTCTCTCAATCCAGGATGGCCACGGCGAGGTGATCTGGCATACCTCACAATCGGCGTGGGCGGTGCCGTATGAGGGGCAGGGCGGTTGGAGCGATGTCACCTTGTCGCACGGCGAACCCAAGGTGACCTACGCGGTAGCCACACCCGACCACCGCCGCTTTATCGTGGCCAGCATCGCGCTCGATACGCTGTTGCAACAGCAAGTGCCATGGTGGATTGCGCAGCGCTACCAGGTGTCTTTGCTCGACCATGACAACCATCCGGTGACGTCCAAATTCCAGCGCCAGCTGGATACCTCGGGCATCAGCCACACCATCTTGCTGACCGCGCCGCCGCTGGGCATGCAGCTCAAGGCGGATTTGTATGCGACCTCGCTGTCTGCCACCGGCGACATTCTGCCCGCCTTGCTGTTGATTCTGGCTGTGTCGATGCTGGCGTCTACCGCCGCGCTCAGCCGCATGATGCGGGTGCGGGCCGAGGCGGAGGTCAGGTTGAAGGCCGAAGTGGCGTTCCGGCATGCGGTCGATGCGTCGCTGAGCTCGGGCATGATTGCCTATGACCGCTACGGGCGCATCATCTATGCCAATCGCGCGTTCTGCGAAATGGTCGGTTATTCGTCAGAAGAAATGCGCGACTTCAAAGCGCCGATGCCGTATTGGCCGCCGGAAGAATTCGAGCGTTGCCAGGCCACCTATGAGGCCATCATTGCCGGCCACATCGAGCCGGGCGGTTTTATGGTGCGATTGATGCGGCGTAGCGGCGAGCGCTTTGATGTGCGGATCAATGCCTCGCGCCTGGTCGACGGCGATGGTCGCCATATCGGCTGGATGGGGTCGCTGCACGACGTCACCGAAATCCGCCGCGAGCGCGAAGCGTTGCAAGCCTCGCATGAGCGCTTTGTGGCGGTGCTGAACGGGCTGGATGCGGCGGTGGCGGTCTCGGATGCCGAGACGGGCGAATTGCTGATGTCCAATCTGCAATTTGATCGCGCCTTCCAGTTGCCCGATCTACGCGGCCGCTGCTGTATTTTGCCGTTTGTGACGCGCCGCGCCGAACCGCCCGTGGATGCAGAGTGGTACGACGGGTTTCGCGATCGCTGGTATCAGATCAAGAGTCGGCAAAGTACCTGGGTGGATGGCTCGGCGGTATGGCTGGAAATTGCCACCGATGCCACCGCGCTCAAATCGGCCAGTGAACGGGAACGCCAGCAAAACGAGGCGCTGCAACAAACCGCGCGCCTGATCAGCATGGGCGAAATGGCATCCAGCCTGGCGCATGAGCTGAATCAGCCGCTGGGGGCGATTGCCAGTTATGTGTCGGGTTGCCGCAACGTGCTGTCCAGTGCCACGCCAAATCTGGGCCAACTGGGCCAGGCGCTGGACAAGATGGGCGAGCAGGCCAAACGCGCCGGCCACATCATTCGTGGCATCCGCGAATTTGTGCAGCGGCGCGCACCGCGGCGCCAGCGTTGCGATATCAATACCTTGCTGGATACGGTGCTCGGCTTGCTGGGCCACGAAATCGTGCGACGCATGGTGGATGTGTCCATTCTGCAAAGCGAAGGCATGCCGCCGATATTTGCCGATGCGGTCATGCTGGAGCAGGTCTTGTTCAACCTGATCAAAAACGCGATGGAAGCGATGGACCATGTGCCGCCCGCGCAACGCATCCTGGCGATCAATCTGACGCGGGAGGCCGATATGCTACGCGTGGTGATTGCCGACCGCGGCGTGGGCATTGCGCCCGAACAACAAGAGCAATTGTTCAAGCCGTTTTACACCACCAAAGACACCGGCATGGGCATCGGCCTGAATATCTGCCGCTCGATTATCGAACACCATCATGGCCGTATGGGCGTTGAAGCCAATCCCGGCGGCGGCACGCGGTTTTACTTTACCTTGCCGTTTTCCAGCGCCGAAGAAGTGGCGCTGGAACCGTAATCAAGCCACGGCATGTCTGGCGCGCGGTGGTATGGGTAAAGGCCTGAACTATCGGGAATGCCACAAAAGCGTTATAAAGGCTGCCGGAATGACCGGCCTCGGCCGCCACAACAGCAAACCGCATTGAGGGAGCGCATCACCATGAAAGCCAACAACTTCGGCCGCATTGCGATCGTCGATGACGACGACGCGTTGCGCGACGCGCTGGCCTGGCTGTTTTCTACGCGCGATCACGAAGTCCAGGCCTTTGCCTCGGCCGAACTGTTTCTGGCTGATTACGCGCCAGAACGCTTTAGCTGCCTGATCCTTGATGTGCGGATGCCCGGCATGAGCGGCACCGAACTGTTTGAACGGCTGAAAGAATACGCATACACGCCGCCGGTGGTGTTTTTGACCGGGCACGGGGATGTACCGATGGCGGTGGCCGCGCTCAAAGGGGGCGCCGCCGACTTTATCGAGAAGCCGTTTAGCGATAACGAAATCGTCGATCTGGTGGAGAACTGCCTGCGTGCCGACACCGCGCGGCGCAACCAGTGGCAAGCTCGCCACGCGGTGGAAATCCGCTTGTCCACGCTCACGCCGCGTGAGCGCGAAGTGATGAAGCTGATTCTGACCGGGCGTTTGAACAAACAGATTGCCGATGACTTGTCGATCAGCATGAAAACCGTCGAGGTGCATCGCGCGCGCATTCTGGAAAAAATGCACGTCAAAACCGCGATGGAACTGGCCGCCTTGCTGCGCGATGCCCAGATCGATACCAATAATCCGACTGAGTAAGTGTTTTCGCCTCTTATTGATTTGCCGTCGCCCGCGCCCTGTGCCCGGGCGGCGCCGTTTTAAAAGCCTGCTGCCATGTCTGCCAAACCCTTCTTGATGGTGATTTCACCGGCCAAAACGCTGGATTTCACTTCCCCGCTGCCCACCACCCGCCATACCCAACCGCAGTTCCTCGCGCAATCGCGCCAGTTGATTGATCTGCTGCGCCAGCAAACGCCGGCACAAATCAGCGCGCTGATGGCGATTTCGGATGAACTGGCGGCGCTGAATGTCGGGCGTTATCAAAGCTGGCACACCCCGTTCACGCCGGAGAATGCGCGGCCCGCTGTGCTGGCGTTTATGGGTGATGTGTATGAAGGCCTGAACGCGGCCAGCCTGAGCGAGAAGGGCTTTGACTATCTGGAAAGCCATCTGCGGATTTTGTCAGGCCTGTATGGCTTGCTGAAGCCGTTTGATCTGATGCAAGCGTATCGGCTGGAAATGGGCAAACCACTGGCCAATGCGGCCGGGCGCAATCTGTACGCGTTCTGGGGCGAGACGCTGACGCAGACACTGAATGCGGAGCAGCCGGCGACGCTGGTTAATCTGGCGTCGGATGAGTATTTCAAATCGATCAAACCCAAGGCACTGCATTGCCCGGTGATCACGCCGGTGTTTGAGGATTACAAAGGCGGCCGCTACAAGATCATCAGTTTTTACGCCAAACGCGCGCGCGGGCTGATGGTGCGTTATGCCACGCAACATCACATTGCGGACGTAAACAAGCTCAAGCATTTTGATCTGGAAGGCTACGCCTTTGTGCCGGATGAGAGCGATGCCGCGCGCTGGCTGTTCCGCCGCAAGATTGCGGCGTAGGGGGCAAGCCAGATTGGGGCCGCCGCAACCGGTCCCTCAAGCGCCCATCCGCTTTGCGAACCACCCTACGCGTCGGTGATGCGGGCGCGGCCCTGGCTCAGGTCGCGCAGTTGGTCATGCGCATCAGTGGCGGCGGTTTCGGGTAATTCGATGACCATCTTTACTCGCAAGCCGTGTTCCGCCTCGGCCAGCCCATAGCCGTGGCCACCCAGCCAATGCCGCACGCGGGCTTCGTCGGCGTAGTCCACTTCCACCACCAGCCGCGCCTGGGCGATGCGTTCCACCAGCGTGGCTTGTTGCATGGCCTTGGCGATGGCATCGGTATACGCGCGCACCAGTCCGCCCGCGCCCAGTTTGACGCCGCCGTAATAACGCACCACGGTCGCCAGTACCCCATCAACATGCTGGTGCCGCAGCACTTCCAGCATTGGCCGCCCGGCCGTGCCGCTGGGTTCGCCGTCATCTGACATGCCGGATTGCCCACCCGCCAGCAGCGCCCAGCACACATGCGTGGCGGTGGGATGGGCCGCGCGTGTTTGCTCGATCAGGGCCAGCGCGCTGGCGCGGTCGGCCACCGGTAACACGCTGCCCAGAAACCGGCTTTTCTTGATTTCGAGCTCGGTAAATACCGGCTGCGCGAGAGTAAATACAGGCATGCGGACCACAAGGGCGATCAATCAGACCGCCATTGTAGGCGGCTCAGGGGGCTGGGGTCTGCTCGCAGGTGCGCAGTGTGCAGAACAGGGTCTCGGCATCGGCGGCACTGAGCGGGTAGTGCAGTTGCTCGTTGATGGCCGTCTGCAACTGCGCCGCGTTGTCGATCAGCGTTTCGTGGCGCTCGTCGCCGCTTTGCACCGTCATGCGCAGATTATTAAAGGTGATGCGGCCGGTCGGCGTCAGCCGCAGCGCCATCAAATGGCCCACAAACGGCGAGGCCGGGTGCGTGGCGGTAAAGTGATGCGCCAGTGCGCAATCGATGGGCAACACCGGGTTGAGATCAAACCAGTACAGCGGCAGCCAGTGGCCACGACGCTCGTATTCAAAGATCCAGCCACCGGCATGGGCGCGATATTGCAGCGTGGTGTCGATCTGATGAAACGGTTGGCCGGTTTGCAGTCGCGCCGGTTCGCGCAGGCTATTGGCGCCAAAGCCGACATCAACCACCCAGGTTTCGCCCGCCCCCAACTTGACCGTCAGCACCTGGTGCGTGCGCGGTTGTTCTTCCAGCGGGCCGCCAGCGACCAGCACACGCGCCAGATGGCTTTGTACCTCGTAGCCCAGTTCTGCCAGCAAACGGGCAAACGCGCCGTTCAATTCAAAACAGTAGCCGCCCAGGCGTTCATCCAGCACCCGCTTTTGCAGCGCATCCGCGTCCAGCGTGTTCTGGCGTTGCAGCAGCAAATCGATATTGTTGAACGGCACGCTTTGCTGATGCGCGCGATGCAGCACTTGCAAACGCGCCAGCGGGTCAGCGGGAAGGGGTTCGGTCAGGCCGAGGAGGGCCAGATATTGGTCTACAAACGCCATGGATGACTCGATCAGTAAAAAGTAAAAGCGCCCCGACGCTACCAGATAAAAAAACAGGACGCACCTGGCGTCCTGTATCTGGGCGGCTACCGACTTGTAAGCTTACTTGTCCAGCAGAATCCGCAGCATGCGGCGCAGCGGTTCGGCCGCGCCCCACAGCAGTTGGTCACCGATGACAAAGGCGCTGATGTATTCCGGGCCCATGTTCAGCTTGCGCACGCGGCCCACGCCCACGTCCAGCCCGCCGGTAATGGCGGCAGGGGTCAGGTTTTGCTCGGTGATGCTGCGATCGTTCGGCACCCATTTCACCCACGGGTTGGACGACTGGATCAGCGCTTCAATTTCGGCCAGCGGCAGATCTTTCTTCAGCTTGATGGTCAGCGCCAGGCTATGGCAACGCATCGCACCGATGCGCACACACAGGCCATCGACCGGAATGGTGTGGTCGGTGCCCAGAATCTTGTTGACCTCGGCCTGGCCTTTCCATTCTTCCTTGCTCTGGCCGTTTTCCAGTTGCTTGTCGATCCAGGGAATCAGCCCGCCCGCCAGCGGCGCCGGGAAGAACTCGGTCGGTACGTCTTCGCGGATAGCCTTGGCCACTTTGCGATCAATTTCCAGAATGGCCGAAGCCGGGTCAGCCAGTTCTTCCGCCACGGCCGCGTTGATCACGCCCATGCCTTTAACCAGCTCGCGCATATTGTTGGCGCCCGCGCCCGATGCCGCCTGATAAGTCATCGAGCTGACCCATTCCACCAGGTTTTCGCGGAACAGACCGCCGACGCCCATCAGCAGGATGGAGTTGGTACAGTTGCCGCCGGCAAAGTTTTTGATGCCATTGGCCACGGCATTGCGGATCAGGCCATCGTTGACCGGGTCCAGAATAATGACGGTGTCGTCTTCCATGCGCAGGGTAGAGGCGGCGTCAATCCAGTAACCGTTCCAGCCCGAGGCACGCAGGCGACGGAACACGTCGTTGGTGTAATCGCCGCCCTGGCACGAAATGATCACGTCCATTGCGCTCAATTCTTCGAGGCTATGCGCATCTTTAAGGGTGCCGCCGGTTTTGCCGCCGAATTCAGGCGCGGCTTTGCCGGCCTGCGATGTAGTGAAGAACACCGGTTCAATCAGGTCGAAATCTTTTTCTTCCTGCATACGCTGCATCAATACGGAACCTACCATCCCGCGCCAGCCAACCAGGCCCACCTTTTTCATCGTCGTACCCTTTACAGTTGCGTTTTGCCAAAGTGAACGATCGATATTAGAGAAGTTCTGTATTGAGCGCCAGTATGGGGCGGGCCGACCGCGACATTCGGCGGATATGAAAGCAATTGGTGCAGGTATTGCGCTTATGATCGGCGTTTTGCAGGAGGATTTATGCGGGTGTTGTTACAGCGCGTGACCCAGGCACGGGTGGAGGTGGCCAGCGAAGTGGTCGGCCAGATTGGTGAAGGCCTGCTGTTGCTGGTGGGTATCGAACCGGCCGATACCGACAAGGACATCGCGTGGATGAGCGCCAAGGTCAGCAAGCTGCGGGTGTTCAGTGATGCCGAGGGCGTCATGAATCGCTCGGTGCTCGATACCGGCGGCGAAGTGCTGGCGGTGTCGCAATTTACCCTGTTTGGTTCTTATCGCAACGGCAATCGGCCGTCGTGGATGGGCGCGGCGCGCGGCGAGCAAGCGACCGCGCTGTTTGATGGTTTTGTGGAGCAGATGGCAACGTTGCTCGGCAAGCCGGTACCCACCGGGGTGTTCGGGGCAGATATGCAGGTGCATCTGGTCAATGACGGGCCGGTCACCCTGCTGCTGGACTCGCGCAATCCGGAATGAGGGGCATGATGTCCGGATTGGTCCGCTACCGGGCCGGAACAGGCATTATTAATGGCGAGGCGACGCAGTAAAGTATGGCCGTCACTCAACAGGAGCCCTTGCTATGAAATCCGCTTTGCTGGTTATTGATGTGCAGAAATCGTTTACCCAACGCCCGTTCTGGGATGAAGCCGATATGCCCGCCTTTCGGCAACATCAGCTTGCGCTGATCGCCGGATATGAAGCCCGCGGATGGCCGGTGGTGCAGGTGTTTCATCATTCGCAAGGCGCGTTCGACCCGGCCAACGGCTTTTGTGTGGGTCTGGACTGGCTGCCGCAGCGCGCCGATGCCACGTTTAACAAGCACGTGCACAACGCACTGACTGAAAGCGGCTTGCTGGAATGGCTGCGCCAGCACGCGATCGAGCATGTTTCCATCAGCGGCATCCGCACCGAGCAATGTTGCGAAACCACGGCCCGCGTGGCGTCCGATCTGGGCTTTGCCGTTGATTTTGTGTCTGAGGCCACGCTGACCTGGCCGATGACCCATCCGGATGGCAGCACACTGTCTGCGGCGCAGATCAAACATCGCACCGAGCTGGTGTTGGTGGATCGCTTTGCCCGCGTCGTCACGGTGGAACAATGTCTGGCAGGGCTGGATGAACGCGTCGCCGCTTGATGTGTGGCTGGTCGTCAGCGACGACTTGCTGCTGCTAGATCTGGCCGGGCCGGCCGAAGCCTTGCGCATGGCGGGACCCGAGCATTTCCGTTTGCATTTTGTCGGCCCGCATCCCACCGCCCAGGCGCTGGTCGGGCTGACGCTGGCGGGCTTGCAGCCGTTGCCGCAGCGCATCGAAGGTCGCGCGCTATTGCTGATTCCCGGCCACGATACCGCGCGCCCCGGCCCGCAACATGACGCCATAGTGCGTTGGTTGCGCCACATCATGCTGCAGCCGCAGCTGGAACTCGCCACGGTTTGCGCCGGGGCGCTGTACGCGGCGCAGGCCGGCTTGCTGGAGGGCCGACGCTGTACCACGCATTTTGCCCACCTGGCCGAGCTGCAAACGCTGGCTCCGCAGGCGCAGATCGAAGCCAACCGCGTGTTTGTGCAAGATGGCCGCATCTGGACTTCGGCCGGCATTACCGCCGGGATAGATCTGGCGCTACAGCTGATTGCCACGCATGTTTCGCCGCAGAAGGCCGCCGATGTGGCCCGGCGTCTGCTGGTGTATTTCCGGCGTGGCGGCGACGATCCGCAATTGTCGGCGTGGTTTATGTATCGCAATCATCTGCATCCGCTGGTGCATCGGGTGCAGGAACGGCTGGCGCAGGACCTGGCCGCCGATTGGTCGCTGGAGAAAATGGCCGATATCGCCCACGTCTCGCCGCGCCATCTGACGCGGTTGTTCCGCGATAACGCGCAAATCACACCGAATGAATATCTGCGTGCATTACGCGTGGCACAGGCGCAAACCTTGCTGGCCGACAGCCGTTTGCCGCTGGAACGCGTGGCCGAAATGGCCGGCTTTGGCTCGGCGCGGGATTTACGCCGTGTTCTGGCACGGGCCCGAGCCACTGCGCACTAGTCCGCATTTGACCGGCCGGTCGGTTCATACCACAACAGATTTTGCCGAGACTGCGGAGCAGCCATCTGTTCTGGTGCGAGGGTTGACGCCGGTTGCAGGGCAGGCGTACAAATACGACCTGTCGCGCCGATTTGATCTTCAGCTTGCAGGGCGCCTGATAAATTCTGCTAAAGCGTGCCGAAACCTGCGTCTGGCACGCGGGTTTTTTCGTTTTACAGCCATGCTTGATGCATGGCCGCGCCGAGTTAATCGACAACTTGCGGGGCGCGCCGGTTTTGCACGGGAAATCCGCTAAAGCGTCGGCTGCTTCGCAACTGGGGCCGCCGTCGATGTCGCAATTTTTTTTCGATGGAGGTTTTCCCCATGGTTGATTGTCTTGAAATCGAGCCCGCTTTGTCTTTGCCCCGCCGCGCCCTGCTCGCACCGGTGATTTCCCCCGCCGCGCTGCGTCTGGAACAACGATGTTGGTTGCGCCTTAAAACCGCCGCCGGTGTCAGTGTCGCCGCCTTGTCGCGCGCCGACGCCGTCGCCACCGCGCTGGGTTACCGCACTGGCTTGCTGGCGGATGGTTCGCTGGCCGTTCTCGATATCGAGCTCGAAGCCGCCTTGTTATTCTGCCAACGCCTGCCCGAACTGATCGGCTGCTACGAAGTGCCGACGCGCCAGGGTTGCGTCGGCCTGCAACGCTAATCCCACCCCAACAAATCCCCGCAAGGATCGCATGACCCTGGCACGACTTTGGCAAGAAATCCGCGCCACCTGGACTTTGGCCTGGCCCATCATGATCGGGCAACTGGCCCAGGTGGGCACGGCCTTTGTCGATGCCGTCATGGCCGGGCATGTCTCCGCCGATGACCTGGCTGCGGTGTCGGTGGGCGCCTCGGTGTGGATTACCATCATCGTCACCCTGATCGGCTTGCTGCTGGCCAGCAGCCCGCTGATCGCGCATGCGGTGGGCGCCAATGAGCGCAAGCAGATTCCGTTTCTGGTCCAGCAAGCGTTTTATCAGGCGGCGATGTTCACCGTGGTGGGCTGGTTGCTGGTGTGGGCCGCCATGCCGATTTTTGGCCATCTGGGCCTGGCGAATGCTGTGGCGGACAAGGCGCATCGTTTTCTGGTTGCTGTGGCCTGGGGCTTGCCCGCGTTCTCGTTTTTCCGCGTCTGTTATAGCTATAGCGCCAGCCTGAACAGCACCAAGCCCATGATGATCATGGCGCTGGTCGGCCTGGCCCTGAATGTGCCCGCCAACTGGATTCTGATTTACGGCCACTTTGGCCTGCCGGCTCTCGGCGGCGTGGGCTGTGGCTACGCCTCGGCGTTCTGTTTGTGGGCCAGCGCGCTGATGATGCTGGCGTGGATCCGCTATGCCGACACCTATCGCGACACCTATCCGCTACGCAACTGGCAGCGCATTGATTGGCGCAAGCAGTTGGAATTGCTCAAGCTGGGCGTGCCGATGGGGCTGATGTTTTTTGTGGAAGTGAGCGCCTTTGCCGGAATCTCCTTGCTGATTGCACGGCTGGGCACGGTGCCGGTGGCGGCGCATCAGATTGCGCTCAATTTTGCCTCCCTGGTGTTCCAGATACCGGCGGCTTTGGGTACGGCGCTAACCGTGCGCGTGGGCCAGGCGCTGGGCGCGCAACAGGCACGTGATGCCCGTTTTATTGGCTGGGCCGGTTTCAAGATGGGCGTGGCGTCGGCAGTGGCATCGGGTTTGTTTACCGCCCTCGGCCATGGCTGGATTGCGGGCTGGTACACGCACGACACCCAAGTGCTGGCGCTGGCGTCTGTGCTGCTGATTTATGCTGCGGTGTTCCAGTTGTTCGATGCCACTCAGGTGATCGCGGCGGGCATCTTGCGCGGCTACAAGGTGACGCGCACGCCCATGATCATCCATCTGACCGCGTTCTGGATTGTGGGTTTGCCACTGGGATATGTGCTGACGTTTGGCTGGGGCGACCATGTGCAGGGCTATGGCGCGGCCGGTTACTGGACGGCGCTGGTGGTGGCGCTGGGCTTCACCGCCTGCCTGCTGTCATGGCAGTTCGCGCGCGTCAGTAACCGCCTCGCGCGCGCGGCATAGGGTGGGTCAAGACCCACCATGCAAAGCCGATGATTCGGGGGCGGCGCTTTGAAATGCCCCTTTGTATGGTGGGTCGAGACCCACCCTATGTAGCGTCTTGATCTTTTATTCCGGCGTTTCTTCGCCCCAGCGTTGCATTAACTGATGCGGCACCGCCAGTTGGTCCAGGATGCGCGCCACCACAAAATCCACCAGATCGCCGATGTTTTGCGGATGGTGATAAAAGCCCGGGTTGGGCGGCAGGATGACCACACCCAGGCGCGCCAGCTTGAGCATGTTTTCCAGGTGCAATGCTGAAAATGGCGCCTCGCGCGGCACCAGAATCAGCTTTTTGTTTTCCTTGATCATCACATCGGCGGCGCGCTCCAGCAGATTGTCGGAAGCCCCACCCGCAATCGCAGCCAGCGCGCCCATCGTGCACGGACACACCACCATGCCATCGCCAGGATTCGAACCCGAGGCCATCGGCGCAAACCATTCTTGCTGACCAAACACCTTCAAGCGCTCGGGCTCAGCCAGCGCAAAATGTGCGCGCATCCAGTCGGCCAGTTCCGTCGCGCGGCCCGGCCAGGTAAAGCCCATTTCTTGCCGCGCCACAATTTGTGCGGCCTGGGTGTACAGCACATGCACCCGGCAACCCGCGGCGAGCAGGGTTTCGATCAAGCGCATGCCATAGGGCAAACCGGAGGCGCCGGTCAGGCCGACGGTGATGGTTTTCATGATGCAGTCTCTTCAGATACTTCAGGGGCCGGGCGCAGCAAGCGCGCGGCGATCAGGCCATTGGCCAGGCCAAACAGCAGCGCTGCGCCAAAGAATACCGGCGCCAGCCGTACGATGCCGTTATCGGGAATCAGCCATAAACGGGCCAGGCCCAGCTGTCCGGCGATATGCGCAAAGGCCGCGATCAAGGACAGGCTGACCGGGCCAAACCAGCGGCGCGGCAGATATTGGGCGGCGGCCAGCGCCGCCAGGCTACACAGGCCACCGCACAAGCCCAGTGCAAAGCCCGGCGACAAAAATCCGCCCAGCAACAATGAGCCACCAAAAATCCGCAGCAAAGACACCCATGCCGCATCGCGCCAGCCGTAACGCCACAACACCACCAGCGTGATGATATTGGCGATGCCGGGTTTGACCCCGGGGATGGGCGAAGGAAAGCCGGCTTCCACCACGCCCAGCAAAATGGCGATAGCGGCGTAACGGGCTATGCGCAAATCCGCTGCCGTAGCAGTCAGGGTATGCGCCGGGCGCTCAGTAACTGAGGCTGTCATAGCCGCGCGGCTTGCTGCCAGTTAATTCGATGCTGGTGCGATTGGGCAGGCAGATGGCCACCTGGCCGCTCTGGCTTAGCCAACCGGCGCGCACGCAATACTGGCGCGGGCTGGGGTCGGCGGCGATGCGGGCGCGGCCTTGGGCCACTTCGACAGTGGTCAGGCCGAGCGGGCCGGGCACCGCCAGCGTACGCTGCGCGGCAAGATCGAGTTCGGCAAACAACTTGCCGGCTTGATAGATGCGTACATGCGTAGCGCCATCGCTGCGCCAGGCCAGCGTGGCCAGCACAACGACGGCGCTGGCCGCCAAAGCCGTGATCAACCAGTCGCCAGGCCGCAGCAATTGGCGGTTAAAGCCCCGCATACTGTTCTCGATGCCGCACCAGAACCTGACGGTTAGGCGCAAAGTGGCGACCGAGTTGTTCGGTCAGATAGACCGAGCGATGCTGGCCGCCGGTACAACCGATGGCGACGGTAACGTAACTGCGCTGGTCGCGATCAAATTCGGGAATCCAGCGTTCGAGAAAACCGATGATATGGGTCAGGTATTTGCCGACGGATTCCTGGCGCTGCAAAAAATCGATGACCAGGCGGTCTTTGCCGGTTAGCGGCCGCAGTACCGGGTCGTAATGCGGGTTGGGCAAACAGCGCACATCAAACACAAAGTCGGCATCCAGCGGCAAACCATGCTTGAAGCCGAACGACTCAAAAATAATGGTCAAGCGCGAGCGATCCAGCCCGACAAAATCGCGCACCCAGGCGCGCAATTGGTTGGCCGACAAGCCGGTGGTATCAACGCGATGCGCCGCGTTGGCAAAGTACTCGAGCATTTCGCGCTCGAGCATGATGGCCTCGCTCACCGTCAAATGGCCGGACGCCAACGGATGGCTGCGGCGGGTTTCGGAGAAGCGTTTGACCAATGTTTCGGTGCTCGACTCCAGAAACAACAAGCGTACGTCTTTGCGTACCGCCTGCAGCGCTTGCAGATGTTCGGGGAAAGCCGAAAAGTTATGCGCGCTACGCACATCAATCGCGATGGCGACTTTGGGGTAGCCGTCCTCATCCAGCAAGGCCACGGTTTGCGGCAGCAGCGGCGAGGGCAGGTTGTCTACGCAGAAATAGCCCAGATCTTCCAGCGCCCGTAGCGCGACGCTTTTGCCCGCGCCGGACAAGCCGGAAAGCAACAGGACGTGTTGAACGCTCATTCGCCCAATTCCATAAAGCGCTGATGCCGTTCAATGAATTCACGCGTGGAATCGATACCGCGCAATTGCAGGATGTAATTGCGCACGGCCGCTTCAACCAATACGGCCAGGTTACGCCCGGCCGCCACGGGGATCACCAGTTTGCGCACTTGCACGCCAAGGATTTCTTGCGTGGCGGCCTGCATTTGCAAGCGATCAATCGGCGCCAGCGTTTCGCCTCCGGCTTTAGCCAGATGCACGATCAATTTGAGGGTCTTTTTGGGGCGGACTGCGGTTTCGCCAAAAATAGTGCGGATATTCAGCACGCCAATCCCGCGCACTTCCAGAAAATCGCGCAGCATGGGCGGACAGCGGCCTTCGAGCATTTCGGGGTTGGTGCGATAAACCTCGACCACATCATCGGCCACCAGGCCGTGGCCACGCGAAATCAATTCCAGCGCCAATTCGCTTTTACCCATCGATGATTCACCGGTGAGTAATACGCCCACTTCAAGCACGTCCAGAAATACGCCGTGCAAATGGGTTGAGACCGCCAGCGCCTTGGATAAGTAATAGCGCAACACATCCATCAAATACGGCGATTGCTCGCTGGACGTCAGCAAGGGCACATGATGGCGCTCGGCGCCTTCTTTTAATGCCTCGGGTACGGGTTGGCTATTGGCCACCACCATCAGCGCCATTTCATTGGCAAACAGACGTTGTACCGATTCTTTTTGCGCATCAGGGCTCAGGCCCTGAAAGTAATTCACTTCGGCAATGCCCAGCACCTGCACCCGATTGGGGTGGATGAAGTTCAAATGCCCCACCAGAGCCAGCCGCGGCTTTTGCTCGGCGGCATCGTTGGTTAACAGATTATTGGCACCGGATTGACCCGCAACCCAGGTCAGCCGGAGTTTTTCCGCGTTATCGATGAACAGTTGTCTAACGGTAATCTGCGGCATACGGCTCCCACGTCGTAATCAATTTCCACGCGGCCTGTACGTCGGTGACTTCTGCCAGTTGTTCGCGCACGGTTTTATCAGAGAACAATTGCGCCAGCTCAGACAAAATCTGCAAATGCAGATCGGTTGCATTGGCTGGCACCAGCAATACAAAAATCAGGCTCACCGGTTTGCCGTCGGGCGCATCGAATGGAATCGGCGATTTAAGCCGGATAAACGCGCCGCTGGCTTCTTTGAGGCCTTTGATCCGGCCGTGTGGAATAGCGACGGCCTGGCCCAGCCCGGTTGAACCAAGTTTCTCACGCGCAAACAGGCTATCGAACACGACACTGCGTGCAATGGCATGGCTGTTTTCAAACAGGATACCCACCTGTTCAAAAACGCGTTTCTTGCTGCCGACATCCATGTCTAAAAACAGATTGCTGGCAGGCAGAATTCTGGAAATCAGGCTCATAGGATTTTGCCGATTCGTCGTGCCGCGGCGCCGGTGGATGACCGGCCTGGTGCGGCAAATTGCGGGGAATCGGATTAGCCGGTCCGCCGCGCGAAAGTTTCGTCCCGATTTTAGCGCAGCATTTATTTATGCGCTGCAGCAAATCAGGGTGGGTGCTGCATCAGAAAACAGCGTGTACAAAAGCAGGGCCAGAGCGCCACGTCGGCAATTGTACAGCGGTGTTTAATAATGAAAAACGGGAACCATAGATAATGGTTCCCGTCCGTTGCGTCAAGCGCACGCCGCGCTTAGTGGCTTACTGAATCACACTTCATCCGGTTCTTCAGCCGTCTGCTGCCGTTTGATGCTGTCACCGCGATGGTCCATCAGACACTCCTTGTGCTTGACGATCTGGCGGTCGAGTTTGTCGACCAGCAAATCAATGGCGGCGTACATGTCTTTGTCGACTGCCTCAACATGAATATCTTTTCCGCGTACGTGAACGGTCACGTCGGCCTTCTGCTGTAGTTTTTCTACAGAGAGAATCGCGCTCACGTCTACCACCTGGTCGAAATGCCGCGTTACCCGGTCAAGCTTGCTGGTGATGTAGTCCCGGATGGCGGGGGTCACTTCGAGGTGATGTCCGCTAATGTTGAGGTTCATGGCGATCTCCTTCTGGTTAAGCCACTGGTCCGTAGCCCGCCCAGAGACAGGCGCAGCTACAGGTTTTTGCGCAGATTGACAGGGGGTACGTTCATCCCCTCCCGGTACTTGGCAACGGTTCGTCGCGCAACCACGATCCCTTGCCCTGACAGCGCCTCCGCAATGGCGCTGTCTGATAACGGCCTGGTCTTGTCCTCGTTGTTGATCATCTGGCGGATCAGCGCTTTGATGGCTGTCGCGGAGCACTCGCCGCCCGCCTCCGTTTCCACATGACTACCAAAGAAATACTTGAATTCCAGCAACCCGCGTGGGGTCATCATGTACTTCTGCGTCGTTACCCGAGACACCGTCGATTCGTGCAGATCAAGCACTTCGGCGATATCGCGCAATACCAGTGGCCGCATGGCCACTTCACCGTGTTCAAAAAAAGCGCGTTGGCGTTCTACGATGGCCTGTGCCACGCGCAAAATGGTTTCAAACCGCTGCTGCACACTCTTTACGAGCCATTTGGCTTCTTGCAGTTCCCGAGCCAGGACACCGCCTTCACTGCGCTGCAGGATATCTGCATAAACCTGGTTCAATCGCAGCCGGGGCATGGCTGACGGATTAAGCCGGACCGTCCACTGACCTTTGTATTTCTGTACCAGGACATCAGGCACCACATACCGCGGCGTCAAGGCAGCCCACTGTGCGGCGGGCCGGGGATTGAGCGAGGTAATGACGCCTTGTGCGGCTTTAAGCGCCGCGTCGTCACATTTCAGTAATCGTTTTAACTTAGTGTAGTCGCGGGCCGCGAGTAAATCGAGATGCTGCGCCACGATCACTTGCGCCAGTTGTCTGGCCGCACTGTCGGGCAACAAGCGCAGTTGCATCAGCAGCGCCTCGGCCGTACCACGCGCGCCCACGCCGACCGGTTCCATTTGCTTGAGCCGCGCCAGCGCTACCGCCAGGTCATCCACTTCAAGCTCTAACTGAGTGACGATCTCGGCTGGAATTTGTTCCAGCAATTCTTCGAGGTCGATCGGCAGCAGGCCTTCGTCATCGAGTGCATCGATCAGGAAGGCCAGCGCAGCGTGGTCTCGCGGCGGCAGGTGCAGCACGCCTGCTTGTTCCAGCAAATGCTCGCGCAGCGTGATTTCGCGCGCCACTTGCGTGGTGGGATCAAAGTCGTCGTCATCGTCGCCGTTGCCGCGCGTGCCGCTGCCAGAGCCCCAGTTTTCGCCGTCGCCGTGGTCGTCGTTGTAATCGCGTTGATCGTCGTTGCTGGATTCAGTATTGCCCTCGGCCGGGGCGTCGCCGCTGCTGCCGTTGTCGTGCTCCAACAGCGGGTTTTCCAGCAGATAGCGGTCGATTTCCTGCTGGAAATCGAGCGTGGAAAGCTGCAGCAATTTGATCGATTGCTGCAGTTGGGGCGTCAGATTGAGCTGCTGCGACAGCCGCAGTTGCAAGGATTGCTTCATGCGACCTTGTGATAAGCAGTAATGAGTAGAAGATCGCGCTGCATGATGTCGAGTCTGGCAATTACATGCGGAAGTGTTCGCCCAGATAAACCTTGCGCACTTGTTCGTTGGTGACGATTTCTGCGGGGTGGCCCGAGGCCATCACCGCGCCTTCGGAAATGATATAGGCGCGATCGCAGATGCCAAGAGTCTCACGCACGTTGTGATCGGTGATCAATACACCAATACCCCTGTCCCGCAGGTAGGCAATGATGCGCTGGATGTCCATCACGGCAATCGGGTCGACCCCGGCAAACGGCTCGTCCAGCAAGATAAACCGCGGGTTAGCGGCCAATGCGCGGGCAATTTCGGCGCGACGGCGCTCGCCCCCGGACAGGCTCATGGCCGGGTTGTCGCGCAGGTGGCTGATGTGCAGTTCCTGCAACAATTCATCCAGCCTGGCATTGCGTTCTGTGCTGTCCTTGATATGCAGTTCCAGCACCGACAGCACGTTCTGCGCCACCGTCATCTTGCGGAAAATCGATGCCTCTTGCGGCAGATAGCCCAGGCCCAGTTGGGCGCGTTCGTGCATCGCCATATGGCCGATGTCCTGGCCGTTCAGGCGTATCTCGCCGCCGTCCATGGCGACCATGCCCACGATCATATAAAAGCTGGTGGTCTTGCCCGCCCCGTTCGGGCCAAGCAAGCCAACCACTTCGCCCGCGGCGACTTCGATGGTTACATCGCGTACCACGGTGCGTTTGCGATACCGTTTCATCAGGCCCTTGGCACTGAGCGAAAGCGGCGCGTTATCAGCCTGGATTGCGGTGGTCATTGGGCCTCACTGGCGCTGGTGGCGGCCGGGCGTGCTGCCGCAGCGGGCGCGCTGGCTTTTTTCTTGGGCGTGATCGTGATGTTGACGCGACCGCCGCTCTTGCCTGTGGTTTTGGCTTCGTACTGATCGGTGTTGAGGTTGTAAGTGATGATGTCGCCGATCACTTCATCCTGATCCTTGTGCACATTGGCTTTGTCGATCAGCGTCAGCAGGCCGGTCTGGCCGTTGTAGTCATAACGCAGTGCTTCAGCGGTAATCCAGGTGCCATCATCGCCGCGCTCGCGGAACTTGACCGGATTGCCCTGGCCTTGCGAAAACTGATTGCCGTCGGCGTCCTGGCGGATGGTCAGCTTGTCCGAACGCAGCACCATACTGCCTTGCGTCACGATCACATTGCCGATGTAAACGCCGGTATTGGTTTTCTGGTCGAAATTGCCCTGATCCGCCTGGATGTGGATTTTTTCTTCGCGGTCAGCCTTGGCCGCGTGTGCGAGGCCGCTCGCCAGCAACAGACTTGCGATCAAAAGGCTAGCGAGTGCGCTTCGGTGGATCATAAATGGTGCTCACTTTCGATTTAAGAGTAACGGTCTGCTTCTGGGTGTCCGCCGAGAAACCCACACCACTGGCGCGGGAGGTGCCCATATCGGCCACCACTTCGGCGTCGGACCAGATCAGACCCGGGGTCGGGGCAAACCAGACCTGACGTCCGGTAATGATGAGTTTGGCATGTTGTTCATCAGGCTGCCGCGTCAGCACGGCGGTATCCGGCATCCACAGTTTTTCGCCCTTGTTGATGGACTGTGCCTGCGACGTCACCAGATCCATCCGCGGCTTGCCCGGCAGCGCATAGGTAAAGTGCGGGTTGTCGAACCAGGCCACGTCATCTTCGGTGATATGGCGCACGCGGTCGGCATCCAGCCGCTCGAACGGCTGGCCCGCTTCGTTAAAGCGCACGCTGTGCGTTTGCTGCACGATCAGGTCGGGCTCGTTATTGCGGTTCAGATGTTCCAGTGCGGGCAAGGACGCGGCGCTGTTGAGCAGCCACACCAGCAAGCCCAGCATGACGATCATCACCAAAGGCAAAAGGCGTTGTGACACGGAAACCCTTAGCGCAAATAGCTGGCCAGCACGCCTTCCAGCGTACCTTGCGCAGCCATGATGGTTTCACAAGCCTCACGCACCGCACCGTGACCGCCGCGCGCGGTGGTCACAAGCTGGGCGTGGCGACGGACAAATTCGGGGGCGTCGGGCACCGAGACCGCAAACGCAACGCGGGTCATCACCGGCAGATCAATCACATCGTCGCCCATATAGCCGCATTCTTCCGGCTTGAAGCCGGTGGCGTCCAGCAATTCGGCGAATGTTGCGCCTTTGTCACCAGAACCTTGATACACGTGCGTAATTTTCAGATTTGCGGCACGGTGCGCCACCAGTTTGGATTGGCGGCCCGTGATGATGGCGATTTCCACGCCGGTATTGGCCAGCATGCGTATGCCATGGCCATCCAGTGCATTGAAGGCTTTGATCTCTTCGCCTGCATCGGTATAGAACAGACTGCCATCAGTCATGACGCCATCAATATCAAAAATCATGAGCCGGACTTGCTTTGCGGCGGTGTTCATTAAACAGTTTTCCTTGATGAGAACAATCTGGCCCGAATGGGCGTCAGACCACACGCGCCTGGAGCAGGTCGTGCATATTGAGGGCACCCACCAACCGGCCTTCCTGCATCACCAGCAAGGCGCCGATGCGGCGCGACTCCATGATCAGTACGGCTTCGGCGGCCAGACGGCCCGCTTCGATCGTCACGGGGCCGGCGGTCATCACATCGGCAACGCAGGTGTGGTGCACGTCGATATTGCGGTCGAGCGCGCGACGTAAATCGCCGTCGGTAAAAATCCCCACCAGCTTTTGATCTTCGTCCAGCACCGCCGTCATGCCCAAGCCTTTGCGGCTAATTTCCATCAGTGCATCGCGCACGGTGGTGGTGGTGTGCACCACGGGCAGGGCATCGCCGCGCCGCATGATATCGGTGACATGGATGAGCAAACGACGGCCCAGGCTGCCGCCCGGATGGGATTGGGCAAAGTCTTCAGCACCAAAACCACGTTCTTCCAGCAATGCCACTGCCAACGCATCACCCAGCGCCAGTGCCACCGTGGTGCTGGCGGTGGGCGCCAGATTGAGCGGACAGGCTTCCTGGCTGACGCTGGCGTCGAGCCACACCTGGGCTTCGCGGCCGAGCGTGGAATCGCGGTTGCCAGTCAGTGCAATGATGGGTACGCCCAGGCGCTTGAGGCTGGGCACGATGGCCAGCAATTCATCGCTCTCGCCTGAATACGACAAGGCGAGCACAACGTCTTGCGGCGTCACCATGCCCAGATCGCCGTGGGCCGCTTCGCCCGGGTGCAAAAACAGCGAGGGGGTGCCGGTGCTGGAGAGCGTGGCGGCAATCTTGCGCGCCACGTGGCCGGATTTGCCCATGCCTGTTACGGCCACGCGGCCCTTGCAGGCCAGCAATAGCTCGCAGGCATGGCCAAACGCAGCGTCGATACGGGCCGAGGCGGTATCGAGCGCGGCCGCTTCTACGGATAGCACGCGCCGGGCGCGGGCAATGAATCGGGAGTCTTGGGATGAGCTCATAGCCTCGCAGTATAAAAGAGCATGCAAGTCTCATGCCAGCCGCGTTGTTACGAACGGAGTCTGTGGGTATGCTGATGTGCACAAATTCCAGTCGAACCTGCACATGCCCATCCACCTGCACTCCGTGTTGCTGCTGTTGGCGGCCGCTGTCATTACCGTCGTTGCGTGTCGCAGTATCAAATTGCCCGCCATGCTGGGTTATCTGGTGGTCGGCATGTTTATGGGGCCGCATGCGCTGGGGCTGGTGGCCTCGTCCGAGAACGCCGATCACCTGGCTGAATTCGGCGTGGTATTCCTGATGTTCACCCTCGGGCTCGAATTTAATCTGGCGCGGCTGGTGGCCATGCGCCGCGTGGTATTCGGCCTTGGTGCCAGCCAGGTGGCCGTGACGGCCTTGCTGGTTTGTGGGGTGACCTTGCTGGCTGGCGTGGAATGGAAAACCGGGCTGGCGCTGGGTGGCGCGCTGGCGATGTCTTCCACGGCGATGGTGTCGCGCCTGCTGGCCGAGCGCAATGAGATCAACGCGCCGCACGGCCAGAATGCCATCGGCGTCTTGCTGTTCCAGGATCTGGCGGTGGTGCCGCAACTGATCATGATCCCCGCCCTGAGCCGCCCTGGCCCCGAGATGCTGTACGCGCTGGGTCTGGCCGTGGTCAAGATCGGCGTGGTGCTGTTTTTGCTGCTTTATCTGGGGCAGAAACTGATGCGACCGTGGTTCAACATGGTGGCGCGCCAGCATTCCAGCGAACTCTTCATGATTAACCTGCTGCTGATCACGCTGGGCATTGCCTGGCTGACTGATCTGGCCGGGCTGTCGCTGGCGCTGGGGGCCTTTCTTGCCGGCATGCTGATCGCCGAAACCCAATACCGCTATCAGGTGGAAGACGATATCCGCCCGTTCCGCGATTTGTTGCTGGGTTTCTTCTTTATTACGGTCGGCATGAATCTCGATTTCAGCACGCTGTTGCAGCGCTGGTGGCTGGTGCTGGCGGTAATGATCTTGATGGGGCCGGTCAAGATGTTGCTGATTTCGGGGCTGGCGCGCCTGTTTGGCAATACGCCGGGCACCAGCTTGCGCACGGGTTTTGCCTTGGGGCAGGGGGGCGAATTTGCCTTTGTCTTGCTGGCGGTGGCGTCCACGGCGGGCATCGTGCCGCCGGAGTTACATCAGGCCACGATCGCGGGCGTGGTGTTGTCCATGCTGGCCACGCCGTTTGTAATCCAGCACAGCGACAAGCTGGTGCTGCGTTTCGCCAGTTCTGAATGGAACAATATGGCCGCCAACCTGCATTTGATTGCGGTGCGGTCGATGCAGGCACAAGGCCACGTGGTGCTGTGCGGCTTTGGCCGCAGTGGCCAGTCGCTGGGGCGGTTTCTGGCGCAAGAAGAGATTCCGTTCTTTGCCCTGGATCTGGACCCGGAGCGCGTGCGCGAGGCGGGTGCAGCGGGTGAGTCGGTGGTATATGGCGACGCGGCCAAGCGTGAAGTGTTGCTGGCGGCCGGTTTGATGCGAGCGCGGGCGTTGATCGTGACCTATGCCGATACGCATTCGGCACTAAAGATTCTGGAGCTGGTGCATCAGCTCAAGCCTGAGCTACCGGTCATTGTGCGGACTTACGACGATAGCGATATCGACAAGCTGAAGGCGGCGGGCGCGGCGGAAGTGGTGGCCGAGATTATGGAAGGCAGCTTGATGCTGGCCTCGCATACCCTGATGCTGCTGGGCGTGCCGTTGAACCGCGTGCTCAAACGTATCCGCAGCGTGCGGGAAGATCGCTACCAGATGTTCCGCGGCTTTTTCCGCAGTACCAGTGATGATCTGGAAAACGAGGGTGATCGGCCCGCACCGCGCTTGCACAGCGTGCATCTGATTGCAGGCGCTGCTGCCATTGGCAAGGCGGTAGGTGGTCTGGCGCTGGAGGCAATGCATATTGAAGTGAAGAGTGTGCGGCGCGCGAATATGCGGCCGGTGGAGCCCGCCGCGGACTTTGTCTTGTGCGAAGGCGATGTGATGGTGTTGTTGGGCGAGCCCGAGGGCTTGGCGGCGGCCGAGGTGGTGTTGCTGAAGGGATCGTAGGTCCGGCCTCGCGGGCCCGGGAGGCAAGCCCCCGCGCTGCCTTGCCCGCTGCGCTGCGCTGCGGCAAAAAAAACGGGGTGCATCTTGCTGATACACCCCGTTTTTTATTCCATCGGCCGGCGGCCGACTAACGCTGCGCCAGTTTCGGTCGTTTGCCGACCTTCACCTGTAGCGTCAAGTCCTTGCCGTTGCGGTACACATGCATCTCCACCGTATCGTCCGGCTTCAACTCGGCAATCTGATTGAGCATGGCCGACGAATCACGCACGTCTTTTTTGCCTACCGTCAGCAAAATATCGCCCGGCCGGATGCCGGATTTATCGGCCGGGCTGCCGCGGACCACACCGGCAATCAGCGCGCCGTGCGCGGGGACCAGTTTGAAACTGGCGGCCAGTTCCGGGGTGACATCCTGGGCTTCAACGCCCAGCCAGCCGCGCGTGACCTTGCCGTCTTTGATGATGGCTTCCATAACCTGCCGCACTGTGGTCGCCGGAATGGCAAAACCGATTCCCAGCGAGCCGCCCGATTGCGAATAGATGGCGGCGTTAATGCCGACCAGGCTGCCCTGGGTATCGACCAATGCGCCACCCGAGTTGCCGGGGTTGATCGGGGCGTCGGTCTGGATAAAGTTTTCGAAGGTGTTGATGCCAAGTTGCGAGCGGCCCAGTGCCGACACGATGCCCATGGTCACGGTCTGACCCACGCCAAAGGGGTTGCCGATGGCTAGTACCACATCGCCGATCTGCACTTTGTCGACGTCGGCAAATGAAATGGTGGGCAACTTGCCTTCTTCCACCTTGATCACCGCCAGATCGGTATCCGGATCGGCGCCCACCACGCGGGCGTCGGCGGTACGGCCGTCGGCGAGCGCGACTTCGATTTCGTCGGCGGATTCGACCACATGGTTGTTGGTCACGATATAACCCTGCTCCGACACAATGACGCCAGAACCAAGGCTGGAAGCACGTTGCGGATCATCGTTGCCGAAAAACTTGCGAAAGAACGGGTCGTTCAGCATCGGATGCCGCGGGGAACGCACTTCTTTGGAGGTATAGATATTGACCACCGCCGGCATCGCTTTGCGCGCGCCAGCGCTAAAGCTGACCGCCACCGGCGGCGTTTCGCGCGTGGGCATTGATGCGGCGGGGGCAGAGGCGCGGTTGGATTCGCGCAGGGTGATGACCTCGCGCGCCTTGTTAGCCGGCAGCCAGGCTGGGTTCAACAGGGTGAACAGAAACCAGATCGCCAGCCCGATGGTGGTGGTTTGTGCGAAAATCAGCCAGAGTTTTTTCATAAAGGCGTGGGTTGATGTCGGTTGCCAGACAAGAGCTTGAAAATTATATCGGACAATACTTGCAGGTTTCTTTATTTCGCGATTACTGCCCGAACGGGATTCAGGTTGAAGGCCGCGCCAGTATCCAGCGCATTGCCACCGCTGTCACGGCCAGCCTGGCGGCCATCGAAGCCGCACATGCCATTGGCGCAGATGCTTTGCTGGTGCATCACGGTTATTTCTGGAAAGGCGAAGCGGCTCAGATTACCGGAACCAAAAAAGCGCGCATCGCCCGCCTGATCAGCACCGATATTAATCTGTTCGCCTATCACTTGCCGCTGGACGCCCACCCGGACGTGGGCAATAACGCGACGCTTGGTCAAGTGATCGGCGCGCGCAAGGTCGGCCAGTTTGGCGAACAAAACCTGGCGTGGATTGGCGAATTCGACGCGCCAGTTACCTTGCGCCAACTGGGCGCGCGCCTGCACAGCGGGCTGGAGCGCGAACCGTTGTTGCTGGGCGATCTGGATAAACCCTTACGTCGCATCGGCTGGTGTACTGGCGGGGCGCAGAGTTTTTTCCATGAAGCCGCTACGCTGGATATTGATTGTTTTGTGACCGGCGAGGCGTCCGAGTTCGTCACACATACCGCGCGGGAATCCGGTGTAGCCTTTGTCGCAGCCGGCCACCATGCCACCGAACGCGGCGGTGTCCGCGCGCTGGGCGCACATCTGGCGGAACAATTCGAGCTGGATGTGACTCATCTCGATATTCCTAATCCGGTGTAACTGGCTGTGACTTCAATGACTACTTTGCGACTTGCTGCCGCATCCGTGCTGGGCGCGCTACTCGTGGCGGGCTGCGCCACACCTGCCAACCCCACCAGCACCACCCATCCCGGCGTAGTAACGCCGGTGCCGCTGGGTCAACCGCTGCCGGAAACAAAGCTGCCCAAAGCCACCGTGGTGCCGAGTGTGTTGATCGCGGGCCGCCAGGCCAATGATGTGCTCGACGAGATCGTCAAATATCGCACCGGCAAAGGCATGACCTTGCGCAAGCGCAGCGCCACCAAAGCCGAGTTCGCCCAGAACATTACCACCGCCAAATTGCCCACCGAAGCGCGCATGGTCTATCTGCTGACGCCCGCCAACGGCGGTTTGCAGCTTTCGGCACGGGTGTTTCAGGTGAGCTATCCTGGTACGGCACGTGAAAAAGTCGCAGAAATTACCGGTCTGGTCGAAGACAAACTCAACCACGAACTGGCGGGATATGCGCAAAGCGGCGCTGCGCACTAGTTGCGCCGTGCCAGATGCTTGTGGCGGACAAATAACCCTGGTGTTGATGCGGCTTTGAGTTCGGGCCGTCGGTCGGGTAGAATTCAGCAGTTTTAACCAGGGACCGGGTGGCGTTGCGTCTTTTCAAGACCCGCACACGACGGTTTCTCGTTCACCATTAAGTCAGGGATCGGTTATGAGTGACCAGCACGTTGATAACAGCAAACGGCGGTTTCTGCTGCTCGCCAGCAGCGGCGCAGGTGCCGTGGCCGTGGCAGGAATTGCCACACCGTTTGTAGCCAGCTTTTTGCCTTCGGAGCGCGCCAAAGCGGCAGGCGCCCCGGTCGAAGTCGATATCAGCAAGCTTGAAATGGGCCAGAAGGTCAACGTGGAATGGCGCGGCAAGCCGGTCTGGGTGGTCAAGCGCACCAAAGAGATGATCGACAATCTGCCCAAGCTGGATGGCGAACTGGCCGATCCGAAATCAGATTCGAGCGACCAACCTGATTACGCCAAGAACGCAGCGCGTGCGCTCAAGCCTGAGATCTGGGTTGCAACCGGCGTGTGCACCCACCTCGGCTGTTCGCCGACCTATCGTCCTGACCTGGCACCCGCCGATCTGGGCCCGGGCTGGCTGGGTGGCTACTACTGCCCCTGTCATGGCTCCAAGTACGACCTCGCAGGTCGTGTTTACAAGGGTGTGCCGGCACCGCTGAATCTGCCGATCCCGCCCTACAAGTTCCTGACCGATACCACCATCCGTATCGGTGAAGACAAGTAAACGCCACACCCACTGAGGCTTGAACATGAGCAAAGCACAACAACTCCTGGACTGGGTGGACGCGCGGTTTCCGCTGACCGCCACCTGGAAGTCCCAGATGTCCGAGTACCGGGCACCCAAGAACTTCAACTTCTGGTATTTCTTCGGCTCACTGGCCCTGCTGGTGCTGGTGCTGCAGATCGTTACCGGTATTTTCCTGACCATGAACTACAAGCCGGATGGCTCGTGGATTCCGGGTACCAATGTTTCCGTCGCCTTCAACTCGGTGGAATACATCATGCGCGACGTGGCGGGTGGCTGGATCATCCGTTACATGCACTCCACCGGCGCCTCGATGTTCTTTGTCGTGGTTTACCTGCATATGTTCCGCGGTCTGATCTACGGCTCGTTCCACAAGCCGCGTGAACTGATCTGGGTGTTTGGTTCGCTGGTCTTCCTGTGCCTGATGGCCGAAGCCTTCCTTGGTTACCTGCTGCCGTGGGGCCAGATGTCGTTCTGGGGCGCGCAGGTGATTGTTAACCTGTTTGCGTCGATCCCGGTGATTGGCCCGGATCTGTCGACCTTCATCCGCGGTGACTTCGTGGTGTCGGACGTTACGCTGAACCGCTTCTTTGCCCTGCACGTGATTGCCGTGCCGCTGGTACTGCTGGCGCTGGTGATGGCTCACTTGATTGCGCTGCACGAAGTGGGTTCCAACAACCCGGACGGCGTGGATATCAAAAAGCACAAAGACCCGGTAACTGGTTACCCGATCGACAGCGTGCCGATGCACCCGCACTACACCGTCAAGGACATCCTTGGTGTCGTGGTCTTCCTGATCGTGTTCTCCAGCATCGTGTTCTTCAAACCGAACATGTTTGGTTTCTTCCTGGAAGACAACAACTTCATTCCGGCAGATCCGCTGAAGACCCCGCCGCACATTGCGCCGGTTTGGTACTTCACGCCGTTCTACGCCATTCTGCGCGCCGTGCCGTCGTTCCTGGGCACGCAGGTGTGGGGTGTGTTGGCGATGGGCGCCGCTGTGGTGATGATTGCGCTGCTGCCGTGGCTGGATCGTTCGCCGGTCAAGTCCGTGCGTTATCGCGGTCCGGTGTTCAAGGGCGCGCTGGTGGCCTTTATCGTGGCGTTTATCGGTCTGGGCATGCTGGGCGCGTTGCCGCCGACCGATGTCCGCACGCTGGTTTCGCGCATTCTGTCCGTGGTGTACTTCGCGTTCTTCCTGGGTATGCCGATCATCTCGAAGATCGATACGTACAAGCCTGTGCCTGACCGCACCACCGTGCAGCCGTTCTCGGCCAAGGTGAAGATGGTCGTGTACTTCCTGATTACGTTTGCGCTGGCCGCGCTCTTCGCCAAAGTGATTTAAGGACAACAGCAGCCATGAAACTGAATTTACGTGTTTGGCTTGCCGCCGCTGTACTGGCACTGCCGCTGGCCTCTTTCTCTTTTGCTGAAGAAGGTGGCCCTGAGCTGGACAAGGCCCCGGTTAACATCCAGGACACTGAATCGCTGCAACGCGGCGCTCAGACCTTTGTTAACTATTGCCTGTCGTGTCATGGCGCAACCATGTTGCGCTACAACCGCCTGCAAGACATCGGCCTGACCGAAGACCAGATCAAGAACAACCTGATGTTTACCACCGACAAGGTCGGCAACATCATGAAAGTGGCGATGACCAATGCCGATGCCAAGCAATGGCTCGGCGCTGCCCCGCCTGATCTGTCGCTGGAAGCCCGTGCCCGTGGCGCGGACTGGCTGTATACCTATCTGCGTTCGTTCTATCGCGATGATTCCCGCCCCACCGGCTGGAACAATGCGGTGTTCGACAAGGTAGGTATGCCGCACGTGCTGTGGGAACTGCAGGGTCGCCAGGATGCGGTCTACAAGACCGAAAAAGTGAACGGCAAAGACGTGCAGACGCTGGTTGGCGTCAAGCTTACTCAAGCCGGCCTGTTGACCCATCTGGATGGCGACAAGGCGGATACCACCGACTACGACAAGCGCGTGGGCGATCTGGTTAACTTCATGGTTTACATGAGCGAACCGGCGCAAATCCATCGCGAACAGATCGGTTATGCCGTCGTACTGTTCCTGCTGTTTATTCTGCTGCCGCTGGTTTATGCGCTGAAGAAAGACTACTGGAAAGACGTCGAGCACTAAGCCCGATGGGGTATTGGTGTCATTCAAAACGGAGCCTGCGGGCTCCGTTTTTTACGTTTGAAACATTCTCATAAAACAACGATTTATCGTTGCAGATCATGGGCTTATGTTCCTAAATTCGCTTTTCTCGGGCAAAAGCTTTAAAATTCAACGCTTTGCAAAATTCACCTTGGAGTTTCCCGTTTATGATGAAGCTGTATTCCGGCACCTCCTGCCCGTTTAGCCATCGCTGCCGTATTGTCCTGTTTGAGAAAGGCATGGACTTCGAAATTATCGACGTCGATGTCCACAGCAAGCCGGAAGACCTGGCCGTCATGAACCCGTACAACGAGGTTCCGGTGCTGGTCGAGCGTGATCTCACGCTGTACGAATCCAATATCATCAACGAATACATCGACGAACGCTTTCCGCATCCGCAACTGATGCCGGCGGATCCGGTGATGCGCGCCCGCGCTCGCCTGATGCTGTTCAATTTTGAACGCGAATTGTTCGTGCACGTCAAAACGCTAGAAGACGGCGCTGCCACCAAAAAGGCGCAAGATGTGGCCCGTACCACCATCCGCGACAACCTGACCCAGATCGCGCCGCTGTTTACCAAGCAGAAGTTCATGCTGGGCGAAGAGTTCTCGATGCTGGATGTGGCAATTGCTCCGCTGCTGTGGCGCTTTGAGCACTACGGCATTGAAGTGACCAAGCCGCTGGCTTCGGTGATGAAATATGGCGAGCGTCTGTTCAGCCGCCAGGCATTCATTGATTCGCTCACGGCCAACGAAAAAGCCATGCGCAAGTGATGTAGAGTGAGGATTAGCGCGGCCACACGGGCCGCGCAGTCCTCGTTATCGGGGTACGTTCATGTCATCGATATCCACCAAACCTTATCTGATCCGCGCTATTCACGAATGGTGCTCTGACCATGGGTTCACGCCCTACCTGGTTGTTTCGGTCCGCGACAAGATGCAGGTGCCGATGGAGTACGTGAAGAACGGCGAGATTGTGCTCAATATCAGCTATAACGCCACGCGTAACCTGAGCCTGAGCAATGATTTTGTTTCGTTCTCGGCGCGCTTTAATGGCGTCTCGCGCGAAATCGTGATTCCTGTAGGCGCCGTCGTTTCAATTTTCTCGCGCGAAAACGGCGAGGGGATGGGCTTTGAATACGAAGCCCCGCCGGAAGCCGCGTTGCTTGATGACGCGCCCGCCGCGGCCGAGCATGGCGCGGAAAAGTCCGACGACGATGATGATCACACACCGCCAGAGCCGCCGCGCCCGGCGGGTCGTTCGCATTTACGCGTCGTCAAATAGTTGATTTTGTGACGGTTGCTGCCGTCGCTACAAAAAAGCCCACTGCTGCAGTGGGCTTTTTGCATTGGCGCTGGGGCGGGGTGACGGTTTTGCTCAATGTAGTTCGAGTGTGGTGCAGAAATTACGTAGTTTTAAGCCATATTGGTGCATTTGGCGATGTTGTGTGCTTGATGTGTACTACGTGAATTTTGGCGGGGAGTCAGTTTTGCCCCAGAAATATGGTGTAACACGCTGTAAATAAAGAGTTAATCCGATGGCGGGTAGATGTTGAAGAAGCCAGAATGTAGTAAATGCCCGACAAACGTATGAAATTTGGTTACGTAGTATAACTACACATGGTGTATGATTCGCTCATTGACATTCAACTAGCAGGAGCAAGCATCATGGCTATCAGCATTCCGTTCTTCGGCAAGATTGGTTCTGACGTTCAGTCTCTGGCCCCCAACACTCGCGTTAACCGCGCTAGCGCCCTGGGCGAGCCGGAACGCATTGACGGCATCGTGCTGTATCAAGTGGGCAAGCGCGCCAAGGTGTGCTGGGGTCCGGGCAAGAGCCGCATGGAGCCGGTCGACAAACTGGTGATGATCGTCGAATAAGTTTCGATATCGCCACGCGCAACCGAGCGCACCCAGACCGTCAAAAAAAACCCGCAGCTTTCAAACTGCGGGTTTTTTGCGACTGCGTTACCTGTGTTTATTCAGCGTCCGATTCCGCATCTGGCGTCGCTTCGGTATCGGTGGCAGCCGCTTCGGCAGCGACCGGTTTGGCGGCAGCCACTTTACGTTGCAGCACGGCGGCGTAGAAACCGTCGGTTCCGTGCTCTTGCGGCGTTAATTGCAGATCGGTGCCGGTCAAAGGCAGTTCAATCTTTTCTTTGCTCAGCAGATCGCGTACGTCGATGCGCTCGAAGTCCGGATGCGTCGCGAGGAAGGCGTCGACCACTTCTTTGTTTTCGCGCTCGAGAATACTGCAGGTGGCGTACACCAGGCGGCCACCGGCTTTGACCAGGCGCGATGCCGAAGCCAGGATGGATTGTTGCAACTGGTTCAGCTCGTTGACGCTCTTGGGCGACTGACGATATTTCAGATCGGGATTGCGGCGCAGCGTGCCCAGGCCCGAGCAGGGCGCATCCACCAGCACGGCGTCCATCTTGCCCGCCAGACGCTTGATTTTCTGGTCATGTTCGGATGCGATCAGTTGCGGCTGCACGTTGGACAAACCCGAACGCGCCAGACGCGGCTTCAGATTGGCCAAGCGCTTTTCCGAGATATCAAACGCGTATAAACGGCCGGTGGATTGCATGACCGCGCCAATCGCCAGCGTCTTGCCGCCCGCGCCTGCGCAGAAATCGGTCACCATCTGGCCGCGTTTAACGCCGGTCAGAATCGCCAGCAACTGGCTGCCTTCGTCCTGCACCTCAAAATTGCCCGCCAGAAACAGCGGATGGCGCGCCAGGTTGGGCTTGCCCACCAGACGGATGCCCCATGGCGAATACGGCGTGGCTTCGGCCGGAAATTCTTCCGCCTTCAGTTGTTCCAGCAGCGTGTCGCGCTTGGTCTTGAGGATGTTGGCACGGATATCCAGCGCGGCGTTGTGCGCCAGCGAATTGCCGACCGCGAGAATTTCTTCTTCGCTACGGCCTTCCGCTTGCAGCGCCTCAACAATCCATTCGGTAAGGTTGGCGCGCACCGCCAGCGGGGCGGTGTTCCAGTCCAGCGCTTTCCACTTTTGCGCGATTTCGAGCTGGTTTTCGCGATAGGTGGTGGCCAGCTCTTTCATATTGCGTTTTTCGACGGCGGCATGCAGCGCCAGCAGCCACAAGCGGCCGCCCGCGTCAGCGCCGGCTACCCACTTGAGCTTGGGCAGATTACGCAACAGCGCGAATACGGTTTCAGCAATGGCGGTACGGTCACGCGCGCCCAGGCGCTTGTTCTCGCGGAACATGCGCGACATGCACACGTCAGCCGGCGCGGAAAACGGCAGGATCTGGTCCAGCGCTTCCAGCACGGCATCATATTGAACGGGGGTGAGAATCATGGTGCTTCTTTGGTAAGGATAAAAAACTAACGGTTGAGTGTGCCGCCAGGCGGATGCGGACGATCAACGCCCGCAATCGGCGGTTCGAGCACGGTAGTGCCTTCTATGGTCACCTCGGTGGCAACCACATCGATAGGCGCGTCCTTGCCCAACACAATCACCATGCGTACTGGCAGGTTAGACCATTGTGGCGCCAGCCAGAAATCGAACACGCGATCTTCGTACGTGCCATGGAGCACGACGGCATCGACGGGTTTACCGCCCAGGCGCAATGTGGCCTGGCCGCGTATCTCGAACGGCACGTCCTGGTAGAACTTGCGCCCGCTGGCCAAAGAGAAGGTAAAGTCCTTCAGCCGCGAGCCCTGCTGTGCAAACTGGAACGGTGCCGACAGCAAATCCTGGTCACCGGGCTTGAGGGCGCCGGTGGGATGTTTGTCGCCATCGTGCATGTTCACGCTGTTATTGGCCCAATCAAACACGGCCTCGTTCTGCAACTTACCGTCGCGCATATCGGCGTAACGGTCGGGCACCAGCCCACGACTACTGATACTGCCTTCGCTGCTCAATGCCCGGCTTTTGCCAAACATCGCTGCCGCCAGGCTGATGTGATAACGCCCGTTTTCCACTTCCCACGTCAGCCGTGCCGGAATCGGCAGGCCACGGTACAGATAAGTAATGCTGGCATGGCGTGGAAAGCCCTTGTGCTTGAGCGGCCCACTGGCCAAAGCCGCCACGGCGCTGGCATCCGGTGTCGATGCCTGCGCCGCTGCCGCTGCCGGACGTGAGGCGGGCAATGGCGTAGGCGTGGGTATCGGCGTGGCCAGCGCCACCATGCTGGCCGCCGACGCCGCAGAAGCCCGGTCTGCCGCAAACAAGGGCTCCGGAGTGGGCGTAGCCGCCACTGCCGATGCGCCGTGCGTTTCCGATGCCGCTTGTGCCAGCACCGGACTGGGTGTTGCGGTGGGCTTGGGGCGCCGTTTCGGTTTTGGCGCCGGTGTAGGCGTTGGCGCGGCCGCCGCCAGCTTCAGCGGTTGTTTGGGCTGCAGCCAGATCGTCTGTCGTTCTGGCCGTTTTACATTCTTCAGCGACGTGGGTAGCTCGTCGTCATCCCACGACTGGTCTTCAAGCTTGTGGGTAACCTTGGCCAGTTTTTCATTCAGATCCAGCGGGGTATTGCTCCACCACGCGTAGATCAAGTCAGCGCTGACGCTGAGCACGTGCAGCAATAGCGATAACACAAAAGCGCCCAGCAACAACAGGCGCGAGCGATTCCAGCGGCGATGGGCGCGCGGCGCGGTCATGCCACCTGCTGCGTATCGCGCACGCGCTGGCCATCAATCTGCAAGCCGCCGGCCACAAAGCGGGCCACGGCTTGCGGATACAGGGTGTGCTCGCATTCCAGTACGCGGGCGGCCAGCGTTTCGGGCGTGTCATCGTCCAGCACCGGTACCGCTGCCTGCGCGATGATCGGGCCGTGATCGAGCTCGGCCGTGACAAAGTGCGCGGTGCAGCCATGCAGTTTGACGCCTGCTTCAATGGCGCGCGCATGGGTGTGCAAACCAGTAAATGCGGGCAACAGTGACGGATGCACATTGATCATGCGGTTGGCGTAGTGCGCCACAAATGCCGGGGTCACAATCCGCATAAAGCCAGCCAGCACCACCAGATCGGGCGCGTGCTGGTCGATCAGCGTCATCAGCGCGGCATCAAACTGGTCGCGGTCGGCAAATTCTTTATGATCCAGCACCGCGGTGGCGATGCCGTTTTGCTGCGCCCATGTCAGTCCTGCCGCTTGCGGCCGGTTCGAAATCACGGCGGCTACGCGAGCGCCCGCAATGCGCGCGTTGACGATCGCCTGCATATTGCTGCCGCGACCAGAAATCAGGATGACGATGTTCTTCATAAAGCGGGTATCGAGGGCCGAAGGAAAGGCTAAAAACACAGGCCGCCCGCGCTGCAGAACAGACACGGGCGGCCCAGGGCGGAGACAGTCAACGCCGGATCAGGCCACCTGGGTCTGATGCTCGTCGCCCTGGCGCTCGCGCACCAGACCGATGCGATACACCGTTTCGCCCTCGGCTTGCAGGGTTGCGATAGCGGCGGCCGCATCGGCTTCATCAACAATCACCACCATGCCGATGCCGCAGTTAAACGTACGGTACATTTCGTCGGCCGCCACATTGCCTTTTTCTTGCAGCCACTGGAACAGCTTGGGCATGGTCCAGCTTTGCGCGTCGACTTGTGCCACCACATTGGCTGGCAATACACGCGGCACGTTCTCGGAAATGCCACCGCCGGTGATATGGGCCATGCCCTTCACGGTCAGCGTTTGCATCAGCTTGAGCAGTGGTTTTACATAGATGCGGGTCGGGGCCATCACCACGTCAGCCAGCGATTTGCCGCCGTCAAATTCAGCCGCGTAATCGGCTTCGGCCAGATGCATGATCTTGCGCACCAGCGAATAACCATTGGAATGCGCGCCGTTGGAAGCCAGGCCCAGCACCACATCGCCCGGCTTGATGTGCTCGCCGGTGATGATATTGGCTTTTTCCACCACGCCCACGGCAAAGCCAGCCAGATCGTATTCGCCCACCGGGTACATGCCCGGCATCTCGGCGGTTTCGCCGCCAATCAGCGCCGCGCCGGCTTGTTCACAGCCATGCGCAATGCCGCGGATGACTTCGGTGGCGGAATCCACGTGCAGCTTGCCGCAGGCAAAATAATCAAGGAAGAACAGCGGTTCAGCGCCCTGAACCAGAATGTCGTTGACGCTCATGGCCACCAGATCGATGCCGACGGTGTCATGGCGATTGAGTTCGAAGGCCAGCTTGAGCTTGGTGCCCACGCCGTCAGTGCCCGAGACCAGCACCGGCTCTTTGTACTTTTTGGAGATTTCCACCAGACCACCAAAACCGCCGATGCCGCTCAGAACTTCGGGGCGCATGGTGCGCTTGGCATAGGGTTTGATGTTCTCTACAAGCTGATCGCCAGCGTCGATATCGACACCTGCATCGCGATAGCTCAAACCGGGGGTGGTGGTGGTCATGCGTGGCCTCGTGGTCATCGTGATCTACAACGGTTTGCGTAAGGGATAAGTCAAAACGGTCGTCAAAAAGTGCCCACAGCCAGCCCGCAAAGTGGGCCTGAACGCGGCGTCCATCCCAGGTTCATGGCGGGAAGAGCGCGTTGCAGCTAGAATTGACGGCCGTTCGATCCAAAAGCGCCGTATTTTAACGCATCCCGCGATGAAACGCCCGACTCCCCGTCAGCCGATGTTCCACTCCCGCACCGCCTTTGCTGGCCTGCGGCTTCTGGCACGTCTGCGGGTTAGCGCCGCCGTGCCGTCGCAGTGTGGTTGCCCATGAGCCAGCAACTGGTGCTGGACCTGTATCTGCCGCAGCCGCCCAGCGTTGAAGGTTATGTGGCGGGCGAAAACGCCGAGCCCTTGTTCATGCTGGGCGAATGGGCTTCGGGCGAAAGCTACGCGTCGTTCATGTATCTATGGGGCGGCCCCAGCGTGGGCAAATCGCATTTGCTGGCAGCGGCGCGGCAACGGGTGCCGGGTGCCATTCTGGTGGATTGTGCGCGCCAGGCATTGCCACTGAGCATAGCGCCCGATGCGGCCTTGCTGGTTGATAACGTCGAGCATCTCGATTTTGAAGCGCAAATCCGCTTGTTCGATCACTTCAATACGCTGCGCGAAGGCAATGGCCGTTTGATTGCCACCGGCCCCGTGCCACCGATGCAACTGGAATTGCGCACCGATCTGACCACGCGGCTGGGTTGGGGCCTGGTGTACCAGCTCAAGCCTTTGAGCGACGCCGACAAGCTGGCCGCCTTGCGCAAACAGGCGCGCGAGTGGGGTTTTGATTTGTCGACCGAGGCGGCCGAATATTTGCTGCGCCATACCGACCGCGATCTGGTCAGCCTGCAATCGGTGCTGACCCAGGCCAATCGCTATGCGCTTTCGCAAAAACGCCCGGTGACGGTGCCGCTATTGCGCGAAGTGCTGCACGCCGATCGCGATTTCTGATTTCCGCCAGGGGCTTGCGGCGCGCTCAAGGCGCCGCAGCCGGCGCAGTGCGCGCGGCATCGATGGCCCAGCCACCCACGGTCGTCACGCCATTGACCGTTGCTTTGCCCGCGTCATAGGCCACGCCAGCCGCAGTCGTGGTCACGTTCACTGCCGTCACGCCCACATTCACCGCCGTGACCCCGACATCTACCGCGGTCGACACCACGCCGCATGCGCCCAGCAAGGGTGAAATAACAAAAGCAATCAACAGGGTAGGGCGCATTTCGATTCCGGGGCAAAAGGCAAACGCGCACAGCGTACGTCAGATTGTTCCCACACTCCATGCGCGGGCGGTATCGATATGTTCCGGAGGGGGCCGTGCCCGGATCAGCGGCCCATGCCGCCGACTTGCTGCGCCAGATAGGTGGCGTAGTTGTCCGTCATGCCGCCAATAAAATCCAGCACGCGGCCGTAGGTTTGATAAATCGGCCATTCCTTCTTCGGCGCGTTGTATTCCATCAGATCCAGAATCCGCTTCATGCGGAACGGCAATTCCGGCGATACGCGTAATTGCCAGGCTGCATTGCAAAATGCATCCAGCAAGATATCCAGACAAGTAAACGAGCCGACTTCAATTTCCACTTTGCGCCGCGCATTAAAAATCTGATCGCGCGCCAGTTGCTTGGCTTCGGCAATGCCATGGCGCAGGCTGGCCGGGCAATCGCCGAGCATGTCACCGCTAAATTCGCCGGCCAATAACTTCTTGTGATTCTTGATAAACGCCTTGGCCACTTCGGTCACACAACGGCCTATGGCCTTGCCACGCAGCAAAGAAATCTTGCGCCGCACCGACGGCGCCGCCGCCACTTCCATCTGCAGCAATTCGGTATCGCCACCGCAAATCTTCATCAGCAAAGGCTCGACCGTGTCATACGGCAGCATGCCAATTTCGATACCGTCTTCCAGATCGAGAATCGCGTAGCAAATATCGTCGGCCGCTTCCATCAGATAAGACAGCGGATGGCGCGCCCAGCGGCCTGGGGCGATTTCGGGCAGGCCCAGTTCAGATGCCACTTGTTCCAGCAAATGCCGCTCGGATTGGTAGCAGCTGAACTTGCCTTTTTCGCCCGCAAATTCGCTGGTCCATGGATATTTGAGCGTGGTGCCCAGCGTGGCATAGGTCAGCCGCATGCCGCCTTCAAAGCGATGGTTTTCCAGTTGCGTCACCACCCGGAACCCCTGCGCATTGCCTTCAAACGTCTGCAGATCACGCCGTTCATTCGGCGACAGATTCTGCAGCAGATAGGCATGGTCATCGCGGCGGAACCAGTCGCGGATGGCGTATTCGCCCGCGTGGCCAAACGGGGGATTGCCGATATCGTGCGCCAGGCAGGCGGCCTGGATAATTGCGCCCAGATCGTAGGGCGAGATATGCGACGGCAGTTCGTTGCGCAGTTGCTCGCCTACAATCAAACCCAGGCTGCGGCCCACGCAACCCACTTCGATCGAATGCGTCAGGCGCGTATGCACATGGTCGTTTTCGGTCAGCGGATGCACCTGGGTTTTGCGGCCCAGCCGCCGGAACGGTGAGGAGAACACGATGCGGTCGTGGTCTTTATGAAAATCGCTGCGCGAGAGTTCGTCGTCCGGCGCATTGTCGCGCGGGGCGCCCAGGCGGTTGGCGCTGAGCAGGCGGTGCCAGTCCATCATGATCCAGAATCCGGGTAGCAAGACAGGCGCTCATCATACGCCGGGCATCGCCCACTTGCCGCGTAACAAACCGGCCCGCGCAATACGCAAGCGGCTGGGCCAGGGCGGGCTTTCCGGTTAGAATAGCGCGCGTTTTTTTATGGGGAACGGCATGGCTTTGCTGGAAATCAGGGACGTGGTCAAACGCTTCGGCGATTTCACCGCCGTCAATCACGTCAGTCTCAGCGTAGAGGCCGGCGAGTTCTTTACTTTGTTGGGCCCGTCGGGCTGCGGCAAGACCACTTTGCTGCGGATGCTGGCGGGTTTTGAGCAACCGGACAGCGGCGAATTGCTGCTGGATGGCAAGTCGCTGAATGGCGTGCCGCCGGAAAAGCGCCCGGTGCATACGGTATTCCAGAGCTACGCGCTGTTTCCGCATATGACGGTGCAACAGAACGTGGCCTTTCCGCTCAAGATGGCGGGGGTGGCGCCGGAGCAGATCAAGGCCCGCGTGGCGGAAGTGCTGGAAGACGTGCGCCTGCAGCAGTTTGCCACGCGCATGCCCAGCGAATTGTCGGGTGGCCAGCGGCAACGCGTGGCGATTGCGCGCGCGCTGGTTAATCGTCCGCGCGTGCTGTTGCTGGATGAGCCGCTGTCGGCGCTCGATGCCAAATTGCGCGAGCAAATGCAGCTGGAGCTGATCAATCTGCAAAAAGAAGTCGGCATCACGTTTATTTATGTGACGCATGACCAGGGCGAAGCGCTGGCCTTGTCGCACCGGATTGCGGTAATGAGCCAGGGCCAGGTTGAGCAACTCGATGCGCCCGAGAATATCTACTCATACCCCAAGAGCCGCTTTGTGGCCGACTTTATCGGCCAATGCAACCTGCTGGATGCCACCATCCGCAGCGTCAGCGCCGAGCGTATGCAGATCGAAATCGAAGGCGTCGGTACGCTGGATACGCTGCCGGTGGCCGGCGCGAGCGTGGGCCAGAAAGGCACGTTGGCCTTGCGCCCCGAGAAGATCAAGCTGGGCGCTAGCGTGGCCACTGGCAATGCCGATGAAGTGCATTTCAAAGGCAAGGTGCACGACTGTCTGTATCTGGGCGATGTGACGGTCTACATCGTCGAGCTGGAAAACGGCATGTTGATCGAAACCATGCTGCCCAACGCCGCACCGGGCCGCGCCCGTTTCTTTGACGACAACGATCAGGTCGAGCTGGCATGGCGCTTTGACGCCGGCCATTTCGTGCTGGCGTAAGGGGGCTTCGTGTCCATCAGTACCTCCAAACGCGTGTCGAAGTGGCTGATTTCCGGGCCGCCGCTGCTGTATCTGCTGATCTTCTTTGCCATCCCTACCGGCATGATGGCGCTGGCGGCGTTTCGTTTTCCCGGCGATTACGGCGGCTTGATGCCGCTGTTTGGCACCGATGCCGCCACCGGCAAAACCACGCTGCTGGTCAATGCGCAAAACTGGCATGACTACATTACGCTCGATAACTTTGCCCGCTTCTTTCAGGAGCCGGTGTTTATCGAGCTGTTTATCAAATCGTTCTGTTATGCGGGCCTGACCACGCTGCTGTGCCTGGTGTTGTCCTATCCGCTGGCGTGGCTGATTGCCCGTTCGCCCAAAAAATGGCGCGATCTGCTGGTGCTGCTGGTCATCCTGCCGTTCTGGAGCAACTTTCTGATCCGCGTGTACGCCTGGATGATTATCCTGGGGCCGCAGGGTTACTTTGCCAAAGTGGTCAACGGCTTTCTGGGCATGTTCGGCGTCGAGCCCTTGCAGTTTCTGTTTACGCCGTTCGCGGTGGTGCTGGTGCTGGTGTATGTGCATCTGCCGTTTATGGTGCTGCCGCTCTACGCCAATCTTGAGAAGCATGACATGGCCTTACTCGATGCCGCGCAAGATCTGGGCGCATCGCGTTGGCAGCGCTTCTGGAAAGTCACCTGGCCGCTGAGCCTGCCGGGTGTGTACGCGGGCGCGGCGCTGGTGTTTATTCCGGCGCTGGGCATTTTTGCGGTGCCCGATCTGGTGGGCGGCACCGACGGCATCATGATCGGTAACCTGATCAAACAGCAGTTTCTGGATTCGCGCGACTGGCCGTTTGGCTCGGTGCTGTCCATCATGCTGACGCTGTCGGTGTTGATCATGGCCGGCCTGATGAGCCTGCTGGGCCGCGGAGGCAAACGCAATGCACTCTAAGCAATCAAAATGGCTGTGGGCGTGCGCGCTGCTGGTCTACGGTTTTCTGTATCTGCCGCTGCTGATTGTGGTGGTGTATTCGTTCAACGATTCGCGCCTGAACGCCGAATGGGTGGGCTTTACCACGCATTGGTACGGCGTGCTGTTCAGCGATGAACAGATGCTGACCGCGGCGCGCAATTCGCTGCTGATCGGGCTGGTGTCGAGCATTTTCGCCACCTTCTTTGGCACGCTGGCGGGCTTGTCGATGTACAAGTACCGGCTGCGTCTGTTGCCGGTGCTGGTGCTGACGCCGATTGCGATTCCCGAAATCCTGATGGCCTTGTCGTTGCTGATGTTCTTTGTGACGCTTAATTTCAGCATGGGCTATCTGTCGATTACGGTGGCGCACATCGCATTCTCGATTGGCTTTGTCGCTATCGTGGTGCGCTCGCGTTTGCAGGGCATGGACGAATCACTGGTCGAAGCCGCGCGTGATCTGGGCGCTTCGCCATTGCAGGCGTTCTGGCGGGTGACGTTTCCGCTGATCCTGCCAGGCATTATCGCGGGCGCGTTGATGGCGTTTACGCTGTCGATTGATGATTTTGTGATCACCTACTTTGTAGCGGGCGCGGGCGCGTCGACGCTGCCACTGCAGATTTACTCGATGCTGAAGATTGCGGTGACGCCTGAAGTGAATGCGATCTCGTCGCTGCTGATGCTGCTGACGCTGGCGCTGATCATGATCGCCGCCAAACTGGCCCCCGGCGCGCTACGTGCCAGCCATTAACCCATAGGGTGGGTCTGGACCCACCCTTCAAAGTGGCTGGCCAGGCTCACAGCAATGCCAGGCGGCTTTGGGTGGCGCGATCAAACGCCATTAACCCGAAGCGGTATTGCCAGGCTCAGCGCACCGAGCTTGCGGCTTTGGGTGGTGGGTCTAGACCCACCCTATGCATGGTTTATCGCCGCCCTTTATTGGGCGGCTTTTTTACGCCCATCGCACCGCTGCGGGGCAATGGCGGCGCGGGTTGGCGGCAAATTAACCACAGGGCGGTCGCCACCGGCATACGCGGCATAACCTCTGGCATAATCGGGCGCTGATTGTTTTTGATCATGGGTGCGGGTGCATGCCCCCCGCACTTTTTTCAGTGGTTCAGACCGGAGAGTCTCAGACATGAAAAAGCTGTTGTTGGCGTTGATGCTGGCTACGGGCGCTGCTGCGCAAGCCGAAGATGTATTGCACATCTACAACTGGAACAACTACATCGCGCCCGAAACCGTCAAGCATTTCGAAGCCGACTGCAAGTGCAAGGTGGTGCAGGATTATTACGGCGCCATGGAAGAAATGCTGGCCAAGCTGGCCGCTGGCGCCAAGGGTTATGACGTGGTGGTGCCGACGGGTTTTGCCTTGCCGCCGCTGATCAAACAAGGTCTGGTGCAGCCGCTGGACAAGAGCAAGATTCCGAATCTGAAAAACATGAACGCCTCGTTCATGAACAGCCAGTTTGATCCGGGCAACAAATACTCGGTGCCGTACGCGTTTACCACCACGCTGATCGGTTACAACGACAAGAAAATCAAGGAACTGGGCATTGATCCGTCCAGCTGGGCCGCGATTTTTGATCCGGCGGTGCTGAGCAAGATCAAAGGCAAGGTCACCGTGCTGGATGACCCGAAAGAACTGTTCGCTGCCGCCATGATGTACAACGGCTTTAACCCGAACAGCACCGATGCCAAGCAATGGCAGAAAGCCAAAGACACCATCATCAAGGCCAAGCCGTACTGGGCTGCGTTTAACAACCAGAGCTACATCAAGGAATTGACGGTGGGCAATATCTGGTTGGCGCACGGCTACTCCAACGACATGTTCCAGGCCAACACCGACGCCCACACCGCCAAGCGTCCGTTCGGCATTGCCTACACGCTGCAGAAAGAAGGCAACACCTTGTCGGTGGATAACATGATGGTGATGAAGAGCGCGCCGCGCCCCGATCTGGCCTTCAAGTTCATCAACTTCATGCTCGATGGCAAGAATTCGTCCGAGCTGACCAACATGATCGGCTCGGGTAACCCCAACGCCGCTGCCGGCCAGTTTGTGAACGCGGATATCAAGGCCATCAACGCCGTGTTTCCGACGCCGGACAATATGAAAAAGCTGTATCAGCTCAACGCGCTGGAAGGCAAACCGCTGCGTGATCTGAACCGCCTCTGGACGGAAGTGAAGACCGCCCGATAAGCTGGCGGGGGCAGGCTGCCAGGCCTGCCCCCATTCAATCAACGGCCCCTATGCGCGCTTCCCCTCCCATCAGCTTTCTTGCCAGCGCGCACCCCCATACGCGGCTCTCGCGTTATTTCTTCTGGTGCTACCTGCTGGTGGTGCTGTTGGTCAGTTTTTATCCGTTTACCGATTGGCGTTATACCGGCGAGCCGGTGTTTGCCTTCTATACCTACCCGCTGCCGTACTACTACACGTTTTTTGATAACGCCATCAACGTACTGGCCTATGTGCCGCTGGGCATCGGCGCCTCGTTGATGATCCGGCGTTGGCCCGCGCTGGCGTGGCTGATCAGCGCGCTGGTGTGCGTACTGGTGTCGTGCGGTGTCGAGTTTGTGCAGCAGTTCATTCCCAGCCGCGTTGCCAGCAATATGGACATCTTTTCCAACGGCGTGGGTGGGCTGATTGGTGCGGTGGGGGCGGTGGCCTTGCGCGCGCGGCGCGTGCAGCACGCCTGGCTGGTGTTTCGCCACAAACATCTGTATCCGGGCGGCGCGGCGGAGTGGGGGCTGGTCTGGTTGTGTCTGTGGCTGATTACGCAGTTTGATCCATCGGTGCCGTTCTTTGGCGTGGTGGACGAACCGCGCGGCATTCCGCAACCCATTCTCGCCCCGATGCAGGATCCAGGCTTGTTTCTGGATTTGCTTGAAGGCGGTGGCATGCTGCTCAACACCCTGGGCGTATGTCTGTTTACTTCGGTGCTGGTGCGCTACAGCCGGAATATCCCGCGTGCCATCATTGCCCTGGTCAGCCTGGTGTTGCTGAGCAAGATCATCTTTGCCGCCATCATGCTGCGCTGGAGCCAGTTCTTTATCTGGATTAACTGGAACGTGGCGCTCGGTGGCCTGGCGGCCGTCCCCTTGCTGGCGGTGCTGTGGCGTTTGCCGCGTCGATTGCGGGCGGTGGCTGGCGCGATCTGCTTGCTGGCGGCGGTGCTGGTCAGCTGGTTGTGGCCTCTGGTGCCGCAGCTGTCAGCCATGCTGCCGCTGTTCCGCTGGCATTACGGCCACCTGATGCATTTCCGTGGCTTGTCAGCGCTGATCAGCGATATCTGGCCCTATGGCGCCATGATCTTTCTGCTGGGCTTTGCGCTGCTGGCGCGGCCGCATGATGAGCCCGTCTGGTAACGCTAAGGCTCCAGCGCAAAGCCGACGTCGGGCTCGTATTCAACAAAGTGCACGCTGGCGATCAGGCCATCCTTGATCTGATAGATCGCCACCACTTCCACCGTTAACTGGTCCAGCCCGGTGATGATTTCGTGATCAATCACCACATGGCCAAACACAATGCGATTGACCAGTTCGGCGTGCAGATTGGGGCGGTTAAAGCGATGCAGCCGGTAATAGCCGGCGAAGGCGATGCGGCCTTCCAGCCGTGTCTTGTCGGACGGCCACACCGCGGCGCGCACGTCCTCGGCGTAACAGGCGACAAAGGCGTCGATATCGTGGGCGTTATAGGCATCCAGTTGCGCCTGGATCAGCGCGGCCGGATCGGGATGGGTTTCTGCGGAAATCATGTCAGTCTGTCCTGTTACACGATCTGCCGCAGCGGCCCTCAGACCTTTACTTGCAACGGCACATCGGGGTTAACGAACGTCTGCCCCGCAATCAGCTTCTGCATCATTTGCGGGTCTTGCCATTCCGCCAGCACTTGCTCTGAGAACACGATATCGGCGGGGCGGATGACGCCCATGCGGGCGTTGTCGGCGTCTTCGCGGAAGGCTTGTGCGTAGCCGGTGTCGGTTTCATGCGCGATCACCGAATGCAGGCGCACATCGCCTTCGCCGTTCTTCATGACCGTGTTCTGCAAAATGGCGTCGATGACGATAAAGAATAGTCGAGCAAACTGCTCGGCGGAGGGCGATACCGGCAAAGCAATCCAGCGCGCGCTGAATTGCTTGCACAGGCGGATGTACTCGGGGTCGTCTTTGTCCCAGAAACAGATGGCGTGATCAAACGCATCGATCACATCCTTGATGGTGCCCTTCATCAAACCGAAGTCGTACACCATCTGACCGTGGTCCAGCGTATGCGCCTCCAGCAGCACCTCAACCTTATAGCTGTGGCCGTGGATGGAATGGCGGCAACGATCGCTGGAACAGTTGCGCACGATATGGGCGTTTTCGAACTTGAAGAGCTTGCGGATCAGCATGATAAAACCTGAGTAATGAACTCGGGTTTTATCATGTTGCCCGCTTTTCGAGCAACCCCGCCGCCGCCGTGGCGCAGTTCAGCCGCGTGGCGCGGCGGATTCGGAGCGACCCCATAAAAGTGGTGCATAGGGTGGGTCCAGACCCACCACCCAAAGCCATTCACTAAATCACGGCTCCCGCAAATTGCCACCGCCGTAAGGTAAACGCCGTACCCACGCCAGCGCACTGAAACAAAAATGCCACCGTTCAGCGGCGAAAAGCGGTGCTGTAAAGACCACTGCGATAAGCCACACGCCGCGCCGCGCCTATATCAGGGCCTGCTGATTGTGTGCAGCCGCACGCGCCAGGCCGCGCGGGGCAAGGCCTCGCCATTTTTATATTGCAGCGCAGCATAAAAATGATCACGGCATGGATCCCGCCAGCGCAGCTTGCGCTAATACCAGTGCCCAAACCGCGCATTCCACCGCAAACCCACCGTGTTGACAGCCTCTGGCCCTTCAATGGTAATCAGCGATGCACGCGGTCAAACAGCCAGAAAAAGGCCCGCCGCGCGCCGTTGGCAAATCGTTTTCTTACAAAAAATGCCGACGCAGAGGCACGTACAGAGCGTGCGTTAACCAGAGTATGGATGGAGACATAACCATGAAGAGCACCCGGCTGGCCCTTGCGGCCTTGCCCGCTGCCCTGGTCTCGGTATGCGCGTTTGCCGCGTATCCGGCCTGGCAGGATGGCGGTACTTATACCGCTGGCAGCATTGTTGTATATAACGGCCACGATTATCAGGCGCTGGTTACCCAGACCGATTACGTGGGCGCCAACTGGAACCCGGCCAGCACGCCGAGTCTGTGGAAAGATCTGGGCGTAGATACCGGCGGCAGCGCCACACCTACCCCGACACCGACCGCAGCGCCCACCCCGGCCCCGACGCCGGTGGCAACCCCCGCGCCCACCCCGGTGGCCACGCCAGCCCCGACGCCGGCGCCGACGCCAGCCGCCACCCCCGCGCCGACACCGACGCCCGCGCCGACCCCGGCCAGCGGTTGCAACCCGACCTGGAGCGCCACCACCGCGTATAACGCAGGCGCGCTGGTCAGCCTGAACGGCGTTAACTACAAAGCCAACTGGTGGACGCAAGGCAATAGCCCCGCCACCAATTCCGGCACCGCGGGCAGCGGCCAACCGTGGTTGATCGTCGGCAATTGCGGCAGCACCACGCCGACGCCAGCCCCGACGCCAACGCCCACACCGGCACCGACCCCTGCACCCACACCGAAACCCACGCCAACCCCGACGCCCGCGCCCACCCCGACCCCAACCGCCGCGCCGACGCCAGTCCCAACCCCGACGCCGACGGCAACCCCGACCCCCGCACCCACACCCACTCCGGCACCGACGCCGTCCGCCAACGCCTGCCGTCCGGATGGCCTGATCCCGGGCGCCACCAGCGTGCCGTACTGCAAGGTGTATGACGCCAATGGCCGCGAAGTGCTGGCCAACAACCTCAGCCGTCGCATCGTGGCGTACTTCGCCAGCTGGCGCACCGGCAAGGACGGCACGCCCGCCTACCTGGTCAACAACATCCCGTGGTCCAAGGTGTCGCATATCAACTATGCGTTTGCCTCGGTCAACCCGACCAGCTACAAGCTGCAGATCGACACCAGCGCCACCAGCCCCGAAATCGGCCTCACCTGGCCCGGCGTCGCAGGTGCGGCCATGGATACCTCGCTGCCGTACAACGGTCACTTCAACCTGTTGGCGCAATACAAAAAGGCCAACCCCAAGGTCAAGATCATGTTGTCGATTGGCGGTTGGGCTGGCGGTACCGGCTTCTACACCATGACCACCAATGCCGATGGCAGCGCCAATACCGCGGGCATCAACACGTTTGCCGATTCGGTGGTGGCGTTCCTGCGCCAGTACACCTTCTTTGATGGTGTGGATATCGATTACGAGCACCCCACCAGCAACGCGCAAGCGGGCAATCCGCTGGATTTCAGCCTGTCCACGCCGCGTCTGAAGGGCCTGATGCCCAGCTATACGCTGCTGCTCAAATCCATCCGCCAGAAACTGGATGCCGCCGCGGTGGCTGATCAGAAGTACTACATGCTCAGTATTGCCGGCTCGGCTTCGGGCTGGATTTTGCGTGGCGAAGAAAATATGGCCGGTCTGCAATATCTGGACTACGCCAGCCTGATGTCGTACGACCTGCATGGCTCGTGGAACCAGTACGTGGGGCCGAATGCCGCCTTGTATGACGATGGCAATGATGCCGAGCTGAAAGCCGGTGGCGTGTATGGCGCGGGCCAGTACGGTGGCATTGGTTATCTGAACACCGACTGGGCGTATCACTACTACCGCGGCGCAATGCAAGCCGGCCGGATCAATATCGGCGTGCCGTATTACACGCGCGGCTGGAAAGGCGTGACCGGCGGCACCAACGGTTTGTGGGGCACCAGCGGCACCACCAGCAGCACGGTCACGTGCGCCGGTGTGGCCACGTGCGGCACGGGTGCAACCGGCATCGACAACGTGTGGTACGACCTCGACAGCCAGGGCAACCCGGTTCCGGGCGGCGGCAACCCGTTGTGGCATGCGCTTAACCTGCAGAACGGCATCGTCCCGGATTATCTGGACGCCTATAAAGTCACCGACAAAACGCTGACCGGCACCTATGTGCCGAACTACAGCGCCGCGCTGGTGGCGCCGTGGTTGTGGAACGCCACCAAGCAGGTGTTTATCTCCACCGAAACCGAGCAGTCGATCAAGGCCAAGGCGCAATACATTGTCGATAACGGCATCGGCGGCGCCATGATCTGGGAACTGGCTGGCGATTACGATTGGGATGCCACCAAAAACGGCGGCAAGGGTGAGTACTTTATTGGTTACACGCTAACCAATGATCTGTACGCCGCCTTCAGCGCTGCCGCGCCCTACGGCAACACCAAATCCGAAACCGCGCTGCCGACTTCGGCCGTGAAACTGGCCATCGTGCTCGACCAATGGCCGCTGGGTGATAACAACTACCCAATCACGCCGAAGATGGAAATCACCAACAACACCACGCAAACCATCGCGGGCGGCACCACCATCGAGTTCGATTACCCTGTGTCGGCCCCGGCCACCATGGCGGACCAATCGGGCTTTGGCCTCAAAACCACCAAGGCTGGCTACAGCGGCCCCAACAACATCGGTGGCTTTAAAGCCAACTACAACCACGCGTCGTTCAGCCTGCCCACCTGGCAATCGCTGGCGCCAGGCGCGACGGTAACGGTGGCACTCAACTACTATCTGCCGATCTCGGGCCCGTCCAACTACGTGGTCACCATCGGCGGCAACAAGTACGTGCTGCAGCAAGAAAACCCGGATGCCCCGCTGGGCCTGCAATAAGCCCCGCAGCCATCCGTGATCGCAGTACCCCAAACCCGGACTTGTGCCGGGTTTGTTTTTTACTCAAGACAGCGATCGTTTTATCGGAATTATCCGGTTTGATCCTGCTCAGGGTTTGCCTGCGGCCCGCGGTGGACGATGCCCGATCGCCACTCAGCCACCGTCGCCATGTTCGTGCCCGCTCGCCCGCAGATTTATCACATCGTCCATGTGGATCGACTCGCGTCGATCCTGCAACAACGTGGATTGCACTGCGATGCGACAAGCGCGGAGCAAACTCTGGCAGGCAGCATGATCGGTCTGGCCAGCATCAAGGCGCGCAGATTGACGGAACTGGTCTTGCATAGCCATCCGGGGCTTTATGTGGGGCAGTGCGTCCCTTTTTATTTTTGCCCGCGCTCGGTGATGCTCTATTTGATCCACATGGCCAACCACGCGGAGCTTGCCTACCGGGGAGGGCAGACACCCATCATTCATTTGCAGGCGGATCTGCGTGCTGCGGTGGCATGGGCGCAGCGGTACAATCGCCGCTGGGCATTTACCTTGTCCAATGCCGGTTCACGCTATTTCGAAGATCGCTGCGATCTGGCTTGCCTGCACGAAATCCAGTGGGACGCTGTAAACAGCCGCAACTGGGCAGGCTGTCGTGAAGGCAAACAAGCTGAGTTCTTGCTGGAGCGTGCTTTCCCCTGGCGACTGGTCGAGCGGATAGGCGTGCATTCAAGGCTGATTGGCCAACGTGTCGCCGCGACCATTCAGGACGCGTCCGGCGCGCCGCATCGCCCGGTGATCGAAGTCAGACCCGATTGGTATTACTGAGAGCTGGACATGATTGAATACACCCGCGGTGATTTGTTGCTGGCCGATGCCGACGCGCTGGTCAATGCCGTCAATTGCGTGGGCGTAATGGGGCGGGGCATCGCGCTGCAGTTCAAGCGGCAGTGGCCAGACAATTTTCGCGACTACGCCGCCGCATGCAAACGGCAGCAAGTGCAGCCGGGCAAGATGTTCGTGCACTCAACCGGCGCAGCCGCGCCTGCCTTTATCATCAATTTCCCGACCAAACGGCATTGGAAGCAGAGAAGCCTGCTGGCCGATATCGAAGCGGGCCTTGCGGATTTGCGCCAGGTAATCAGTGCCAATGGCATCCAGTCGGTCGCGCTCCCGCCCTTGGGCAGTGGTCTGGGCGGGCTGGATTGGGGGCTGGTCAAACCCAGGATTGAATCGGCGCTGGCGGACCTGCGGGGCTTGCGGGTACTGATATATGAGCCCGACGGCATACCCGTTTCTGCGCAGGCGCCAGCCCGCCATGCGCCGCCCGCCATGACGCCAGGTCGCGCCGCGTTGATCGAGCTGATCGCGCAATACCTGAAAGGCTTGCTTGATCCCACGGTTTCGTCGCTGGAGGTGCACAAACTGATGTACTTCATGCAAGCCGCGGGGGAACCCCTCGAGCTGCAATTCAAAGCCGGCCACTACGGCCCGTATGCCGAAAACCTGCGGCACGTGATGAACGCGATCGAGGGCCATTTTGTTACCGGCTATGCCGATGGGGGCGATGCGCCTGGCAAGGTGATCTCGCTGATGCCGGGTGCACAGGCGCAAGCAACGCGTTTTCTTGAAAGCTTTGCCGCTACGCGGCAACGCTTTAGCCAGGTCGCCGATCTGGTGCAGGGTTTTGAATCGCCATTTGGCCTTGAATTGCTGGCCACCGTGCACTGGTGTGGCAAACACAATCCGGGCGATACGGTGGAGCAACTGACTGAGCAGGTTTATGCGTGGCACGAGCTAAAACCCAGGTTCTCGCCAAGGCAGATCCGGCTTGCCGCCGCCACGCTGGCCGATAAAGGCTGGCTGAAACTGGCGCAGTGTCAGAACGGGGCCTGACCTGCTGTCTGCTCGCCGCGGCAGGAGGCGAAGCCGTGCGCCGCGTTCAAATGCCCATTCAGAGCGCCAAACCACAAAACCTCGTCCAGGTAAACCGACGCGTTCGACCAGACGCGCGCGGCCTGCTGAATTTGCCAGCGTCAGCCCGCTATGGCACGATGGCGGCCGCCTTGATTGATGCAGGCTTTTGTTTTCAATCGATTTTTTAAAACGGCCCACGCGTAATACCCGTTCATGTCCGCCACATCTGCCGCATCCCTCAGTTTTAATCTGCACGCCTGGTCTGCCTGGGCGAGCGATCTGACCACGCCTGAGGCCTGGCAGCATTGGGCGCGTACCGGTGAGCGCCAGCCACAGCAGCAAGAGCCTGCAGTGGCGGCGATGCCGGCGATGTTGCGGCGGCGGGCGCAGCAGCTGGGACGGATGGCGCTGGAAACCTTGTATGCGCAGCCCGCGTCGGCAGACTTGCCGCTGGTGGTGGCGTCGCGCTATGGCGAGATTTTGCGTTCGACTGCCTTGCTGCAAGAGCTGGCCGAGAGCGGTGCGGTGTCGCCGCAGTCGTTCAGCATGTCGGTGCATAACGCCATTGGCGGCCTGTATACCATCGCCACCCAACAGCAAACGCCGGTGTCGGCGTTGGCGGCGGGTACGCAAACCGCATTGGGCGGTTTGATCGAGGCGGCGATGCAATTGGCCGATGGCGCGCCCGGTGTGCGTTTGCTGTTTTGCGATGAACCGTTGCCCGAGATGTATGCGCGCTATGGCGAAACTGCCACACCGGCCTTCGCCGCGTTGCTGACACTGACGCCAGGCGCGCAATTGCGCTTGCATCATCAGCCCGGGCCGGGGCAAGATGCCGCCCCGCTTGATCTGATGCGCTTTTTGCTGACCGATGCGCCCAGCCTGGCGCTCAGCCTGAGCGGCTGGCACATCAGCCGCACGCCCGCGCAATGAACGCGCTGGCGCGGACGTGGCGCGCAACGTTGTTTGCGCTGGGGTTTATCTTGTTCGGCCTCGGTGGCGTGCTGATGCAGTTGTTGCTGGTGCCTCTGTTGTGGCTGTTCTGGCGCGCGCCGCAGCGGCAGCAACTGGGCAAACGCATCGTGCATAAGGCCATGGCCGCGCAGGTTGGTTTGATGCAGATCACCGGCGCGATGACGCTGACTGTGTATGGTCGCGACAAACTGCGCCGTCGTGGCCTGCTGATCCTGCCCAATCATCCTTCGCTTATCGATGTGGTGATCTTGATGGCCCTGATCGAGCAGCCCGATTGCGTGGTCAAGGCGGCAATGTGGCGGAATCCCTTCACTGCGGGTGTCGTGCGCATGGCGGGCTATATCAGTAATGCGATGGGGCCGGAACTGGTGCAGGCCGGGCTGGATACGCTGGCGCGCGGCAACAACCTGATTATTTTTCCGGCGGGCACGCGCGATGAGCCGGGCCAGCCTCAACATTTTCAGCGTGGCGCGGCCAATATTGCCGTGCGCGGGCCAGCTACCATCACGCCGGTCATCATTACCGTGTCTGAGCCAACACTGACCAAGCGCAGCAAATGGTATCGTCCGCCCCTGCGCCAACCGCATTTTTGCGTGCATGTGCTCGACGATATCGAACTGGCGCCCTTGCTGGCCGGGCACGGCGAAACGCCATTACAGGCCAGGTGGTTAACCACCTGGCTAGAACAATTTTTTAGCAAAGAGATAGCGCGACATGACCCAAGCTGACCTGGTCGCCGAGATCAAGACCCTGATCATCGATAGCCTGAATCTGGAAGAAATCTCCCCCGCCGATATCGATACCGACGCGCCTTTGTTTGGCGAAGGCCTCGGGCTGGATTCGATCGACGCGCTGGAACTGGGCGTGGCGCTGCAAAAGCGTTACGGCCTGAGCTTTGCCGCAGATTCCGCCGAGACGCGCCAGCATTTCGCTTCGGTGGCGGCGTTGGCGGCGTATGTGGGCACGCATCGCACCAAATAAAATCAAATGAACGGATCAATCCCGCAGCCCGTGGTCGGGTTGCTGGCGGCGGGGTGGAGAGCAGCATGCAAAAGCAGGACATTTACGACTGGATCGCCAAAGAGCTGGCCCAGACCTTTGAAATCAAGCCAGAGCTGATCAAGCCCGAAGCGCGTTTGTATGAAGATCTGGATATCGACAGCATCGATGCGGTGGATCTGATCGTGCGGCTGAAACAAGCCACCGGCAAAAAGATGGCGCCGGAGGCATTCAAGGCGGTGCGTACGGTGGAAGACGTGGTCGAAGCCGTGTATCGCCAGTTGCAGGAACACGGGGCCTGACGTGCCCGCATGGTTAGCAGCGCTGGCCGGGCTAAGCGTGCCGGCGCTGTTCTGGCTGTTCCGTTATCTGCACTGGCCGTTCTGGCTGGCAGGCCTGGCCTTGCTGCCGCTGGCCTGGCGCCGCCGCCATGCCTTGCCTGGCATGGCGTGGCTGGCGCCGGTAGCCGCCTTGTGTGGCGCCGTGGCATTGCTGGCGCGCAATGACTTACCGGTGCGCTTGTATCCGGTGCTGGTCAATGCCTGTTTGCTGCTGGTGTTCGGGCTCAGTTTGCGGGCGCCGCAGACGGTCATCGAACGGCTGGCGCGGTTGACCGAACCGGAGCTGCCGCCTTCGGGCGTGCGCTATACGCGCAAGGTGACCGTGGTGTGGTGTGGATTTTTTGCGCTCAATGGCACGCTGGCTTTGCTGACCGTGCTGTGGGGCGATGCCCGCATCTGGGCGCTGTATAACGGCGTCATCGCTTATATCGCGATGGGCTGTCTGTTTGCTGGCGAATGGCTGGTGCGCCAGCGTGTGAGACGAAATGAGCAACACTGAACTGGATTTGAGCCTGGGCGCGCTGGCTGGCGCAGATAGTCTGCCGCTGGCGTGGCGCGACGGGCACTGGATACGTCGCGCGCAATGGCGTGTGGATGTCGCGCGTGCCTGCGCCTTGTTGCAATGCGTGCCGCCGGGCGATGTGGCCTTGTATGACAGCGATTGTTATCGCGCCAGTGTCTGGTTGCTGGCGGCCTGGCATGCAGGCCGCTGCGTCATTCTGCCGGCTGACGCCACGCCCGCGACCGCAGCGCAAATGCGTCAGCGCGCCGTGGCCTTGCTGGGCGAATTTACCGGCGCCGATCATTGCGGCTGGGCGCGTTCAACGTCAACCGTACCCCTCAAGCCGCTTGATCCGGCACAACGTGCCGTGGCGGTGTTTACCTCCGGCTCCACCGGCGAACCCTTGTGCATCGAAAAACGCCTGGCCCAGCTCAACGATGAGATGCAGGCACAGGACAGCGTGTTTGGCGCCACCATCCCGGCCGATGCGCTGGTGGTCGCCACCGTGTCGCAACAGCATTTATATGGATTGTTGTTCCGCGTGATCTGGCCACTGGTGTCGGGCCGTCCTTTTGCCGCGCAGGCATTGGCTTTTCCCGAGGCGCTGACCGTGGCCGCCGCCCACGTGCCGCAAGTGCTGGTGTCCAGCCCGGCTTTTCTCAAGCGCTTGCCCGATACCCTGGATTGGGCCGCCGTTGCCAGCCACCACGTCGCCATTTTCTCTTCGGGCGGGCCGTTGCCTGCTGCCACTTCCGACCAGATCCGCGCGCAATCGGGTCTGGCGGTGCGCGAAATTTTTGGTAGCTCCGAGACCGGTGGCATCGCCTGGCGCGACCAGCCCAGCGCGGCCTGGACTGCGCTGCCCCAAGTGGACGTCGCCCTGTCCGCTGACGGCCTGCTGCAATTGCGCTCGCCGTATCTGCCGAGCATGGACTGGTTTGTGACGGCCGATCAGGCGGCGTTTGCTGCCGATGGCACCTTCCGTTTGCTCGGGCGCGCCGATCGTATCGCCAAGATCGAAGAAAAACGCGTCTCGCTGACCGCGCTGGAAACCGCGCTGTCGCAAACCGGCTGGATTAGCGAGTCGCGTGTGATTGTGCTGCCCGGCGAGCGCACCGAGCTGGCCGCCGCGGTGGTGCTTAATGCCGCCGGCCGGGCCCAGGCGCAGGCGCTCGGTCACGCCAGTCTGGGCCGCGCGCTGCGCGAAAAGCTGGCCCTGCGCTTTGATCGGGTGGCCCTGCCGCGGCGCTGGCGCTTTGTCGATGCCTTGCCGCAAACCAGCATGAGCAAAGTGCGCGAGCAAGATATCAAAGCCTTGTTCGATGCGCCGGTGCCCGCTGCACGGCCGCGTTATCCTGCAATTACCGGCGTCAGCCAGGGCGCTGATCACGTGGTATTGCAACTGCATATTCCGCCCAACGCCGCACATTTCGCTGGCCACTTTGTCGAGCAAGGCGTGTTACCGGGCGTTACCCAGATCGATTGGGCCGTGCATTTCGGCCGCCAGTACTTTGCTTTGCCGCCACGTTTTTGCGGCATGGATGCGATCAAGTTCCAGAATGTGATCCTGCCCGATGCTGCGGTCACCCTGACGCTGGATTATCGCGTCGACAAACAGCAACTCAATTTCAGCTATGTCAGCGCGCTCAGCGCCGAAACCACGCGCGCGCATTCCAGCGGCCGTATGCGCTTTGAGGCCGCATGAAACTGTGCGCCGTCATTCCCGTTTATAACCACGAGCGTGCGGTTGGCGCGGTGGTCGCCGCCTTGCGTGCGCTCGATCTGCCGGTGCTGCTGGTCGACGACGGCAGCAGCGCTGCCTGCGCAGCCGTGCTGGACCAGCTGGCTCAGCAAACCGGGGTTACGCTGGAACGCCTGCCGCACAACCAGGGCAAAGGCGTGGCGGTGCTGAGTGGCTTTCGCGCCGCGCACGCGCTGGGTTATAGCCACGCCATCCAGATTGATTCCGACGGCCAGCACGACACGCGCGATCTGCCGCGCATGATCGCCGCCGCGCAAGCGCACCCGGACGCCGTGATCGCCGGTTATCCCATCTATGACGCCTCGGTGCCCAAGGTGCGGCTCTATGGCCGCTATGCCACGCATATCTGGGTCTGGCTGAATACGTTGTCGCTGCGCATCAAGGATTCGATGTGTGGTTTACGCCTGTATCCGCTGGCCACCACGCTGGCGCTGGCAGCGCGCGCGCATATCGGCCGGCGCATGGATTTCGATACCGAAATCCTGGTGCGGCTGGACTGGCGCGGCGTGCCTATCGTCAATGTGCCGGTGCATGTTAGTTATCCCAGCGACGGCGTGTCGCACTTTGATGTGCTGCGCGACAACATCCGCATTTCGCTGATGCATGGTCGCCTGTTCCTTGGCATGTTGCTGCGCTTGCCGCTGTTGTTGGCCCGCCTCGTTAGCGGTCGCGCCGGTATGCGGTGCGCCTGATGCATTGGGCACGCATCGGCGAGGCAGGCTTTGTGGGCGGCATGAAGTTCATGTTTGCGCTGTACCGGCTGTGCGGGCGCTGGCCGTTCCGGCTGGCCTTGTATCCGGTGCTGGCGTGGTATGTGCTGACGCGCGCAGTGGCGCGGCGGGCTTCGCGCGATTATCTGGCGCGGCTGTATCTGTACAGCAATGGCTGCACGCCACGGCCCGGCTTGCTGAATGTGCTGCGCCACTTTGCCGCCTTTGCCGAAGCGCTGGTGGATAAAGTGCTGGCGTGGAGCGATCCGGATCGCCTGGGCGAAGTGAGCGTCAGCGGCCGCCAAGCCGTGCTGGATCTGCTCGATGCCGGGCGCGGCGGCGTGTTTGTGGTGTCGCATATCGGCAATTTCGAGCTGTGCCGCGCGATTGCGCGCCAGCGCCGCCAAGGCATCAAACTGAATATCTTTGTGCATACGCGGCATGCCGAACGCTTTAACCGCGTGCTGCACGATCTGGCCCCCGATAGCCAGCTCGATCTGATCCAGGTCAGCGACTTTTCGCCCGCGACGGCGGTGATGCTGGCGGAGAAGGTTGAGCGCGGTGAATTTATCGTGATTGCCGGTGACCGCGTGCCGGTGTCCGAACAAGGCCCGGTGCTGAATGTGGATTTTCTTGGCGCGCCCGCGCCGCTGCCGTTCGGGCCGTATCTGCTGGCGAATATGTTGCGCTGCCCGCTGATCAGCCTGATGGCACGGCGCGAGGGCGCGCGTTCGGTGATCACGATACGCGTGCTGGCCGACGCCGTGCGCTTGCCGCGTGCCGACCGGATCGGCGGCGCGACCGCGCTGGCGCAAGCTTATGCCGAGCAAATGGCGCAAGCCTGTGTGGCTGCGCCGTTCCAGTGGTTTAACTTTTTTGATTTCTGGGGCAGCGCCCCACGCGGAGAGTAGCGATGAACGCCGTGGTATTTGGCCCCGCGCGTTTGCGCATCGAAGACATCGTCGCCCTGGCGCGGCGGCAGGCCCGCGCCGAGCTGAGCGAAGACAGCGCCTGGCGCGCCCGTATCGCCAGCGGCGCCGCGCAACTTGACGCCATGTTGGCTGAACACGGCCAGATTTATGGCGTTACCACCGGCTATGGCGATTCCTGCACCGTCGGCATTCCGCTCGATCTGGTGGGCGAGTTGCCTCGGCATCTGTACACCTATCACGGCTGTGGCCTGGGCGCGCATTTCAGCCCGCCGCAAACCCGCGCCATCCTCGCCACCCGGCTGGCATCGCTCAAGAGCGGCTATTCCGGCGTTAGCCTGGCGCTGCTACAGCAACTCCACGCCTTGCTGGCGCACGATGTGTTGCCGCTGATTCCGGCCGAGGGTTCGGTCGGGGCCAGTGGGGATCTGACGCCGCTGTCCTATGTTGCCGCTGCGTTGTGTGGCGAGCGCGAAGTGTTGGCCGACGGCCAGCTGCAGAGCGCCGCGCAAGCCCTGGCCACCCTCGGCCGCAGCCCCTTGCAACTACGGCCCAAAGAAGGCCTCGCCATCATGAACGGCACGGCGGTGATGACGGCGTTGGCCTGCCTGGCGTGGGACAAAGCCCACTACGTCAGCCAGCTGGCGGCACGTATCACCAGCCTGGCGGTGGCAACGGCGGCGGGCAATGCCTATCACTTTGACGCCGCCCTGTTTGCCGCCAAGCCGCATGCGGGCCAGCAAAAGGTGGCCGCGCGCATAGCCAGCGATATCGAGGCAATCGGCCAGGAGCAGCGCTTGCAGGATCGCTATTCACTGCGTTGTGCCCCGCATGTAATCGGCGTGCTGCAAGATGCGCTGCCGTTCTTGCGCGACACCATCGAAAACGAACTCAACAGCGCCAACGACAATCCGCTGATCGACCCCGACAGCGGCCGTTTGCTGCATGGCGGCCATTTCTATGGCGGGCATATCGCCTTTGCCATGGATAGCCTGAAGAACCTGATCGCCAATATCGCCGATCTGCTCGACCGGCAAATGGCGCTGCTGGTGGATGCGCGCTACAACAACGGCCTGCCCGCCAATCTGTCGGGTGCGACCGGGCCGCGCGCTGCGATCAATCACGGATTGAAGGCGCTGCAGATCAGCGTGTCGGCGTGGACGGCCGAGGCGCTCAAACTGACCATGCCAGCCTCGGTGTTTTCGCGTTCTACCGAATGCCATAACCAGGACAAGGTCAGTATGGGCACCATTGCCGCGCGCGATTGCTTGCGGGTGTTGCAACTGACCGAACAAGTGCTGGCCGCCATGCTGATTACCGTGCGCCAGGGCCTGGCTTTACGCCAGCGTGTGGGCGGCGCGACCGTCGCCCTGCACGGCCACGCCGCGCTTTTCAGTGCGGCACTGACGCAAGAGATTGCGTTTATCGAAGAAGATGTCGCGCTGGAGCCGCTGCTGCGGCAGTTGTTAACGCGCATCGATGCACAAGCGTGGAGCCTGTATGCCGACTGAACCGAGCGCTTCTGATCCGCGCTGGCGGGCGCAGATCGAGCTGACTATTCCGTTTCACGATCTCGATCCGCTCGACATTGTCTGGCATGGCAATTACGTGCGCTATTTTGAGCACGCGCGGACCGCGCTGTTTCAGCAGCTCGATTACGACGTGCCCGCCATGCGCGCTTCGGGCTATGTCTGGCCCGTTATCGAACTGAATATCCGCTACGCCAGGCCGCTGCGCTATATGCAGCGCATTGTGGTCAGCGCCCACATCGTCGAGTGGGAAAACCGTCTCAAAGTCCGTTATGAAATCCATGACCACGCCAGCGGCGCGCGTCTGACGCGGGGCCATACCGTGCAAGTGGCGGTGGTGCGTGAGAGCGGCGAGATGTGTTACGTCTGCCCGCCGGTGTTGTTGCAGAAACTGGGAGTCACCGTATGAAATCGTGGTTGCGTTGCCTGGCCGTGCTGGTTGTGGCCGTAGGCGTAATGCCCGCCTGGGCGGATGAGGCGTTGTTCAAGGATGTGCAAAGTCGTCTGATTGACGCCCCGGTCATCCGGGGGCAGTTCACTCAGTTGCGTCAGCTCAATGGCGTCAAAAAGCCGCTGACCTCGACGGGATCGTTTCTCGTCGACAAGCAAAAAGGCGTGATCTGGCAGGCACAAAAGCCATTCCCCAGCACGCTGCGGGTTACCCGCGGCGAAATCGTGCAGCGCAATGGCGATCAAGTGATGATGAAGCTAAGCGCGGATAAAGAGCCCACCGTCAAAACCGTCAGCAGTTTGCTGTTTTCGTTGTTCTCGGGCGATGTGTCGGCGCTCGGGCGTATGTTTAACGCCGATGGCAAAGTCGACGGCAAGCGCTGGAGCATGGCTTTGACACCCAAAGACGCCACGCTGGCCAAGTTGATCGCCGGCATTCAGCTGCAAGGCGCGGGTACGGTGGAACATATCGAACTGAACTCAGCCAGCGGCGACGTGACCCGCATCGACATGCATGACGTCAGCACCGCACAAACGCTGGCGCCCAGCGAGGCGGGCAGCTTTGACTGAGCCACGTTGGCCCGGCTGGCTACGTCTGTTGGCGCTGCTGTGGCTGGCGCTGGTGCTCGGCCTGGGCGGCGCGTTGCTATGGCAACGCCACAGTTTGCCCACGCGCATTGATACCGATCTGTTTGCCTTGCTGCCGCGTGATCAACGCAATCCGCTGGCCGAAGCAGCGCTGCAATCGCTGGCGCGCCAGGGCGAGCGCCATCTGGTGTTCATGCTGGGTGCGCCTGATGCCGAGCGTGCTGCTGCAGCGGCGCAATTCTGGCAACAGCACATCAAATCCTTGCCACTGCAGCCGCAAGCGCTGGGTGCGGCGCTGGACAGCATCAGCCATTTCTACGCGCCGTATCGGCACAATCTGCTCTCGCCCGGCGACGCGCAAGCCGCAGCGAACACCGACTGGAGCCAGCGCGCGCTGGCCGCCGCCTATTCGCCCGCGGGTACCAGCCCGCTGGCGTGGCAGGATGATCCGTTTGGCTTGTACGCCAACTGGCTGCAAAGCCTGGCGGGCGCCAACAAAGTGCGGCCCATCGATGGCTACTTGCGTGCCAGTGATCGCGGCATCAATTACGTGGTGCTGCCGTATACGCTGCAGGGCAGTGCGTTTTCGCTGGGGTTGCAAGAACACGTGCTGAACGGGCTGGAAGCGGCCGCAGCACGGCTCAAGCAACAGTATCCCGAGGTGGAATTGCGCCGGGCTGGCGTCATCCTGCACGCAGCGACCGCCGCACGCGGCGCTAAATCTGAGATGTCGACCATAGGCGTCGGCTCCACCCTGGGCGTGTTGTTACTGGCGCTGCTGGCTTTCCGCGGTCTGCGCCCGGTGGCGCTGGCAGCCTTGTCCGTGGCAGTAGGCAGCCTGGTCAGCACGGCGCTGGTGCTGCAGATTTACGGCCATATCCATATGCTGACGCTGGTGTTCGGCACCAGCCTGGTCGGCGTCGCGGTCGATTACAGCTTGCTGGCGCTGGCTTCCAGCATCGACAACGACACGCCGGTGCCAACGCGCTATCGCCGGCTATTGCCGGGCATGGCATTGGCGGTCTGCACCATGTCGCTGGGTTATCTGGGACTGGCGCTGACGCCGTTTCCCGGTCTGGCGCAAATGGCCGCCTTTGCCGTGATCGGCATTGTGGCGGCGTGGCTGAGCGTGATGCTGTGGTTTCCGCTGCTGGCCAGCCGCAACTTGCCCGCCACGCCCTTGAGCCGCTGCATCAGCCAGTCGTTGAAACACTGGCCACGCCTGGGCAAACGTCACGCCTGGTTGGGCCTGCCTTTGCTGCTGCTACTGGGGGTCGGCCTTAGCCGCTTGCAGGTTTCCGACGATATCCGTGCGCTGTCTGGCATTGATGCCGGTTTACTCAAAGAACAGATTGATATCGGCCGTGTGATGGGCCTGCCCAGTCCGGCGCAATTGTTTATCGTGCAAGGCGACACGCCGGAGCAAGTGCTGCAGCGGGAAGAAGCATTGGCGGCACGGCTGGCGCCGTTTATTGCGCAGGGCAAGCTGGCGGGGGCCGAACGCATCAGCCGCTGGCTGCCCTCGGTGGCGCAACAACGTGCCAATGCAGCATGGCGACAAGCGCATATCGATCACGTGCCGGGATTGCTCGAAGGCGTGGCCGGGCAGATCGGATTGGAACCGGCCTGGACCGCGCAACAGCGCCAGCCCGCGCCGCTGCTGACTTTTGCCGCCTGGATAAGCTCGCCCGCGGCACAAGCCACGTCCTATCTGTGGCTGGGCCAGCAGGGCCAGGGCTATGCCAGCGTGGTCTTGCTGCAGGGTCTGAATAACAACGCCGTCAGCGGCGAACTGGCGCAACTACGGCTGAGTGGCGTGACGTGGGTGGACAAGGTGGCGGATATCTCGCGCCTGATGACGCGCTATCGCGTGCTGCTGACTCAGGTGCTCATTGGCGCCTATGTCTTGAGCTTTATCGTGCTGAGCCTCAGATATCGGCGCCAGGCATGGCGGGTATTGCTGCCTCCCGCAATCGCCACACTATTGACGCTGGCGTTACTGGGTTTGCTCGGAGCGCCCGTACAATTGCTGACCGTCGTGACCCTGTTGCTGGTCCTGGGCATGGGCATGGATTACGGCATCTTTTTGCTGGAGCATCCGCATGACGGGCGCGTCTGGCTGGCGGTGACGCTGGCGGCGCTGTGTACTTTGCTGTCGTTTGGTTTGCTGGCGTTGAGCCATACCCCCGCGCTGCACGCGTTTGGCCTGGCCACGCTGAGCGGCATCGGGCTGGTCTGGCTGCTGGCCCCGTTGTTCCGGCTCTCATCTCATCCTGATTAAAGGCTGTCGCTGTCTCATGTCCCGCATTGAAACCACTGACGTTGTGATCATTGGCGCTGGCCCTTCCGGCGCCATTGCCGCGGCCTTGTTACGCCAGCAGGGCCGTGCCGTGCTGGTGCTGGAGCGCGAGACGTTTCCGCGCTTTTCGATAGGCGAAAGCCTGTTGCCGCAAAGCATGGCCTATATCGAAGAAGCCGGATTGCTGCAGGACGTGGTCGAGGCCGGCTTCCAGTACAAGAACGGCGCTACCTTTGCCCGTGGCGCCACCGAGACCACGTATTTTGATTTTCGCGAAAAGTGGACGCCCGGTTGGGGCACCACCTATCAAGTGCAACGCGGCACGTTCGATAAAGTACTGGCCGATGGCGCGGCCCGCACCGGCGCTGAATTCCGCTATCAACAAACCGTGCTGGCGGCCGACGTGAACGGCGAGCAGCCGGCGTTGACCGTCAAAGACAACGCCAGTGGTGAGCAATATCGGGTTGAAGCGCGCTTTGTGCTGGATGCCAGCGGCTTTGGTCGCGTGTTGCCGCGCTTGCTTGATCTGGAAACCCCGTCGAACTTCCCCGTGCGCGGCGCTTTGTTCACGCACATTGAAGACCGCACCGCGCCTGGCTCGTTTGATCGCAACAAGATCATCATCACCACCCACCCGCAGCACGAGGCGGTGTGGTACTGGACCATCCCGTTCAGCAATGGCCGCTGTTCACAAGGGGTGGTGGCCGAGCCCGCCTTCCTGGCGCAATACCAGGGCGATGAGCTGACCCGCCTGCAAACGCTGGTCCATGAAGCGCCCAACCTCAAAGCCTTGCTGGCGGATGCGGTGTGGGACACTCCGGTGCGCCAGATCACGGGCTATGCCGCCAACGTCAAATCCTTGTACGGCAAAAACTTTGCCTTGCTGGGGAATGCGGGCGAGTTTCTCGATCCGGTATTTTCATCCGGCGTGACCATCGCCATGACCTCATCCAGCCTGGCCGCCAAAGCGCTGGGCCGCATGCTGGATGGCGAAACCGTGGATTGGGAAGCCGACTACGCCGTACCGCTCAAGCGCGGCGTGGATGCCTTCCGCGCCTTTGTGACCGCCTGGTACGATGGCCGCTTTCAGAAACTGATCTATTACAAAGGCAAGAACGAGGAAATCCGTCGCATGATCGCCAGCATTCTGGCTGGCTACGCCTGGGACGAAAGCAACCCGTGCGTGCGCGCGCCGGAGCGTTGGCTGGCAGCCCTTGATGCGGCGGTGATGGCCTGATGCTGCGCGCTGTGCGATTGCTGTTGTTGCTCTGTATATTGCTGCCGCTCGGCGGCTGCGCCAGCTGGCTGACGCGCGATCTGCCGCTGCTGCAGATCGCCCCCGCCGCGCTCGGCACGCCACGTACGCTGCAGCAGCAAACGCAGATCAGCTGGCCCACCGGCGGCGCGGTAATGGAATCGGTGCTGCAGCTGGAGCCGCAACAACTGACCATGATCAGCAGCGCCATGGGCGTACGCCTGGCCACGCTGAACTACGATGGAAAGCATCTTGATGCGCAATTGATGCCCGGCATGAAGCTGCCGCCGCAACGCATCCTGAATGATCTATTAGTGATCTACGCCGCGCACGATGCGCTGGCTGCCGCTTTACCGCCGGGCTGGCGCGTGGAAGACACGGCGGACAGCCGCACGCTGTGGCGTGATGACGCGGTGGCGGTCGATATCCATTACGACCAGCCCGACCGCTGGCAAGGCCAGGCGGTGCTGCACCATCATCAGCTGTATTACACGCTCACCATTACTTCGAGCGACGTGGAATGACTTGTTATATCAACGCGGTCGGCGCGCTGTGCGCCCTGGGCAACACGCTGGAAGACATACGCGAGCATCTGTTCGCGGGCGTCAGCCCGGGCCTGCGTGCGACGTCCGCTTATAGCCCGCAACGCGAGCTGGTGCTGGGCCAGGTCGATGCCGAGCTGCCTTCGGTTGCGCATTTGCCGCTGCCGTTGCGTTCGCGCAATAACGCCATGCTGCTGGCGGCTCTGGCGCAAATCCGCCCGACGCTGGATGCGCTGATGCGTGAGGTTGCACCCGAGCGGGTGGCTATCGTGATGGGGTCGAGCACTTCCGGCATTGCGCATGGCGAAGACGCGATGCGGATGTGGGTGGAGCAGGGCGATTTGCCAGCGGACTTCCACTATCGTCAGCAAGAGCTGGGCTCACCCGCGGCGCTGCTGGCGCACGAACTGGGCGTGAGCGGCCCGGCGTATTGTATTTCGACGGCGTGCACTTCGGGGGCCAAGGCCATTGCCGCTGGCGCACGTTTGCTGCAACACGGGGTGGCCGATGTGGTCATCGTGGGCGGTGCCGACACCCTGGCGCGGTTTACCGTGGCGGGCTTTGGCTCGATTGAGTCGATTGCGCCCGGCGTGTGTTTGCCGTCTTCGGTCAACCGGCGCGGCATTAATCTGGGCGAGGCCGCCGCTTTGCTGGTGCTGAGCAAAACCCCGGCCACTGTGCGCGTAGCGGGGTGGGGCGAAAGCTCGGATGCCCATCATATTTCGGCACCGGCGCCGGATGGGCGCGGCGCGCGCGCTGCCATCACGCAAGCCTTGCAGCGGGCGGGCATGACGGCGGCCGACATCGGCTATGCCAATCTGCACGGCACCGCCACGCCGCAAAATGATGCGATGGAACACGCGGTGGTGGCCGCGCTGCTGCCCGGCGTGCCAGCGAGTTCAACCAAAGCGTTGACCGGCCACTGCCTTGGCACGGCGGGATCGCTGGAAGCGGTTTTTGGCTGGCTCACCTTGACTGACGCCGCCCAGCGTTTGCCGCCGCACCGCTGGGATGGCATGGCCGACCCGGCGCTGGCTCCGCTGCCCCTGGTGGCGGCGGCGCAAAGCGCGCCGGTGCGCGCCGTGATCAGTAATTCGTTCGCCTTTGGCGGTAATAACATTGCTTTGGTCCTTGCAACATGAAGCCACATTCTTTTCCCATCGCTGATCTGGTGCCGCATGCGGGCCCGATGCTGTTGCTGGATGCGCTGGTCAGCGTCGATAAAGGCACGCTGACCGCCCGCGTCACGCCGCGCGCAGATGATTTATTTGACGTCAATGGCGAAGTCGGCGCCTGGTTGGGCCTGGAATATATGGCGCAAACCACGGCCGCGCTGGCGGGCTGGGAAGGTCTGCAACGCGGCGAGACGCCTCGCGTCGGCTTTATCCTGGGGACGCGGCGCTATGTGACGCACGTGTCCAGCTTTGTCGTGGGCCAGCCCCTGCTGATTACGGTCACGCGCGAATTCGAGGCCGATAACGGCATCGGCGTCACCGCATGTCGCATTACCAGCCCGGACGGCGTCGTGCTGGCCGAGGCGATGATTTCCGCTTACCAGCCAGATGATCTGGCGGCATACCTTAAAGAGCACGCATGAGTTCTTCCGCTTCTACCGTCCTCGTGACCGGCTCCAGCCGCGGCATAGGCCGCGCCATCGCATTGCGCCTGGCGCGCGAGGGCTATGATCTGGTGCTGCATTGTCGCAGCCGTCGCGAACAGGCCGAGGCCGTCGCCAACGAAATCACCGCGCTGGGCCGCAGCGTGCAAATCCTGCAGTTTGATGTGGCCGACCGCCTGGAAACCCGCGCTACGCTGGAAGCCTATGTGGCGCAGCATGGCGCGCCCTATGGCGTGGTCTGCAACGCGGGCATCGCCGCCGACGCGCCCTTTCCGGGCATGAGCGAAGTGGACTGGGACAGCGTCATCCTGACCAATCTGGACGGCTTTTATAACGTGCTGCAGCCGCTGGTCATGCCGATGATCCAGACGCGGCGGCCGGGGCGCATCGTGACGCTGTCGTCGGTGTCGGGTGTGATCGGCAATCGTGGCCAGGTGAACTACAGCGCCGCCAAGGCGGGCATTATCGGCGCCACCAAGGCGCTGGCGCTGGAACTGGCCAAGCGCAAAATCACCGTCAATTGCGTGGCACCCGGCCTGATCGATACCGAAATGGTGGACCCGCTGGTGCTGGAAGAAGCGCTCAAGCTGATCCCGGCCAAGCGCATGGGCCATGCTGAAGAAGTGGCGGCGGCGGTCAGCTTTTTGATCTCGCCCGACGCCAGCTATATCACCCGCCAGGTGTTACAGGTAAACGGAGGCCTGGCATGATGCGGCGTGTGGTGGTCACCGGCATGGCCGGCATCAGCCCCATCGGCAATGACTGGCCCAGCATCGAAGCCAGTTTGCGGGCACGGCGCAGCGGCGTGCAGCGGCTGGAAGCATGGACGCAATATGACGGCCTGAACACGGCATTGGGCGCGCCCGCCGCGCCGTTTGAACTGCCGCCCGAAACCTATAACCGCAAACGCACGCGCAGCATGGGCCGCGTGGCGCTGATGGCCGTGCGCACGGCCGAACTGGCGCTGGCGCAGGCAGGCTTGCTGGGCGATCCGCTCCTTACCCAAGGCCGTACCGGGGTGGCTTATGGTTCCAGCACCGGCACGCCGGATGCGGTGGCCGACTTTGGCAAGATGCTGCTTAACCAGTCCACCGAGGGCGTCAACGCCAACAGCTACCTGAAAATGATGGGCCACACCACGGCGGTGAATATCGCGGTGTTCTTTGGCCTGACCGGGCGCGTATATACCACGTCCAGCGCCTGTACCTCGGGCAGCCAGGGTATCGGCTACGCCTACGAGGCCATCCGTTATGGCCAGGCCGATGTGATGATTGCGGGCGGGGCGGAAGAGCTGAATGTGACCGAGGCGGCGGTGTTCGATACGCTGTTCGCCACCAGCACCCGCAATGATGCCCCGCACACCACGCCGCAACCGTATGACGCCGGCCGCGACGGGCTGGTCATCGGCGAAGGCGCAGGCACGCTGATCCTGGAAGAATACGAACACGCGCTGGCACGCGGCGCGACCATCCATGCCGAGCTGATCGGCTATGGCAGCAACTGCGACGGCAGCCATGTCACGCAACCGAACGCCGCCACTATGGCCATCGCCATGCGTCTGGCTTTGCAGGACGCGCGGCTAGAGGCCGACGCCATCGGTTATGTGAATGGCCACGGCACCGCCACCGAGCAGGGCGATATCGCCGAAACGCTAGCCACGCAGCAGGTGTTTGGCGCGGGAATTCCAATCTCCAGCCTCAAGAGTTATATGGGCCACACGCTGGGTGCCTGTGGCGCGCTCGAGGCCTGGCTAAGCATTGAGATGATGAACCACGGCTGGTTTGCCCCGACCATCAATCTGAATACACCTGACCCACGTTGCGCTGCGCTCGATTACATCGTCGGGGACGGTCGTGAGCTGGATTGCGATTATGTAGTCAGCAATAACTTTGCCTTTGGCGGCATCAATACGTCGCTGGTGTTCCGCCGCGTGCGCTGAGCTTCATGGCGCCCGCACACTATTGCGGACGAAAAAAAACCGGCTACCAGAGCCGGTTTTTTTATTGCTGCATGACTGCTTAGGCGGTCAGTTGCAGCAGCTTGTCGAACGCTTCGTCGAACAGCTTCAGACCTTCAACCTGCAGTTGTTCACCGATCAGGTTGTAGTTGATGCCCAGGTTGCGCAGGGCAACCAGTGCTTGCACCGATTCTTCGATTTGCGTGTCGAGCTTGTTTTCAGCAACGCCGTGGTCGCGGAAGGCGTCCAGGGTAGCGTCCGGCACGGTGTTAACCGTTTCCGGGCCGATCAGTTCTTCCACGTACATGGTGTCACGGAAGGCTGCGTTTTTGGTGCCGGTGGAAGCCCACAGCAGGCGTTGCGGGTTGGCGCCCTTGGCCTTCAGTGCAGCAAAACGGTCGCCGTGGAACAGCTTTTTGTAGTGCTGGTAAGCCACTTTAACGAAGGCGATGGCGATCTTGCCTTGCAGTGCCTTGGCTTCAGCGGAGCCGATGGCGTCCAGTTTTTTGTCGATCAGCGTGTCAACGCGCGACAGGAACACCGAAGCCACAGCCTGGATCTTGTCGATCGGCTGGCCAGCGGCAACGCGTGCTTCCAGACCGCGCACATAGGCGTTCAGGATGTCGTCGACGTGAACCAGGTTGAACATCAGCGTGACGTTAACGTTGATGCCCGAGGTGATCAGTTCTTCAAACGCGATCACGCCAGCCGGGGTGGCCGGCACTTTGATCATGGCGTTGGGGCGGTTGATGGCGGCCCACAGACGCTTGGCGTTTTCGATGGTGCCAGCGGCATCGTTGGCCAGGGCCGGCGATACTTCGAGGCTGACGTAGCCGTCCAGACCGTTGCTGTCACGGTAGATGGAAGCGGTCAGATCGCAAGTGGCCTGGATATCCGGCACAACCAGCGCTTCGTAGCGTTGTTCGGCGCTCAGATTCTGCTTTTTCAGCTCGGCCAGATCGCCTGCGTACAGGGCGTCGGAGCTGATCGACTTGTAGAAAATAGCCGGGTTGGAGGTGACGCCTGCAATGCCGTCTTCCTGCAACAGCTTGGCCAGTTCGCCCGATTTGATCAGACCGCGGGACAGGTTATCCAGCCAGATGCGTTGCCCAAAGGGCTTGATGGCAGCGATTCTACTCATTGCATTCACCTTAATCTTTGTTTGAAAAAACGGCGCGGACCCGCGCGATTCGCCGCGTATTATCCGCCAACCGAAAGGGTTTGACACCGATCGCCCGCTAAAAAGTTTGTGCAGCGGCAATCGCACGCGCCCATGGGTACGCCAGTATATGGGGGCGTTGATTCAATTTAAAACACTCGCGTAAGTGTTTTCGGCAAACGGCGGGGTACTTTTGTCGCGTCGTCAGCCAAAACTTTAATCGGGTAAGAGTCGATGTGCGGGGAATTTGACCGCAAACTCGCTGCCCTCACCCAGGCGCGATTTGACCTGCAACTGCGCCTGATGCCGCTGCAGAATGTGTTTGACGATGGCCAGGCCCAGGCCGGTGCCGCCGGTGGCGCGGGAACGACCGCGATCTACGCGATAAAAGCGCTCGGTCAGCCGCGGCACGTGTTCGGGCGCCACGCCGATGCCGGTGTCTTGCACGCTGAAAATGCCGTGGCCGTTGTCGACGCGCCAGTTCAGCGTGATGCTGCCGCCCGCAGGTGTGTAGCGAATGGCGTTGGACACCAGATTGCCAAACGCCGAATGCAGTTCGTCGTGATTGCCCATCAAACGTTGCGTAGCCAGCGTGCCCAGTTCGATGCGGTGCTTGCCTTGCGACAAACCATCCGCCTCGGCCTGCATCAGCACAATCAACTGCTGCACGTCGACTTCTTCTTCTTTCATTTGCTGGCCGTTTTCGAGCTTGGACAGCGTTAGCAGATCATCCACCAGCCGCGTCATGCGCTGCGTCTGGTCATACATTAATTGCAGTTGTTGATTACGCGTGGCCGGTTCGAGGTCGGGCAAATCGATAAACGTTTCGATAAAGCCGCCCACCACCGTCAGCGGGGTACGCAATTCATGCGACACGTTGGCAATAAAGTCACGGTGCACGGTCTGCACCCGGTCGAGCTGGGTGATATCGCGGCTGAGCAGCAATTTGCGCGTCATATCAAACGGCACCAGCTGCACCGACAACACGTGTTCTTGCGGCCGTGTAGTGCGCAACACCACCGGATGGGTGAAATCCTGGCTGCGCAGATAATCGCGCAGGGCGGGCTGGCGCACGATGTTGGTAATGATCTGCCAGACGTCGCTCACGCGGTCGATGCACAGATGCTGCGTGGCGGCCGGATTGCACCATTCGATGCGGTCGTGTTCATCCAGGATGATCACGCCATCAGGCAAGGCTTCGCCCGCACTGGTGAAGCGATCGAGGGCATGTGCCAGTCGTTCTTGCGCTTTTTTTTGCACGCGGACTTGTTGATAGAGGCGATCGAACACGTCCTGCCACATCAGAAAACTGCCAGGCACATTGTCCACGCGCGGGTTCTGCATCCAGATATGCAGACGGCCGAGGTTGAGCAAATGGAAGGCGATGGCCAGGGAGAGAAACACAACGGCCAGACCAAGGCCCCAGACCGCACCGCCTATCGCGCTGGCAAACAGGCAGACGAAGGCAATCGATACGTAATAAATCAGCGAGCGCAGCCAGATCATTCAGGGTTTCCGACGCTGGAGTAGAGAAGGGGCGAACGGGCACGCCGCACCCGCCAGCCCATCGGGCCACGCGCTAAAGCGTGGGCACCGACTAGCTTGCCAAGGTGATGTGACAGCGGTTTTTAGCGCGTCAAGGTGTGCCGTAGCGCCGCCATAATGCCACGAAGGCGGGTGGCTTACTGTGCGGAAAGGCGATAACCCGTGCCGCGCACCGTCTGGATCAGGCGATCGTAACCGCTGATTTCCAGCGCCGAACGCAGGCGGCGGATATGCACATCCACTGTGCGTTCTTCCACAAACACATGGTCGCCCCACACCTGATCCAGCAACTGCGCCCGCGAGTGCACGCGCTCGGGGTGGGTCATAAAGAAGTGCAGCAGGCGGAACTCGGTGGGGCCGAGATCGATGGCGTCGCCGTTGCCGGTCACGCGATGGGTGATCGGATCCAGCCGCAGACCTTGCACCTCGACCAGATCATCGGTCACTTGCGGCGAACGGCGGCGCAGCACGGCCTTGATGCGCGCTTGCAGTTCACGCGGGCTGAAGGGTTTGGTGATGTAGTCATCGGCACCGGTATCAAGGCCGACGATTTTGTCCTGCTCGTCCGAGCGCGCGGTGAGCATGATCAGCGGAATCTGCTTGGTGCGCTCTTCGGCGCGCAATTTGCGGGCAAAGTCGATACCGGTCATGCCCGGCAGCATCCAGTCCAGCAAAATCAGATCAGGCAGCGCGTTGCGCACAATATGCGAGGCGGACTCGGCCGAATCGGCGCGCATGACGTGGTGACCGGCTTGCGTCAGATTGAAAGCGATCAGTTCCTGGATGGCTGGTTCGTCTTCGACAAGCAGGATATTGGCTGGCATTTAAACCTCAGTGGTGCGGGGTGGCGCGGCAGCCGGATTAGTTGGAAGCGGGGGATGGCTGCCCCGAAATTGTTGCGAGATTAAGGCCTAAATGTGAACACAATATTACAAGTCTTTGGAGAGGAGGCCGTTGCAGCACATCCATTTTGCGTGCCGGCGGTGCGCGCAATGCTCATGGGCAATACGCCCACTCCGCTTTCTGTGCTCCGGCGGCACGCAAACTGGACGCACTGCAACGGCCTCAACGCCGGGACTGTTGTTACTGGCAATGCGCTGCGCGATTGCTAAATCCTTCAACCCCAACCCCAACCCCAACCCCAACCCCAACCCCAACCCCAACCCCAACTACATCGCTCATACACGGTCACCACTCAGTCACCACGCCCACCCGATGTTGCGCGGCAACGAGGCAACCCCGCGTGCAAAACCCCAACCATTTCCTGAGCGGGCGAAGGTAGGAGACAGCGCAGCGGCTCCGACTGAGCCTCGCGTCCGCGGAGCGGCAGCTGCAAAACCCGGTTATGCAGACGGTTAGTTTCGGCTTTTGACCTTATCCCTTCTGCGCAGCTTTATCGCGCGGAGGGTCGCCTTTCTTTGGGTTACTTTTCTTTGGCGAAACAAAGTTGCACGATAAGTGTTCATTGAACACCGACGTGCTCCCGGGCACCCCCGGGTATCAAAACAGGCGCCGCAGGCTAAGCGGTTAAAGGTTTCTTCGGCATAAGCCGAACCGCAAAATATGCGCCGCAGGCAAAGCGGTTAAAGGGCTCTTCAACATAAGCCAGACCTCAAAAACACGCGCCGCAGGCTCAAGCCACCAAGACCAACCTCCCCGCCCAGCCCCAACCCCGCCCCCACACCGCTGGGGCTACCATGTCGGATCGGGTACAATCGCCCCAAATTTTCAGGAGCGCTTATGGCTGGATTGACGCCAGATACCCCGCAGCCCACCGAAATCAAACTGCATAAAGCCTCGCGCGTGCTGGAGGTGGCATTTGACGATGGCCAGCGGTATCAGCTGACTTGCGAATACCTGCGGGTCTACAGCCCGTCTGCCGAAGTGCGTGGACATGGCGCGGGCCCGGGCGTGCTGCAAGTGGGCAAGCAGAACGTCAGCCTGGTCGGCATCGAGCCGGTCGGCAATTACGCCATCAAACTGGTGTTTGACGACGGCCATGATTCAGGCCTGTATTCGTGGGAATACCTGTACGAACTGGGCCGCGACCACGCCACCAAATGGCAAGACTATCTGCATCGGCTGGCAGCTGCCGGCGTGCCCTACGGCTCTCAGCATTGAAAGGGATGGACCTATGAGTGATCAAACCACGCATTTCGGCTTCAAGACCGTCGAAGAATCAGAGAAAGCGCAAAAAGTAGCCGAGGTTTTCCATTCGGTGGCGCAAAAATACGATGTGATGAACGACCTGATGTCGGCCGGCCTGCACCGCGCCTGGAAGTTCTTCACCATCGAAACCAGCGGCGCCAAAGCCGGCGACCGCGTGCTGGATATCGCGGGCGGCACGGGTGATTTGTCCAAAGCGTTTGCGCGCAAAGTGGGCAAAACCGGCCAGGTGTGGCTGACCGATATCAATAGCTCGATGCTGGGCGTGGGCCGTGATCGCTTGCTGGATGCTGGCGTGGCAACGCCGGTAGCCTTGTGTGATGCCGAAAAGCTGCCGTTCCCGGACAACTATTTCAATATCGTCTCGGTGGCGTTTGGTCTGCGCAATATGACGCACAAAGACCAGGCGCTGAAAGAGATGTACCGCGTGCTCAAACCGGGCGGCCGTTTGCTGGTGCTGGAGTTCTCGCGCGTGTGGGCGCCGCTCAAGCCCGCCTACGATCTGTATTCGTTCAAGCTGTTGCCGTTTATGGGCAAGCTGGTGGCCAATGATGCCGATTCGTATCAATACCTGGCGGAATCGATCCGTATGCATCCGGATCAGGACACGCTCAAGGCCATGATGTACGACGCAGGCTTTGGCAAAGTGGACTACCACAATATGTCGGCTGGCGTGGTTGCCTTGCACAAAGGCATCAAGTTCTAACCGTCTGATCGCCTGATACCCTGCCCGGAGACCTCGCATGCTCGCCAGTTTGCTCAACCGTTTGCTCGCTCATGATCACACCAGCAAGGTGGCGCTGGCCGGTTACGCCGGGCGGGTAGTGCGGCTGGTGTTGCCCGCGTTCTCCGGCACCTTGGGCATCCAGCCGGATGGCACGGTGCAGGCGGTAGACATGCCCGCCGAAGCCACCATCACCTTGTCGCCGTCCTTCTTCAGCACCTGGTTGTTTGATCGCGAAGCCGCCTCACGCAAGGTGGGCCTTAATGGCGATGAACAACTGGCCGCCGCCATCGGCCAGATTCTGTCCGGCGTGCGCTGGGATATGGCCGAAGAATTGTCCAGCCTGATCGGCGATGTGGCGGCCAACCGTCTGACCTGGTTTGCCGAGCGCGTCGGTGGCATTCCGGGTGCCATCGGCTCGCGTTTGTTGCTGGAGCTGGGCGAGTACTGGCGCGACGAGGCGCCTTTGTTGGCGCGCAAACAGCACGTGGCCGAGTTCTGTGCCGAGGTCGACACCTTGCGCGACGATGTAGCGCGGCTGGAACAGCGGCTGCAACGGCTGGGCTAAGCGTCCAGATGGATCTGGCCTCGCCGCTTTCTATCTCAAAATTATTCCGGGATTTCCATGCGGTTCTTCCGCCTGCTTAAAATTGCCTACGTGATTTATCGCTACGGGCTCGATGAATTCTTGCTCGGTCACGAACGGGTACGCGGGCTATCGGTGCTGGTTAACCGCACCCTGTTCTGGCGCAAGATCAGCACGCCGCGCGCGGTGCGTTTGCGGCTGGCGCTGGAAGCGCTGGGGCCTATTTTCGTGAAGTTTGGCCAGGTGTTGTCGACGCGGCGTGATTTGATGCCGCCCGATATCGCCGATGAACTGGCATTTCTGCAAGATCGGGTGCCGCCGTTTGCCGGGGATGTTGCCGTGGCGGTAATCGAGGGTGCGCTGGGCCGTCCCATCAGTGCGCTGTATGCCGAGTTTGATCGCACGCCGGTGGCTTCCGCCTCCATTGCGCAGGTGCATCGCGCACGCCTGAATGATGGCCGTGCGGTCGCCGTCAAAGTGCTGCGCCCCGGCATTTTGCCGGTGATCGAAAGCGATCTGGCCCTGATGGGCGTGATGGCTGGCCTGGTCGAGCGCGTGTTCCGCGACGGCAAACGCTTGCGTCCGCGTGAGGTCGTGGCCGAGTTCGATAAATATCTGCACGACGAAGTCGACCTGATGGTCGAGGCGGGCAATGCCTCGCAGTTGCGACGCAATTTTCTGGGCTCCGACAAACTGATCGTGCCCGAAGTGTTTTACGACTGGTGCGCGCGCGAAGTGGTCACCATGGAATGGATGGATGGCATCCCCATCGGCCGCATTGCGCAGTTGCAGGAAGCCGGCATTGATCTGAAAAAACTGGGGCGCTATGGCGTCGAGATTTTCTTTACCCAGGTTTTTCGCGACGGGTTTTTTCACGCCGATATGCATCCGGGCAACATCTTTGTCGCGCCCGATAACCGCTATATCGCGCTGGATTTTGGCATCGTCGGCACGCTTTCGGATTCCGACAAGCAATATCTGGCGATCAATTTTCTTGCTTTCTTTAATCGCGATTACCACCGCGTGGCCGCCGCGCATATCGAATCAGGCTGGGTGCCGCGCGATACCCGGGTTGAAGAACTGGAAGCCGCGGTGCGCACGGTGTGCGAGCCGATCTTTAACAAGCCGATTTCGCAGATTTCATTTGGCCAGGTGTTGATGCGGCTGTTTGAAACCTCGCGCCGCTTTAATGTTGAAATTCAGCCGCAACTGGTGTTGCTGCAAAAAACCCTGCTGAATATCGAAGGCCTGGGCCGTCAGCTCGATCCCGATCTGGATTTGTGGCAAACCGCCAAGCCGTTTCTGGAACGCTGGATGCACGAGCAGATCGGCTGGCGTGGCCTGTGGCGCAATATCAAACACGAAGCCCCGCTGTGGACCGCGATGCTGCCCACACTGCCGCGCAAGCTGAATGATCTGCTGGCGCATGATCCGGCCGGTTTGCTGCAACAGGGCTATCACGGCCTGGTGTGGGAACAACGCAAGCGCAATTACATTCTCGGGGTGATTGCCGCCTTGCTGGCGGGCATCCTGACGGCGGTAGTGTTGCGATGAGCGCGTTTGATGCCGCTGGTTGGTACGCCAACGCGCGGCATGTGCCCAGCCCCAATCAGTCTGCACGGCCTGCGGGCGTGGCGATTGATCTGCTGGTCATACACAACATCAGCCTGCCGCCGGGGCAGTTTGGCGGCCCGGGGGTTGAACAGCTATTTACCAATTCGATTGCACCGCAAGACCCGCTGTTTGCTGATCTGGGCAGCTTGCGGGTGTCGGCGCATTTTTTTATCCGGCGCGATGGCGCGGTGGTGCAGTTTGTGCCGGTGACGCAAAAAGCGTTTCATGCCGGGGTTTCGCACTGGCGCGGACGTGACAGCTGCAATGATTTTTCCGTCGGCATAGAGCTCGAAGGTAGCGATCACATCGCCTACACCGAGCCGCAATACGCCGCCCTGGTGGCGCTGGCCGCGGAACTGGCACGGTTTTGTGGCATACACACCGTGCTGGGGCATAACGATATCGCGCCGTTGCGCAAGACCGATCCTGGTCCATACTTTGATTGGCGGCGGATTTATGTTGCATTGCCGCAGTTGATACCCGATTAGAGGTGCACCACAACGGCACAGGGCTATAATCGCGCCCGGTTCATTCGCTTTATTCCGTTTTGATTACAGAGACCTCCGCAGCATGAGCGCACATTCCAGCCATGCACCGTCGGGCGCCAAACTGGCGCGGCTGACGGTGGGCGCGATCGGTGTGGTGTACGGCGACATCGGCACCAGCCCGCTATACACGCTTAAAACCTGCCTGACCGCACACGGCAACCTGCCGATCAACGCTGCCAATATTCTCGGCATCCTCTCGCTGATTTTCTGGGCCATCATGGTCGTGGTTTCGATCAAGTACGTGATCGTGATCATGCGCGCCGACAACCGGGGCGAAGGCGGCATTCTGGCGCTGATGGCGCTGGCCCTGCGCGACGTGGAGCCGCGTAGCCGCAAAGCCTATGTGCTGATGGGGCTGGGGATATTTGGCGCGTCCTTGTTCTATGGCGACGGCATTATCACGCCAGCCATCTCGGTGCTTTCGGCCTTCGAAGGTATCAGCGTGATTTCGCATACGCTTGATCCCTACATCGTGCCGTTGACCATCGCGGTGATCATCGGCTTGTTTGTGATCCAGAGCCACGGCACCGCCAGCGTCGGCAAGTTGTTTGGCCCGATCATGGTGTTCTGGTTTTTTGTGCTGGCCGTCATGGGCATCAACAGCATCGTCAAAGCCCCCGAAGTGCTATGGGCCATCAACCCGATGCACGCCATCGACTTTATGGTGGCTTATCCGTGGCGAGGCTTTGTGGTGATGGGGGCGGTGGTGCTGTCGGTGACCGGGGGCGAAGCGCTGTACGCCGATATGGGTCACTTTGGCATGAAGTCGATCCGCATCGCGTGGTTTAGCCTGGTGCTGCCGTCGCTGGCTTTGTGCTACTTCGGCCAGGGCGCGCTGTTGTTGCATAACCCGGCGGCAATCAAGAACCCGTTCTTTTTGCTGGCGCCGCAATGGGCCACCGCACCGCTGGTGGTGCTGGCCGCTGCCGCCACGGTGATTGCCTCGCAGGCGGTGATCTCGGGCGCGTTCTCGATGACCAACCAGGCCATCCAGCTGGGCTACTGTCCGCGCATGGACATCGACCACACTTCCGATCAGGAAATCGGCCAGATCTACGTGCCGCAAATCAACTGGTTCTTGCTGGTGGCGGTGATCGTGCTGGTACTGACCTTCCGCACTTCAGACAACCTGGCGGCCGCCTATGGCTTGTCGGTGTGCGGCACCATGGTGATGACCACGCTGCTGGCGTTTAATGTGCTGGCGCGCGCGGCCAGCAAGCAACGGCGTTATCTGATGCGCGCTTTGCTGGTGGTGTTTCTGGGCGTGGATTTGCTGTTCTTGTCGTCGAATATGCTCAAGCTACCCGACGGCGGCTGGTTTCCGCTGGTGATCGGCATGATTGCCTTCACCTTCATGACAACGTGGAAGCGGGGTCGCGTGCTGTTGGGCGAACGGCTGCGTGAAGGCGAGTTGCCGCTGCAAGGCTTTGTGGAAAGTCTGGAATCGTCGCCACCGCAGCGGGTGGAAGGCACCGCCATCTTTATGACCACCAGCATGGACAGCGTGCCGCATGCATTGCTGCATAACCTGAAGCACAACAAGGTGCTGCACGAAAGCGTGGTGTTCCTGACCATCCGCACCGCCGATATCCCGTTTGTGGCGCGGCGCGAGCGCGTGGTGGTGCGCAAGCTGGGCGAGAGTTTCTATCAGGTGATTTCGACTTACGGCTTCAAGGAAGAGCCGTCGGTGCCGTCGATTCTGAAGCAGGTGGAAGAACTGCAACCCGCGCTGGATTTCGACCCGATGCAGACCTCGTTCTTCTTGTCGCGCGAGACCATCGTGGAAGGCAAATACCCGGCGATGACGTGGTGGCGGCGCAGGTTGTTCTCGTTGATGACACGCAACGCCACCCGGGCCACCAACTATTTCCGCATCCCGCCCAACCGTGTGGTGGAAATGGGCATGCAGGTCGAGCTGTAGCAAAACACAGGGTGGGGCGCGGCGTCCCACCCTGTGGTTTATTTGATATCGAAAATCTTGCCGAAGTTGGCGATATCCAGCACGGCCTTCACCGTGCCTTTGCAGTTCACCAACGTAATCCGTCGGCCGCCCGCGCGCTCGTTCAGCAGCAGCAACATCCCCAGCGCCGCAGAATCCATATAGTCGACACCGGTAAAGTCCAGCGTCAATGCCGTCACTGACGGATTATCCAGCGCCTCTTGCGTCACCTGTTTGAAGTCGCGGTGCGCTTCAAAGGTGAAATGCCCGTTGAGCTGGATATGGGCAGTGGTCTGTTCCAGCTTCAAAGCAGCGTGCATCAAGCGTTCTCCTTATAAATCGGCGTCGCGGGTAGTCTACCGGAGCGTGCCGTAAGTCTCCTACTGCCTTTTGCGCAGTGGAGCTCTAAACATAGTCATGAAATTGAACCGGTCTTGCGGCCGGTTTCGGCGTCGATACCATAGCGGAACTGGGTACGACGGAAGGCCTCGTTCAGCTGCCGAGCCTTACCGTTGGCCGGGTCCAGCCGCCGCACCCGCTGCAGATACTGGTGGACCAGCGTCATATAGCGTTCGTTCCAGCCTTCCTGATTGACGCAGGTCAGCAGCGTATTGGCCGCGTTCAACAACACTTGCACATTGCCTTTGACCGCTGCCAGCCCGGTAATAAAGTGTTCGGCGGCGCGCTGGAAATCGCCCGCCTTGGCCGCATCGATGGCCAGATTGTTGATATCTGCGATATCGCGCGTGGCGTTTTCAATTAGGCGACGCCCGGTCTCGGCATCGCCCTGCGCCAGATACAGGCCTTCCACGCTGGCCAATAACTCGGCGTCGTCATGCGCGCTGCGCAAGGCGGCGCGGGCAAAGTGTTCACCGCGTTCTTTTTGCTGACGCGCATAGGCATGGCGCGACGCTTCCAGGAATACATTGGCTGGCACGTCTTCCAGCGCATCCAGTTGCTCACAGGCTGCCCGGAACATCTGATCGCCGCGCTTGTGATCATCCAGCGCTTCCAGCACTGCCGACTCCACCAGATTGCCGATCACTTCCGCTGCCGCATCGCCTTTAAAGTCGCTGCGCAAACGCTGCATGGTGCGGCGGGCCGCACCGACGTCGCTACGCGCCACTTGCACGCGCCCGAGCTCGCCGTAGATGGCGGGCTCCCGCCAGAACGAGCCGCGCGATAGCTCCAGCGCTTGCGTCAATGCGCCCTCAGCCTGTTGCAATTCACCATTGCGCTCAGCCAGCCGGCCCATCGCGCGTTGCCGTTGCGCCACCAGCGGCGAACGTTGCAGCGCGCGGCTGAGCGTGGACTGGGCGCCTTTGGGATCACCCTGAGCATTTTGCGTGCGCGCCAGCCAATCGTAGGACGCCACCATCAATTCGTATTGCGAATTGACCGCTTCAAAGCATGAGCGCGCGCTCACGTAATCTTTCTGCCCGAACAAGGCACGGCCCAGACCCATTTGCGCCCACGGCGCCTGACGTTGCGAGATGGCCTGGCGGTAGGTGGTTTCGGCTGCGCCATATTCGGCAATCATTAATTGCAGATGGCCTTTCATGCGCTGGAATTCGGGCGCTTCCAGCGGGCGCAGATGAATTTCGCGGTCGCAAGCGGCAATCGCACCCAGGTAGTCACCACTGCGCACCGCGGCATCGATACGGCGGAAGCCGCCTTTGCGCTTGAGCGCCCGTGCGATGCGATTGGCAAATTCGGCGCCCGAGAACGGCTTGAGCAGATAGCCATCGGGCACCAGCTCGACGGCGCCCATGACCTGAGCCAGGCGGCGCTCGCCGGTCACCATCATGAAAATGCAGGACGGTTTGAGTAGCTGGTGTTGCTGGCAGCTTTCGAACAGATGCAGGCCGTCAAAGCCCTGGCCGAGGTCGTATTCGCACAGCACTACGTCGTAGCCGTGCGCGTTGATGCGGGCCAAGGCATCGGCGGGCTTGCCCACGTAATCGATGGTTTCGACCCCGAATTCCGCCAGACCGGTGCCCAACGCAGCGCGCATTTCGTTGGCCCGATCAATGACCAACGCGCGCGCGCCCGCCAGGCTGGGGATATCTACCGCGTCGTTCATCCGTTAACGGGCTCCAGTTTGGCGTAGGCCACCGCCAGCCATTTCAGTCCATGTTCGGCAAAATTGACCTGAACATTGCCATTGGCGCCGCCTTCGTGATCCACCACCACGCCCAGGCCAAATTTGGGGTGGCGCACATTCATGCCGATATTGAGCCCATGCGCCGGTGCGTTGGCACGCGTATTGGCTGGCATGCTGCGCGGCGCGGGCGCGGGCGCGGCTGCCGAGCTGGCCGAGCCAAAGCTGTCAGGCGCATATCCGCGGTTAAGGTATTTGCACAAACCGGCCGGAATCTCATTCAGAAAACGGCTGGCCGGCGCGTAGCGCCATTGCCCATGCAGCATGCGGCTTTGCGACAGCGATAGATACAGCCGGCGGCGCGCCCGGGTTAGCGCCACATACATCAAGCGGCGTTCTTCCTGTAATCCGAGCGGGTCCGACAAACTGTTATCGTGCGGAAACAGTCCTTCTTCAATGCCGGATAGAAATACGGTATGAAATTCCAGCCCTTTGGCGGCGTGGATGGTCATCAGCTGCACCGCTTGCTGGCCCGGCTGGGCTTCGTGCTCGCCGCTTTCCAGCGAGGCATTGGCCAGAAAAGTGATCAGGTCGTTTTCATCCTCGCTGACAAAAGCGGCGGCCGCGTTGACCAGTTCATCCAGGTTGGAAACGCGTTCTTCGCCGTCTTTGTCATTACGGTAATGCTCAAGCAAACCTGACATCGCCAGCACCATGCTGACCAGTTCGGGCAATGCCAGCCCTTGGGCTTGCTGGCGCATGGCGTCGATCATCTGCACAAAACGCCCCACTGCGGCGGCGCTGCGGCCACTGCCACTATTGCAGGCGGCTTGCCACAAGCTCATGCCGCCCAGGCGCGCGGTGTCGGTCAGGGTTTCGATAGTGCGATTGCCGATGCCACGCGCGGGAAAATTAATAATGCGCAACAAGGCGTTATCGTCATTCTCATTGGCAACCAGACGCAGATAAGCCAATGCGTGTTTGATTTCCTGACGTTCGTAGAATCGCAATCCGCCATACACGCGATAAGGCAATCCCGCCGCCACCAGGGCATGTTCAATCACCCGTGATTGCGCATTGGAGCGATACAGAATCGCAATTTCATCCAGCGGCACGCCTTCACGATGTTGTGTGCCGATTTCATCCACCACAAAGCCGGCTTCTTCGGTATCGGTGGCGGCTTCATAGATGCGCAATGGTTCGCCTTGATCTTCGGCGGTCCACAATTGTTTACCCAGGCGATCGGTATTGTGTTCGATCACGGCATTGGCGGCGGCCAGAATGTTGCCATGCGAACGGTAATTCTGTTCCAGGCGGATTACATGTTTAACCGCAAAATCTTTCTGAAAATCGATCATATTGCCGACCCGCGCACCACGAAATGCGTAAATCGATTGATCGTCATCGCCTACCGCAAACAAGGCATTGTGTTCACCAGCCAGCAATTTAAGCCAGGCGTATTGCAATGCATTGGTATCCTGGAATTCATCGACCAGTATGTGTTTGAAACGGCTGCAATAATGTTCGCGTAATGCGCTGTTGCGCAGTAATAGTTCATAACTGGCCAACAATAATTCGGCAAAATCAACCACGCCTTCGCGGCGGCATTGCGCTTCATATTCGGTATAGACCTGGCGTTGCACCCGGGAATAATCATCCCAGGCTTCCGCGTCGGCGGCACGCAGGCCTTTTTCTTTGTTGCCATTGATGTAATGCGAGGTGGCGCGTGCCGGAAAACGCTCTTCATCCACATTCAATGTCTTCATGGCGCGCTTGATCGCTGCCAGCTGATCCGCACTATCCAGAATGGCAAACGAAGGCGGCAAACCGGCATCGCGATGATGCAGCCGCAGCATGCGGTTACACAGGCCGTGGAAAGTGCCCACCCACAAGCCGCGCGGATTGAGCGGCAGCATGCTGGTAATGCGCGACAACATCTCGCGTGCGGCTTTGTTGGTAAACGTCACCGCCAGCAAGCCGGCCGGGCTGATCTGGCCGGTGGACAACAGCCAGGCAATCCGCGTGGTCAATACGCGCGTTTTGCCGCTGCCCGCACCGGCCAGAATCAGCGCGTGCTCTGGCGGCAACTCAACGGCGGCGCGTTGTTCGGGGTTTAACGTTTCGGTGAGCGGATGGGGCATGCAAAATGGCCATAAAAATCAGACGACAATTGTACTGCACAAAAGAATAAGGCAGCCGTCTGGCTGCCTTATTCAATAAACCGGTAATCGCGGCGGGATCAACGCCTGCGGTACGGCCGCGTTTATACGCGCAGCTCGTCCAGCGATTTGCCGGTGGCCAGCCAGTCGATGGCCCATTGCGGCTTGCGACCGCGGCCAGACCAGGTCTGGGTTGCATCTTTGGGATTGCGGAATTGCGCTTTGGATACCGAAGCAGCGGCTTTGGTTTTGCCTTTGCGGCCGCTGTCCAGCCCCAGCACTTCATTCAGCGAAAAACCCTTGGCGGCGGCCAGTTGTTGCAGTTCATTCAACAACGACACCTTGTCGGATTCTTTGCGCGAAACGATTTCGCGTTCCAGATCTTTTTGCAGTTGGTACAGCTTGGGCAGTGACAGACCAGCTAAATCCATTTGTTTTCTCCTTGAGGCGTGTCAAGCGCGACCGTCTTAAGTGGGGGACGGGTTGCACAGCGGGCGCCATAATGCGGCATCGCTTTAAGCAATTATGCGTGCGGGGTTTTAACAATTCAAGCCCGACTTTTGCGCGACGATTTAATTCGCCTATCAAAAATCGCATATCGCCGTTAATTAGTGATTAATTATTTTTGTCTTGAATGAGCCAACGATTAACGTTTTCCAGCTCAGGAAAATCCAGCGTGCCGGCCGCTGCGGCCAATTGTAATCGGGACAACAAATATTGATAACGGGCCACTTCCAGGTCATATCGTGCCTGGAAATAAGTCTGTTCTGCATTCAGCACATCCACCGTGGTCCGCACCCCCACCTGGCGGCCCACCCGTGTGGATTCCAGCGAGCTGGCGCTGCTTTTTACGGCCTGGACCAGCGACTGGATTTGCGCCGCACCACTTTGCACGCCCAAAAACGCGGTAGTGACTTGCTGATTGGCGGTGCGGCGCGCGGCTTCAAGCAAATCGCGTTGTTGTTCACGCGTGGCAATTGCGGCGCGATATTGCGAACTGCGATTTCCACCGGTGTAAAGCGGTACTGACAGTTGCAATCCCACGGAGCCACCCACAGTGGTATCGATGCCGGTGGATTTGGAAATGCCCGAGCGATCCCAACGATCGCCGTAATTACCGACTACGCTGATCGTTGGCGCGGTTTGCCAACGGTATTTATCAATTTCGGCAGTGGCAATTTCTACGGCCAGCGCTTGCTGCTCGATATTGGGGTTGTGCTGCACCGACATACTCAGCCAGTCCGCCACCCGCGGCGGATTGGGCGGGGTGGGGGTCTGGGTGGGTGACGGTGTGGCCAGCGCCATCGGATCCAGGGCGGTCAGCAGGGCAAATACATTGCGTTTGCTGTCCAGATCGTTCTGCGCGGCGATCTCGCTGGCGACGATGGCGTCGTAACGCGCCTGGGCGTCGTTGGTGTCGGTGATGGTGGCGGTGCCGACTTCAAACATCTTGCGGGCTTGCGCCAGTTGTTCAGACACTGCTTGTTTTTGCGCCTCGGCCAGCGTGATCTTTTGCTGCGCGGCCAGCACATCAAAATAGGCCTGCGCCACACGCAAAACCAGATCCTGCTGTGCCTGACGCCATTGCACCTGGGCCTGCGCGGCTTCTTTCTGCAATTGTGTGCTGCCCGCCCTGACGCTGACGTCATACAGCGGTTGCGTCGCCGTCACCGAATAGCCGTAGCTGGCGCCGTGGCGATTGCTATCGGGATTGGTGTCGGTGGGATAACCGGCGTTGTATTGCGCCAGCTCGTAATTGCTGTTGGCGGCCACGTTAACCCGTGGCAGCCACAAGGCACGCGCTTGTTCAGTTTTCTCTTCGCCTGCCTGCAAGGCATAGCGCGCGGCGGAATAAGTGGCGTCGTGCGCGGCGGCAGCACGGAACGAGTCCATCAAGTCAGTAGCAAAGGCCCAGGGCGCGTTACAAAGCAACGCGGAGGCAAGCAGTAAGCGACGCATATTTAATTGTTCTTCCGGACCGGGTTGGGCAAGCGTGACAGATGTAACTGACTACGCCTTCAAGTCGTTGACGCGCATGATGATTGTTTTGTGCGACGCGGCGCAAGCAGCACGTCTGCGTCCACCCGGGATGTCATGGAAATGGGCATTAACGCTGGTACAATCCGCGCATTCCGCTACTTTTCGTGTGAAAAACTGCCATGACCGAAATTTCCGCGCAGCAAAAAGCTGAGGTGTTGTCCGAAGCGCTGCCGTATATCCAGCGTTTTTTTGATAAAACCATCGTGATCAAGTACGGCGGCAACGCCATGATCGACGAAGAGCTTAAAGAAGGCTTTGCCAGCGACGTCGTGTTGCTGAAGCTGGTGGGCATGAACCCGGTCATCGTGCATGGCGGCGGCCCGCAGATCAATGAACTGCTCGACCGTATCGGCAAGAAAGGCGAATTTATCCAGGGTATGCGCGTAACCGACGCCGAGACCATGGATGTGGTCGAGATGGTGCTGGGCGGGCACGTTAATAAAGAGATCGTGTCGCTGATCAACAAACACGGCGGCAAGGCGGTTGGCCTGACCGGCCAGGACGGCCACTTTATCAAGGCGCGCAAGATGTATCTGAAGGGCGCCAACGATGATGAATTGATTGATATCGGTCAGGTGGGCGAGATTGAAAGCATCGATCCGTCCATCGTGGCGCATCTGGATGCGCACGACTTTATCCCGGTGATTGCGCCGATTGGCGTTGACCGCGAAGGCGAAAGCTACAACATCAACGCCGATCTGGTGGCGGGCAAGCTGGCCGAAGTGCTGCATGCCGAAAAGCTGATCCTGATGACCAATACCCCGGGCGTGCTGGATAAGGAAGGCAATCTGCTGACCGGACTGACGGCCGCGCGTATTGATGAGCTGTTTGCCGATGGCACGATTTCGGGCGGGATGCTGCCCAAGATTTCGTCGGCGCTGGATGCGGCCAAGAACGGCGCTAACTCGGTGCATATTATTGATGGGCGGGTAAAGCATGCGCTGTTGCTGGAAGTGCTGACCAGCCAGGGCGTGGGGACCATGATCCGCGCGCATTGAGCGCGGGGTTGTGCGGTGCTGATATCGCCATCCTGCGCTGCGGCATAGCGGGCTGCGGTGATGCGGTACGTGGCTTTGCGGGGTGGGTCTTGACCCACCCGATGCGGCAAGCGCTTGTTCTGGTTGTGCGGGCCGTGGTTGCAACCTCTTTGAGACCAGCTAGATTAAAAGCTGCCCGCGTTTGCGGGCGCTTGCATCAAGAGGAGGCACAACCATGAAAACCGCTCGCCAACTGCTCGAAGACAAAGCGATCGACGGGGTGATTTCGGTCAGTCCCACCGCCACGGTGTATCAGGCGTTGCAATTGCTGGCCGACAAGAACATCGGCGCGGTGCTGGTCATCGACGATGACGGCATCGCCGGTATCTTTTCCGAGCGTGATTACGCGCGCAAGGTCGTGCTGATGGGCAAGACGTCGGCAGGCACGCCGGTGGCCGACATCATGACGCGCAAAATTATCTACGTCACACCCGAAATCTCGCTCGACCAATGCATGGGCGTGATGACGGACAAGCGCATCCGCCATTTGCCGGTGCTGGAAGAGGGCGGCAAAGTGCTGGGTGTTCTTTCCATCGGCGATCTGGTGCGCGAAAAAATTGCGGACCAGGCCAGCACCATTGAGCAACTTGAACATTACATCCACGGATAAAACGCGCCGCCGCCGCACACGTTACTGGCGCACGCGGCAGGGGCAGACCGGCGCGCAACAGGCGTTGCGGCAGCCGGTCTGGTTATTTGATCTGGACAACACGCTGCATCACGCCAGCCGCCATGCCTTTCCGGTGATCGATGCGGCCATGGCAGCGCATGTGGCGCAGGCGCTGCAGCTGGATGCCGACGCCGCCAAGGCCTTGTGTCTGGATTACTGGGATCGCTACGGCGCCACGCTTAGCGGCTTGATCCGCCACCACCCGCATATTCGTCCGCAAGACTTTCTACACGCCACGCATCCGCTGGCCGAACTGACCGCGCAGGTTTATCCGATGCGCGGATTGCAGCGCACGCTGGCGCGCTTGCCCGGCCGCAAAATCCTGTTTACCAACGGGCCGCATCACTACGGCGCGGCACTGGCCGAGGCGCTGGGTATTGCCCGGTATTTTGAGGCGATCCATGGCATCGACGATGGCGGCTATATCCCCAAGCCGCAGACCAAGGCCTTTTTGCGCTTGCTGAAGCGCTTCCGGCTGGACCCACGCCGTTGCGTGATGGTGGAGGATTCGTTGGCTAACCTGGAAACCGCACGCAAGCTGGGGATGAAGACCGTGTGGCTGCGGCCCGGCTGGCGCGGGCACGGCGCGGTGGATGTGGGCGTGCGCGAGTTGAAGGGCGTGGCCACAGTGTGGCGTAACCGCTGACCCGGATTGGACCGGGCGGCGTAGGGTGCGTTACCCCCGTTTTTTGGGGGCAACGCACAGTTTGGGGCCAAAGGCCCCGGCCCCATCCGGGGCCATCCACCATCCATGGCATAACCGAAATGTGCGTTGCCCCCGAAAAAGCCGGGGGTAACGCACCCTACCGATTGATGGGCAGAGGTCAGACCTCGTTATCCATCCCCAATTCCTGGATCTTGCGGGTCAGGGTATTGCGCCCCCAACCCAACAACTCCGCCGCTTCAATGCGCTTGCCGCCGGTATGCGCCAGCGCGCGTTCGATCACCGTGCGCTCAAACGCCGGCATGATCTGATCCAGCACGCGGTTCTCGCCCTTGGCCAGGCGGCTGCCTATGTCGGCGGCCAATGCGGCGCGCCAGTCCCCGCTGACCACGGTGCCGGTTTCGCCATCGGTAGTAATTTCGCTGATTTCAGGCGGCAAGTCGGCGGCGCCGACGGTAGCGCCTGGCGCCATGACGGTAATCCAGTGACACAGGTTTTCCAGCTGACGCACGTTGCCGGGAAAACTGAAGTTACTGAGCGCCGTCATGGCGTCTTCAGACAGGCGCTTCGGTTCCACACCCAGTTCTGCGGCTGAGCGGGCCAGGAAGTGCCTCGCCAGGAGGGGAACGTCCTGGCGGCGTTCGCGCAGCGCTGGCAGGCGCAGGCGAATGACGTTAAGGCGGTGAAACAAGTCTTCGCGGAATGCGCCTTGTTTTACGCGCTCTTCAAGATGTTGGTGGGTGGCCGCAATCACGCGCACATTGGCTTTGATCGGTGCCTGGCCGCCCACGCGGTAAAAGAAGCCATCCGACAATACGCGCAGCAAGCGCGTTTGCAGTTCGGATGGCATATCGCCGATTTCATCGAGAAACAGCGTGCCGTTTTCGGCTTGTTCAAAGCGGCCCTGGCGACGCGCTTCGGCGCCAGTAAACGAACCGCGCTCGTGGCCGAACAATTCGGATTCGAGCAAATCTTTAGGGATAGCGGCGGTGTTGATGGCAATAAACGGCTTGGCCGCGCGCGGGCTGTGGCGATGCAAGGCGCGTGCCACCAGTTCTTTGCCCGAGCCGGATTCGCCGGTAATCAACACCGTGGCAGCGGATTGGCTCAGACGACCAATCGCGCGGAACACGTCCTGCATGGCCGGCGCCTGGCCCAGGATGTCCGGGTTGGTGACGGGCGCTTCTTCGCCGATGGCCTGGCGTTCGCCTTCTTGCAGCGCGCGCTGGATCAGGCCGGTGGCCTGGTCGATATCGAATGGCTTGGGCAGGTATTCAAACGCGCCGCCCTGGAAGGCCGATACGGCGCTTTCCAGATCGGAATGCGCGGTCATGATGATCACGGGCAGGCCCGGATAATCTTTTTTGACCAGCTCAAGAAAGGTCAGCCCCGATTCGCCCGGCATGCGGATATCGCACACGATGGCTTCGGGCACTTCGCGGCCCAGGCGGGCCAGTGCTTCGGTGGCGGAAGAAAACGTGGCAAACGCAATGCCTTCACGCGCCAGTGCTTTTTCAAAAACCCAGCGGATGGAACGGTCGTCGTCGATGACCCAGACGGTGCTCATGGATGCTCCGTTGCTTTAGTTGTGAGTGCGGTTTCGTTTTGCCAGCCATTGAGCGGCAACAACAGGTTGAAACAGGTGTAGCCGGGGCGGCTGTCAAAATCGATAGTGCCGTGGTGCTGGCTGATAAAGGTATGCGCCAGATGCAGCCCGATGCCGGTGCCCCCGGGGCGGCCCGATACCAGCGGGTAGAACAGCGTGTCTTTAAGATGCTCGGGGATGCCTGGCCCGTTATCGATAATCTGGATCTGCACCGCAATCGGATAGCGTTGGCGGTTAAGCGTGACCTGCCGCGCCACCCGCGTGCGCAACATGATCTCGCCCACGCCCGCCATGGCCTGGATGGCGTTGCGCATGATATTAAGCACGGCCTGGATCAGCTGTTCCCGATCGCCAATCAGGTTGGGCAGACTGGTGTCGTAATCGCGTTTGACGGCCAGGCCATTCGGCGTTTCGGCCAGCATCAGGCTGCGCACGCGCTCCAGCACTTCGTGAATGCTCAGCTCGCCCAACTGCGGCAGACGATGCGGCGTCAGCAAGCGGTCAAGCAGGCTTTGCAGGCGCTGCGATTCTTCGATGATGACCTGGGTGTATTCCTTCAGATGGGCGTCATGCAGTTCGCGCGACAGCAATTGCGCGGCGCCACGGATGCCACCCAGCGGATTCTTGATTTCGTGTGCCAGATTGCGGATCAACTCGCGGTTGGCTTGTTGCTGCGCTTGCAGACGCTCTTCGTTGGCGATCTTGCGCTGCTGGTCGATCTGGCGGATTTCCGCAATCGCCGAGCCGGCCGGGCCATCGATGGGGCTGGCGGTGAGCGATACGTAGATTTCGCCATGCGTGCTGTGCAGCAGGATTTCGTGTTCGGTCAGCGTGATATTGCCGCGACCGGCGTTTTCCAACGCGGTAACCACGGCATTGTCTGGCCCCAGGCATTGCGTGAGCGGCGCGCCAATAAAGTCATCACGCAGGCCGAGCAAATCGGCGGCGATCGGGTTGAAGTAGACCAGCGAGCCATCATCGTGGGTGGCCAGTACGGCTGCATCGAGAAAATCCAGGCCAGCGAAGGCGCTTGGTGTCGGAGTCATTGTGCGGTCTGCTTGAACAGAAGATGGATCAAAGCTCAGCGCGGTCTGCGCCCGGTAAGACACAGCCGTGGTGGCCGTACGTGGCGATACCAAGCAATTACCGGGCCAGCATGCGAGGTACGTGGGCTGGTGCAACGCCAGTCCGATAATGCACCAATCACGTGCATTTCAGGCAATGAAACGGTGCAATGCCCTGACTTGGATCAATTGCGCAATCAGAAAAACCGGAAAATGCGAGCGGATAGGGTGGGTCTCGACCCACCAATCAAAGCAAGCGAGAAGGATGAAGCCGCCGCACTCCGATTACAGTGCCGCGCTTTGCGCGGACCAAAACGGCCTGGCAGCAACACACAGTGATAAACACGCTGCAACGTGCTGGTGGGCGGCTTTGCGTAGAGGGTCTGGACGGGGGCGCCGAGTCCAGCCCTATGGGAGACGAGGTTTATTTGCTTTTAGCCAGTTCGGCGGTGAGGGCGTCGACGTTCTTTTCGTGCACGGTGGCGTTGTCGCGCAAACGCATGATGCGATCGTTGTATTTGGCCGGGTTCAGCTGCGCGTCGCCGGGCGCGGCCTGAGCGTCGGCCAGCGCTTTGCGCGCGTCGGTCAGGGACTGGCGCTCGGTGGCCAGTTCATCTTCCAGAATCTTGCGCCGATTGCTATCGCGGCTGCGCTGGGTGCTGCTGTCCACCTTGGGGAAATCCGCCGGGCTGGGGGCGTTGACGCGTTGCACGTTAGTCCCCTTGGCATTGGCGTTATGCGGCCGACTGCCCATCGGGATCATCTCGGAATAAACCTTGGTGGCGCCGCGCATGGGGATATTGGAGAAGGTCACGCGGCCTTCGTCGTCGGTGTACTTGTAGATATCCGCCCATGCACTGGCAGCGAGCAGACTCGCGCACAGGGCGAGCGCACCGAGGCGGAGGCGGGTGCCAGATTTGCAAGAAAAAGACGATGGATTGGGCATGGACGGCACCTTATCACAGCCTGGCTTACGCGGGCCGGTCGCTATGACCGAGTGGCCGGTCTGGCGCGACGAGATCACGCACCCTTTGCTTGAGCTCTTTGGCTTCCGGAAACCGGCCCTCGATCTTGCGATCCCAGATCAACACCTCATTACAGTGCACGATAAACACGCCGCCGGTGCCCGGTTGCAATGCCACCTCAGCCAGTTCATCGCTGAAGGTGCTGAGCAGCTCTTGCGCCAGCCAGGCGCTGCGTAACATCCAGTTGCATTGCGTGCAGTAGCGGATGCTGACCCGGTGATCGGTCATGATTTGAGTGTCCTTGTTGCTTGAAACTGCAATCCGAGGTCGCGCAGTTGTTTTTCGGTGTGGCTGGCGCTGGTGTGATGAATGCCGTGCCAGCCCAGGGCGGTGGCGGCCGCCGCGTTATCTTTGTTGTCGTCGATAAAGACAAGTTCCTGCGGCTGCACATCCGGCATATCGCGGGCAATGCGGCGGAACATCTCGTGATAGATGGCGGCATCGGGCTTGATCAGCTGGATGCGGCCGGACACCACAATGTCCTTGAACCGATGCAACAGCGGATAGTTTTCCCACGCATACGGAAACGTCTCGGCCGACCAGTTGGTGAGCCCGTATAAGGGGATTGCAGCCGCCTCCAGGTCTTCCATTAACTGGACGCCGTCCGCAAGCGTGCCGTTGAGCATCACTGCCCAGCGATCATAAAACGCGCGGATCAGCTCCGCGTGCTCGGGGAATTCGGCAATCTTGGCCGCGGTGGCATCGGCCAGAGTCCGCCCGGCGTCTTGCTGCAGATTCCAGTCCCCGTTGCAGACGTGTTGCAGAAACCACGCGCGCTCGCGGGCGTCGGGAATCAGATCGCGATACAGATATTCAGGGTTCCAGTCGAACAGCACACCGCCAAAATCGAAAACCACTGCGCGCACGCTCATGCTCAGCAACCTTTATCGGGGAGGAATGACATTGTAGCGAGGCCAGCGCCGCCTGTGCGGCGGCGGCGGGCATGGGGATTACAGCCGCGGGCTGTCGGCCGGCAATTCGGTTTCGAGTACCACGCGATTGCGCCCGGTCTGCTTGGCAAAATACAGCGCGTGGTCGGCCCGCGTCAGCAAGGTATCGAGATCAGCATCGGCTGCATGCAGCCGCGCCACGCCAATGCTGACCGTGACCGCCATACTGGCGACCGGCGCGTTATCCAGTTTGATCCGCGCGGCGCTGACGGCGTGGCGCAACTTTTCGGCCACTTGTTGTGCATCTTCCAGCGGCGTATCGGGCAGTAGCGCGACAAATTCCTCACCACCCCAGCGGCCAAAACTGTCGCTGCCGCGCAGGCTTTCCTGGCAGGCGCGCGAGACGGTACGCAAGGTCAGATCACCAATCAGATGGCCATAGGTATCGTTCACTTGCTTGAAATGGTCCAGATCCAGCAACAGCACCGCCAGCGGCTGCTGATGCCGGCGCGCCAGCATCACCGCATGCGCGCAGCGGCGTTGCCATTCGCGCCGATTGGGCACCCCGGTCAGTTCATCCGTGGTGGCCAGTTCTTCTAACCGGGCATTGGCACTGGCCAGGGCTTCGGTGCGCTGTTTGACTTCGGCCTCCATTTGCCAGTGCTGGCGCAACAGCATTTCGTGCGCCAGGGCCAGGTATTGCAGCATCACCGCGGTCGAAAACAAAAACAGCTGCAGATTAAAGAAGGCCAGATGCGCGCTGGTATCCACAAACGGACCAAAGCCGAGCACGGTGCCCACCCAACACGCCAGCCCGACCAGCAAGACCGATACCGCCATACCGGGCCAGCGATAATGGATGGTCTTGGCCAGCAGCAAGGGCAGAATCAGGGTCAGCCCGGGCGGATAGAACCAGAACGAGGCCAGCACCACCACGCAAATCAGCGCCGACGGCCACCATGTGCGCCACGGCAGACTGCGCCACGGCCAGCGGCTGCGATCGCGCCAGACCACATAGCACGGCGCCACCAACAGCAAGCCGCCAAAGCCGGCGAGGGCCAGGGTCAGGACCTGGCGCACCAGCGTATCCGGGTCTTGATCGGGTAACAGGTGCATGGTGCTTTGCAGCGCGGCAATCAGCGGCGTGGTGACCGCCACCGGCAACAAGCACACCTGCACCCAGAACCAGATCAGATCATGCGTGCGGCGGATCAGCGGCGCATGCAAGCGGGCCTCACGGCCGCGCCAGGCGCGCATTGCCAACCAGGCTTGCAACACATCGATCAGCGCCAGTGCCGTCAGATACAGCGCGCCCTGGCGCAGCGGCAAATGGCCATAAATCAAGGGCGCATGCACCGCCGCACTGCCTATCAAAATGGCCGGCACGCCCCACCAACCCAGCATCAACAAAATCACCAGCGCCACGCCACCCGGCAACCACAGCGCGATCAGATCTGCATCGTGATGCAGCGCGCCAAGGGCGAAGCCCAGCCAGCCGCTGACCACATAGGCAAACAGCAAAACCTGGAAGTGTCGCAAGCGCGTGGGCGCAAAGCTCATAGGCATTTAAACCGCGGCAGTTGATCGTAGGGGGCGCCCGCGCCAGCACGGCGGTGGCGGGCCGTCTGCAAAGCATAGCCAGGCGCAACGCATCCGTCTGTCAGTGTTTGATGCACACGCGGCCGCGTTGCCTGGGGTTTGCTGATGTCGCCTGCGCCATGCCCCTCTGAATGGCCGTTATTTCGGGCAAATCGATAGCTAGGAATATTCCGAATTAAATCCGGGTGGATGCCATAGACGTGAGCAATATCTGAATCCCGCAATAAGGTGAACAGGCGATCCGGATAAATTAGGAAGCCTCCGATGTCTGGCAATCGGCGCGATGCCTAAAGTTCGGTTCCTGCGATGCACATCCTCAAATCGAATTGAACTTCAGATGTGCCTGCGGCGAAAATTTTTTCTTCCCTTTTTAAATGGAAACCTCAAATGAAATCCAAACTTCTTTCCCTGGCAGCTGTTTCGGCTCTTTTCTCCGCCGGCGCATTTGCAGCTGATGGCACGATTACCTTCAAAGGTAATGTGACGTCGCAAACTTGCACCTTGGGTGGCAATGGTTCTTCGTCCAAGGATTTCAGTGTTGGTCTGGATTCGGTAATGGCCAGCAGCCTGGACGCAGCCGGCAAGTCTTCGGCAGGCAAGCAGTTCTCGCTGAAGCTGAGCGCGTGTACCACCACCACCGGTAACGTTCGTACCTCGTTCGAACCCGGCCCGACCGTTGATTCCGCTACCGGCCGCCTGAACCTGGATTCGTCCAGCACCGCCAAGAACGTGCAGATCGCTATCAAGAACGCGGACAACTCCGTGATCAAGATCGGTGCTGACGGCGCGGCACAAAACTCGGCCCTGTACGCCCTCAATGGCGGCGAAGCCACCATGTACTACACCGCTGAATATGTGGCTACTGGCAAAGCAACTGCCGGTACCGCTAATTCGAGCGTGATGTACACCATCACTATGCCGTAATTGTTGTCTCTGTAATTACGGGCAGGTCAATTGATGGGTGTTCTGATTACCCATCAATTGCCTGCTGTTTTTATTGTTTTATTGCGAGGTGGTCTCATGTTTTCGAGCAAATTACTTAAATCAGCAATTGCAGGATTAATGGTGGCAGGTCTTGCACTTTCGTCTGCTGTGCATGCATCCATCGTAATTGCCGGGACACGCGTTATTTATGACGCCGCTGAATCCGAAGTAACCGTCAAGCTCGACAATGTGGGCAAGATACCCGCTTTGAGCCAGGTCTGGCTGGACAATGGCGATGCCAAGGCAACGCCGGATGCCATTGCTGTCCCATTTACCATCACCCCCACGGTGTTCCGGATTGATCCGCAAAAATCGCAAACCTTGCGTATCCGTTATACCGGCGAACCGCTGCCGCAAGATCACGAATCGGTGTTCTGGCTCAACGTGCTGGAAATTCCGCCCGAGGCCAACCATGACGCGGCAGAAGGCAAGAATTCTCTGCAACTGGCTTTCCGTTATCGCATCAAGTTCTTCTTCCGTCCCAAAGGTCTGGTTGGCAAGCCGGAACAAGCCCCTGAGCAGTTGCAATGGCAGTTGATCAACAAAGACGGCAAAGCACGTCTGCTGGTGAGCAATCCGTCGCCCTACAACATCTCGTTTGGCGCGATTGAATTCCAGTCGGGTGGCAAGACGGCCAAGGTTGAGGACGGCCAGTTGTTGAAGTCGGGCGACAAGCGCGAACTGACCATCGAAGGCAATGTCGGCAACGCGGCCGATGCCAAGGTGCACTTCTACACGCTGAACGACTACGGCACCGATGAAGAACACAACATGCCGCTCGGCGCTGCACATCAATAACTCCGCTGGCCCGGCCAGCCTCTGATCCGCGTCACGCGTATCCCGATTAACCGCACCGACGTGGCATGGCTCTGATCCATGCCTGCGGGCTGCGCGCAAGAACAGGACAACCAAAATGAATATCCGATCTAATTCGGGCGCAATGAACTTGCGGCCCCTGGCGTTACTTTTGCTCGCAGTTTTTGGCAGCCCATCGCAAATGACGTTGGCCGCCGCTGCGACCGAGACCGCCACCCAGCCCGCCAGCGGCGATTCGGTTAAATTCAATAACCGTTTTTTGCAGTCCTCCGGCGATGCCGTGGTCGATGTCAGCCGTTTTTCCAAAGGCAACCGCGCGCTGCCCGGTAGCTATAGCGTGCCGCTGTACGTCAACGACTTTCAGCAAGGCCGGGTGACGGTGGTGTTGCAAGACGTCGGTAACGGCGACGTGCAGCCGTGCTTTACCCGCGCGCTGTTTGATAGCGTTGGCATCAATTTCGCCAAAATCGGCCCGGATGCCGAAGCGCGCGCTAATGCCGGTGGCTGTCTGCAGCTTGCCGATCTGGTGCCGGGTGCCTCCGCCGTATTCGATAACAATGATCAAGGTTTGCGCGTGAGCGTGCCGCAGGCCTATCTGAATAACGCGGCACGGGGTTATGTCGACCCCAAATTCTGGGATGACGGCGTGACCGCTGCCACCCTGCAATACAACACCAATGTGTACCAAAGCAAAAACAACGGCGAGACCAACACGCAGTTTTATGCCGGTACCGATCTGGGCTTCAATATGGGCCCATGGCGCTTCCGCCACAGCGGCAGCCTGACGCATAGCGACCAGGGCGGCACCGAATACCAGGCCGTCCGCACCTATCTGCAGCGTGGCATTACCCCGCTGAAGAGCCAGTTGACCATGGGCGACACGTTTACCGACGGTGTCGTATTCGACAGCTTTGGTGTCCGTGGTGTGCAACTGGCCAGCGATGAGCGCATGTTGCCGGAATCGCAGCGTGGTTACGCGCCAACCATTCGTGGCATCGCGCAGACCAACGCCAAAGTGGTGATCAAGCAGAATGGCAACATCCTGTACGAAACCACCGTCGCGCCGGGTGCCTTCGAAATCAACGACTTGTACCCGACCGGTTACGGCGGTGATTTGCAGGTGATTGTCACCGAGGCCGACGGCAGCGTGCATATCTCGGCGGTGCCGTATGCGTCCGCCGTGAATGCGTTGCGTCCCAATGACACGCGTTTCGCCGTGGCTGCGGGTCAATATCGCGATGGGTCTTCGGACATCCATCCGTGGGTGGGCCAGGCAGTGCTGCGGCACGGCTTCAGCAACGCCATCACGGGTTACGGCGGCGCGATGGCGGCCCAGAACTACACCTCGGTGGCCGGTGGTGCCGCGCTGAATACGCGCTTTGGCGCGTTGTCGGCCGATATCACGGCAGCGCGGACCGTATTGGAGCACCAGCCCAACCGCAACGGTGCCAGCTTCCGCTTGAGCTATTCGCTGAATATCTCGCCGACCGACACCAATATCGCGCTGGCTGCTTATCGCTATTCAACCTCGGGCTTCTTGAGCTTGAGCGATGCTGCCACCCTGCAGGCGCTGGATGAGCGCGGCTACGGCAATGTCATGAACGGCATTCAGCGTGGCCGGATTCAGGCCACCATCAACCAGAAGCTGCCTGGTGACTGGGGCAACATCTTCTTTACCGGCTCGGCCCAGGATTACTGGAACCGGGCTGGCGCGGATACGCAATTCTCGGCCGGTTATAACAACACCTTCAAGAGCGCCACCTATGGCGTGACCTTGAACCGCCAGCTCGCCGTCAATACCGGCGAATGGGAAAACCGCGTGATGTTCAACGTGGGCTTGCCCTTGGGCGTGGGCCCGAATGCGCTGTACTCGACCACCAATGTGCAGCACGACAGCAATGGCACGGGTATCCAGGAATCGCTCACCGGCTCGCTGGCAAATGGTGCCGTCAACTACGGCGTGAGCGGTGGTCGCGATTCTGCGGCCGCCAATACGGTCAGCGCCAACGCCAGCTACGCTGCGCCGTGGGGTACTTTGACCGCGAACGCGGGTAAGGGCAGCAATTACACCCAGGTGGGTGCGGGCTTGTCCGGCGGGATGGTGGCGTATGGCGGCGGCCTGGTGCTGGCGCAGACGCTGGGTGAGTCGGTGGCCATTATTGAAGCCGATGGCGCTGCGGGCGCATCCATCGCCGGCGGCGGCAGCGGTGCGCGGCTGAACGGCCGTGGCAAAGGCATCGCGACCAACCTGACCGCCTTTGGCGACAACAGTGTGTCGATTGATCCGAAAGGCTTGCCGCAGAACGTGGAACTGAAAACCACGCAGCAACATACCGCGCCGACGGCCGGGGCGGTCACTCGCATCAAGTTTGAAACCGAAACCACCAAGGGCCGTCCTGCCATCTTGCGTGTGACCACGCGTGACGGCAAACCGCTGCCGTTTGCCGCCGAGGTGCTGGATAGCAAGGGTGCATCGGTAGGTAGCGTCGCGCAGGGCGGTCGGATTATTGCGCGTGGCCTGGAAACAGACACTGGCGAATTGTCGGTGAAATGGGGTGAAGGCGCGGATCAGAAATGTGCGCTGTCTTATAGCCTGCCGGCTGCTACTGAAACGCCAAACGCAGGTTATGTGTTTGGAGATGCAGCATGCAAGTAGGTGACTTAACGGAGGCCAGCTCGACGTTGAGCTGGCCGACCCGGGCCGCTGCGGTCCGGCGTAGCGTTGTGCAGAGTATGAGCATGCTGATTGGCGGTACGTTGTTCGCCGCGTTCAGTCTGTGCGCGCAGGCAGCACCTGTTTGCACGATGCTCAGCTCGCCGCCCGTGATCTTTCCACAGCCTAGTTACCCCGCGTCGCCGGATGATCCGGTTGGAAAAGTGATCGCATCCTTTACGGTTAATCAGACCTTTGTTTGTTCCCAAAACCTGGTACCCCGCGGCTTTAATGAAGAATTGGAGTCTGCTGGTTATTATTCGGGTGTTAATAGCTATTATGTGGCCCGAACAGGTATTCCGGGCGTTGGGTTGCAAATAGGTACTAGCGGGGGATATATATTTTCAATGGGCGGGGGATATACGTACGGAGGATGGACTTGGGCGGGGACCCCTGTGACCATGCCGGTCTATTACAATCTTGTTGTAATGGAAAAGATAACTGTTGGTGGAGACACCGGTGGGTTTAAATTGAATGCACAGGCCGATCCCACAGATCGAAGGAATTACGAAACTTTTTATCAGACGATTATTAATTCGGTAAGAGTCACCGTGGGTTCGCCGACCTGCACGGTTAACCAATCCAGTAAATCACAAAATGTTGATTTGCCCTCAATCTCAAGCGGTAACAAAGCCGGTGTAGTGGGCGGTAATAAAACATTCAATCTTGATTTTACTTGCGGGGGCGGCAGCGCCACCGGTGTGCGCGGTATGTATGTCACATTTACCGATCAGAGCAATCCAGCCAATGTCAGTAATACGCTAACGCCGGCAACCGATTCAACGGCCAAAGGTGTAGGCGTGCAGATTGAGAATAATTCGGGCGCGATTTCTTATGGTCCGGATTCTTCAGCAGCAGCCAATACCAACGCCTGGTTTGCAGGCAATGCCAGTAATGGCAATTTTACGATTCCACTAAAAGCGCATCTGGTGCAGACCGCAAGCAGTAGCAAGGCCGGCTCCGTTGTTGCGCGCGCGACATTTACCATGAGCTACCGGTAAATAAGATCCGCCAGCAAGGCGGGCCTGGTTTTCAAGCCCAAGCGGGCATTGTTTGCAATCAAATAAAACTTGTTAATTTTTTATCATTTGAAAGAGGCTTTCCGATGAAACTCAATATCACTGCAATTGCGCTGGCTTCCGCCTTATTGGCATCGGGGAGCTACGCAGCCGATGGCACCATCACCTTCAAGGGCTCGATTTCTTCGCAATCGTGCACCGTGACCGGCAATGGCACCTCCGACAAAAACTTTACCGTCACGCTGGATTCGGTCATGGCCAGCAGCTTGAGCGCCGCCCGTGCCACGGCCAATGGCAAGCCGTTCAGCATTTCGCTGAGCAACTGCACGCTCACCACCGGCACGGTGTTCACCGCGTTCGAACCGGGCCCGACCATCGATGTGACCACGGGCCAACTGAAGCTTGATGCTGCAGCAAATGCGGCACAGAACGTGCAATTGGGCATCCGCAATGCCGACCGCTCGGTCGTCAATCTGGGCAATACCGGCCAGGGGCAAGGTTCGAAGCAAGTCGCATTGAACGGTGGCGCTGCAAAAATGGATTACATCGTTGAATACGTCGCTACGGGTAAAGCCACGGCGGGTTCGGCTAATTCGAGCGTTCTGTACACCGTTACGATGCCTTGATCCATATGCGCCGGGAAACCATGCCGGTTTGCCGGCGCATTAGACTTTTATGGACGGGCTAATACACGGCTGAGGTATTGTTACAAGCGTCTTTAATCCTTAAAAAAAAGAGGCCTTATAATTAATGAGGTTTTTTTAGTATTGAAGAAATAAAAGCTCTGACCGGCTGGCTGCCGCAAATACAGCATCGATCCCACAACTTCGTCCAACCGGGTGTTATCCCATTTACGGTGATAAAAGCACCTGCAGTCAATCCGGAACAGGGTCGATTTAGGTGTTTTCTGATTTCTCCATAAATGGAGCGGGTCTTTAATGTCGGCAGCGTGCGTCGATTAACTCTATGCAAAAGGTGGACAGATATAAAGCGCGGCATTTATCCATTGGATTAAATGCCGCGTCCATTTGAACGATGCAAATTGGTAAATTCGGCTTGGACGGCGCTGACTTGCTCAATTGTTACGGGAATCTGGATCATGAAATTATTTAATCGAGGTATTTCAACCTTGCATTTGGTCGGGCGGTTTTTTTTCTCTGCCGTGGCTTTAGTTTGCAGCATGAATGCCAGAGCCGTGCCTTGGGGTACCTGCATGAACCATGGTGATGGGATAGGCTGGACTAGCAAACCTTTTTATTCTCAGTCGGCCCCGCTCGGTACACTGACCGTCAATCCTGATGTCCCCGATGGCACCAAACTTGGGTCGGTAACCATTGTGGCGATAAAGCCCACGCAAGCGTGGACGGAATGCAATCCTGCCGGTAAAGAGTTTTGGGCATTGGGCCCGAGGGGAGAGCGAGTCGGTACTGTAGTAGGTGGATATACTGTTGTGCCAAGTAGCATGCCAGGGATCGGATTATCGACGCGCCCTAACGGCTTTGACAAAGTCGTGCCTTGGTATTCTGGCGACATGGGCAGAGCCGTGCTTGATTGGGGTGTGGAATATCGTCTTGTTGTGGATCTGATCAAGACAGGGCCAATTAAAGGCTCGGGTGCGTTGCAAGGAATCATCTTTCAGCAGGTCATGGTGGACAGAAATTTTACGATTGCCGTTTACGAGTTTCCTCCTGGTGGCATGGTTGTGACGCCCCAGATCCCGACGTGCGCTGTGGACGATGGGTCAAAGCAGCGAACGTATAATGTCCCGGATATCAAGACGACGGATTTGAAAGGGATCAACACGGTGGGGGCCTATTCCACTTTCAATATCCAGTTAAGTTGCTCGGGTGGCGACCCCGGCGTTAACGCACGCATCGGCACCGTATTTACCGATGCAACCAATCCGGGCAATACGTCCAATACGCTCAGTCTTTCAGGCAGTTCCACAGCTAAAGGCGTGGGCATACAGATTATTCCCGTCGGTACCGACGTTCCTGTTGTATTCGGCCCCGACTCCAACATTTGGGGGGCGTCGGGCCAACGGGAATATGGATCTACCGGCCCGGGGCGATACTCTATTCCCTTCGCGGTGAGATATATCCAGACCAGCAATACCGTCAAGCCGGGCACCGCAAACGGATTGGCGACGTTTACGATGAGTTATCGCTGAGAGCCGTGTGAGACTACAGATCCATCGCCCAAGGCGGTGAATGCGGATTGAAAAATTTAACGGCACGGCGTGATCGCTCGGCCGGAAAGTTCCACATGGGATGCCACGGGGCACAAAGCGGTTGGCGATTGGCGCGATGGCAAAAGAAAACTGCCGCTGATGGCGCCCTATGTGCTGACCAGTGCCTTGGTGAAAGCAGGCTCAGTGGATGTAATGGCGACGTTAATGCCTTATCAGTAATACGCGTACCCACCAGGTCGTGCGCCATAAAAAAACCCGCGATAGCGATATCGCGGGTTTTTTGTGTGCTGTAACCGGGCCAGCATTCAAGCCGGCCCAATCAACAATTACAGCGAATAGTACATATCAAATTCCACCGGGTGGGTGGTCATACGGGTGCGGTTCACTTCAACCATCTTCAGTTCGATGTAGGCATCGATGAAGTCGTTGCTGAACACGCCGCCACGGGTCAGGAACTCGCGATCCTTGTCCAGTGCGTCCAGTGCTTCGTCCAGCGAGGCGCACACGGTCGGGATCAGCTTGTCTTCTTCCGGCGGCAGATCGTACAGGTTCTTGTCGGCCGGATCGCCCGGGTGGATCTTGTTCTGCACGCCATCCAGACCGGCCATCAGCAGTGCCGAGAATGCCAGGTACGGGTTAGCCAACGGATCCGGGAAGCGCGCTTCAATACGGCGAGCCTTGTCGGATTGCACGTGCGGAATGCGGATCGAGGCCGAACGGTTACGCGCGGAGTAGGCCAGCTTGACCGGTGCTTCGTAGTGCGGAACCAGACGCTTGTACGAGTTGGTGCCCGGGTTGGTGATGGCGTTCAGCGCCTTGGCGTGCTTGATGATACCGCCGATGTAGTACAGGGCGAATTCGCTCAGGCCGGCGTAGCCGTTGCCAGCAAACAGGTTCTTGCCATCTTTCCACACGGATTGGTGCACGTGCATGCCCGAACCGTTGTCGCCAACGATAGGCTTCGGCATGAAGGTAGCGGTCTTGCCGTACTGGTGTGCCACGTTGTGCACCACGTACTTCAGGATCTGGGTCCAGTCAGCGCGTTGTACCAGGCTGCTGAACTTGGTACCGATTTCGTTCTGGCCAGCGGTAGCCACTTCGTGGTGGAACACTTCAACCGGCACGCCCAGTTCTTCCAGCACCAGCACCATGGAGGCGCGGATGTCTTGATGGCTGTCAACCGGCGGAACCGGGAAGTAACCACCCTTCACGGTCGGACGGTGGCCAGTGTTGCCGCCTTCGTAGTCTTCAGCGGAAGACCAGGCACCTTCTTCGGACTTGATCTTGATGAAGCAGCCGGACATGTCCGCGCCCCAGGTCACGCCGTCGAAAATAAAGAATTCAGGTTCCGGGCCAAAGTAGGCAACGTCGCCCAGGCCGGAGGACTTCAGATAGGCTTCAGCGCGCTTGGCGATGGAGCGCGGATCACGGTCGTAACCCTTGCCATCGGACGGCTCGATCACGTCACACGTGATGAACACGGTCGGCTCGTCGTAGAACGGGTCGAGCTTGGCGGTGGTGGTGTCCGGAGCCAGCAGCATGTCGGAGGCTTGAATGCCTTTCCAGCCAGCGATAGAAGAACCGTCAAAGGCGTGGCCGTGCACAAACCAGTCTTCGTCAACGACGTGCGAAGGAACGGTTACGTGTTGCTCTTTACCTTTGGTATCCGTGAAACGCAGGTCAACGAACTTGACATCGTTTTCCTTGATGAGCTTGATTACGTCAGCTGCCGACATCTGGGGCTCTCCTAATGCAGAGATTGTTTAAATGAATGTCACACTTACCGGTCTTTCCTGCCATCCTCACCGGTGCGGGTCGGACGATAGTAAGCAAGTAGCGTGCCAGTAAAATTCTGTGCTGCCAGCCATTGTGCCACAAAGGAATTGCGGTTTTCCCGCTTTTAATGAAGGCACAAAAACGGTGCATGCACCACGCCGGTGCACCAAAGGCGGGCGATTTGCACTTGCGTCAGACTCAGTTTGGGGCGGTAGAATCATCCGCGAAACCATCAGGAGCAAGCTCATGAGCCAGATCCACCCACAAATCCAGGCCATCCTGGATCGAGCCCGCCAACGCGCGGCTGATAACAATCTGCCCTACGCAGGCGCGCTGACGCCGCCCGAGGCGCAACAGGTTTTGCTGGGTATGCCTGAGGCAAAACTGGTGGATGTGCGCACCCAGGCCGAGTGGCAATTTGTGGGCACGGTGCCCAATGCCGTGCTGCTGGAATGGAAGCGTTTTCCGGGCATGACGCCCAATCACGAGTTCATCGGCCAGCTGCAAAGCGTGGCGGATCCCGACGCAACCTTGTTGTTTATGTGCCGTTCTGGCGCGCGTTCGCACGATGCGGCGGCTGCCGCTGCGGCGGAGGGCTATGCCGAGTCGTACAACGTGCTGGAAGGTTTTGAAGGCGATAAAGACGCCAGCCAGCATCGTGGCAGCGTGAATGGTTGGCAGGGTCATCGTTTGCCGTGGGTACAAAGCTGATGCGTTATGTCGTAATTGGCCACCCGGTGGCGCATAGCAAATCGCCTGCGATTCATGCTGCGTTTGCAGCGGAATGCGGGCTGCAGGATTTTTCATACGAACGGCTGTTGGCGCCGCTGGATGGCTTCACCGATTCGGTGCGTCAGTTTGTTGCCGCGGGTGGGGCAGGCTGCAACATCACGGTGCCTTTCAAGGAAGAAGCATGGCGCTTGGCCGATCAGCGCACTCCGCGCGCGGCGGCGGCGGGCGCGGTCAACACCTTGCTGGTGCAGGCCGATGGCAGTCTGCTCGGTGATAACACCGATGGCGCGGGGCTGGTTAGCGATTTGCAACGCCATATTGATCTGCGCGGCAAGCGGGTGCTGCTGCTGGGGGCCGGGGGCGCGGCGCGTGGTGTGGTGTTGCCGTTGGCACAAGCGCGGCCCAGCCTGATCGTGATTGCCAACCGTACCGCCGACAAGGCACGCCAGCTGGCCACCGAACTGGCCGATGCCGCTGGCGCATTTGGCGTGGCATTGGGCGGCTGCGGTTTTGATGATGTCGATGCAGCGTTCGACGTGGTCATCAACGCCACCTCAGCCAGCCTGGGCGGCGAGCGTGTGCCTATCCCCGATGCGGTCTTCCACGGTGAATCGCTGGCCTACGACATGATGTATGGCCGCGACGAGACTCCATTTCTGGCGCATGCGCGCGAAGCCGGCGTGCCCGTGCGGGTGGATGGTCTGGGCATGTTGGTGGGGCAGGCGGCCGAGGCCTTCAGCTTATGGACTGGCCACCAGCCCAGCGTGGAGCCGGTGCTGGCCCAGTTGCGCGCCCAGCTGTAAACAGCGCTATCAGTTTGTAAGCAGCCAGCCTAAAATCGCGCATCGTTTGATTGACTGGCTGTCTGAAGGCACATGGTGAAGAAGCATTCTGTGGGTGGGTGGATCTGGCGCATCCTGCTGGCGCTGGTGGTGCTGCTGTTGTTGTGGAACCTGTGGATCCTGGTCCACGTGGTCTGGTGGCGCACCCACAACCCGGATGACACCGCGTTTATGGAAGAAGGTCTGGCGCGCTTGCAACAGACGGACCCCGAGGCTGAGTTGCGGCATAAATGGGTGCCCTACAACCAGATTTCGCCCAATCTGAAGCGCGCACTGGTGGCGTCAGAAGACGCGCGGTTTCTGGAGCACGATGGTTTTGATTGGGAAGGCATCCAGACCGCGTGGGAAAAGAACCTGAAGAAGGGGCGCATTGTGGCTGGCGGCTCCACCATCAGCCAGCAACTGGCCAAGAATCTGTTTTTGTCTTCCAGCCGCTCGCCGTTTCGCAAAGCCGAAGAAGCGGTGATAACGGTGATGCTGGAAAAGCTGATGGACAAGCGCCGCATCTTTGAGATCTATCTCAACGTCATCGAGTGGGGCAACGGCATCTACGGCGCCGACGCCGCCGCTCGCTATTACTTCAAGACCAACGCCGCCGGGCTGAGCGCGGGCCAGTCGGCCAAACTGGCCGCGATGGTCACCAACCCGCGCTATTACGACACCCACCGCAACGATCGCCGCCTGCTACGCAAGGCCAGCATCATCGGTCGCCGCATGGGTTATGCCGACGTGCCTTGATGGCACGGCTGTGTCCGCTTTGCAGCGGACCTCGAGCGTGACGCCCAGATGCTGACACAGCGCAGTAAAAATGGCGCAAAGGTTTTGCGTCGAGGGATTGCCGCGCGCCGAGAGCATGCGATGCACGCTTTTGCTGGGACAGTCGATGGCAGCGGCCAAGGCCTCGAAGCCGAGCGTGGCGTTGGTCAGATCGCGCAGCGTCATGAGCCCCGGCACGCGCTCATTGTTAAAGAACAACTCCGCCGCCCCCTCGAGCATGGTCCGTGCAAAGTCGGGCTCGCGTTGCGCGCGCTCGATAAAAGTCTGCTTGTAATCCCGAGTCAGTGCCATCCCGCTTTTCCTTGTGTGTCGCCTGATTTTTTGCGCGCTTTGTATTCCATACGCAGCGCGTGGACCGCATCGATGTCGCGTTGCTGCGTGCGCTTGGTGCCGCCGCCAAACAGCAGGATCAACGTCGGACCATCCTGCATCAGATAAACCCGGTAGCCCGGCCCGAAATCAATAATGTATTCGCCGATGCCGCCAAACCATTTGATGTTTGAGGTGTTGCCCATTTCCAGCCGCATCAACGCGGTACTTACTTTAAGCGCCGCCCGGTGATCCAGCCGGTCTACCCAGCGCCGAAACGGGCAACTGCCGTCTTCGCGCACGTATTCTTCCACTTCGATCTGCATGATAGTAACCCAAAAGACACCATTAATGGGGTGTGATGCGCTCGCTCTTGCGTATCACAGCGACTATGTGTCTCGGATAGTCTTGGCATGCCTTGGTTTTTTAATAATCACTCCTGTTTAGCCCGCACAATTCACCCCGCCCATCCCCCGCGCTGCGCCTTTTGCGCAACATTTCGTATCAGTGATACGGAATGGTGCAAGCCATGTCTTGGGGCAGTCGCAAAAACCCCATAAACTGCCCGCTGCACGTTTGATTTGAGATCAACACCTAGCCGCACACTCACGATGCGGCGCGGATCAGAAGCCACATTCCAACCTATCGGGGCAACGTGGCGTACGCCGGGGCCGGCGCGACGCCCGCAGGGGAAATACATGAAGTGGACGCTGTGGCGCCGCGACTGGATCGCGGCGCTGGCGGTGGTTGTGCTCTATCTGCTGCTATGGGTCGCAACGCCCGTGGTCAACAGTATGGAAAACGCTGCCTATGACGCGGGGGTGCGCCTGACTTCCCGCACGCCTTCCAGCCGCATTGCCGTCATCGCCATCGACCAGCAAAGCCTCGACAATATGGGCCGCTGGCCGTGGCCGCGCGATATCCAGGCCCGCATGATTGACAAGCTGGCCGCTGCCCACGCCCATACCATCGTCTCGACCGTGTACTACACCGAGCCTGAACAGGATCGCGGCCTGGCGTATCTACAACGCATCAAGACCCTGCACGATGCAGACCCCGGCGCGTGGCCACCGATGATTACGCCTTTGCTGGATGAAGCAATGGCGGCGCTGGACGAAGACCGCACTTTAACCAGCAGCATCGAGCGCGCGGGCAATGTGCTGGTGCCGATGTTGTTTCGCCTGGGCGATGCCGATGGCAACCCCGATCGCACGCTGCCGGACTTTATCAACCGCACCGAACTCAAGCCGCAAGGGGACCCGGCCGATGGCTGGCCGCTGTCGGTCACGCAGCCCACCATTCCGCTGGCGCCCGTGGGCGAGGCGGCCGCCGGTGTCGGTAGCGATACGCAACAGGCTGATCTGGATGGCGTGGTGCGGCGCGTGCCGCTGGCTTTGCGCTATCAGGACAAGATTTATCCCTCTTTCGATTTGCTGATTGCCGCGCACGCACTCAATGTCAAACCCGCGCAGATCAACTTTGCGCTGGGAACCGCGGCGCAGTTGGGCAGTGTGCGCGTGCCACTGGATCAGGACGCGGCGTTCCGGCCTTACTTTTACGACAACGTAAACGGCACGCCCCCGTTCAGCGTCGATTCGTTTTATGACGTCTATAACGGCAAGATTGCGCTGGATAAATATCGCGACAAAATCGTGTTGATCGGTGCCACCGCCCCCGGCATCGGCAGCAATTTTGTAACACCGGTCTCCGCCGCCATGCCGCCGGTGTTGCTGGGCGCGCAGATTGTTTCGGCGCTGTTGCAGCAGCATTATTTTGTTTCGCCCGGCTGGACCCATGTGTTGCAGCTGGCGGTGCTGGCGCTGGTGGCGGCGTATCTGATTCTGGCGCTGCCGCGTCTGAATGCGGCGCTGGCCGCTGGTTTGAGTGCCGTAGCCGCGCTGGCGCTGCTGGGGGCGCAATTTGTGATGATGACGCAGGCGCTGTTGTGGGTGCCGCTGATGGGGCCGGTGGCCTTATTGGCGCTGGGCTATCTGGTGCTCACCAGCAAACGCTATCTGTTGTCAGAAGCGCGCGAGCAACAATCCGCCGCCGAGAGCGCTGAATCCAATCGCATGCTGGGCCTGGCGCTGCAAGGCCAGGGCCAGCTGGACATGGCTTTTGACAAGCTGCGGCGCGTGCCGATGTCGGATGACATGATGTCGGTACTCAACAATCTGGCGCTCGACTTTGAACGCAAGCGCCAGTTCAACAAGGCGGAAACGGTCTACCGCGCGATGGCGCAATATGACGAGCATTGGCAGGATCTGCCCGCGCGCATCAACCGGGCGCATCAACTGGCCGAGACCGTGCTGCTGGGCGGCACCGGCGTGCATGGCACCCTGATCAGCGCCGATGGCGATGTCACCAAGCCGATGCTGGGCCGCTATCAGATCGAAAAAGAACTGGGCAAAGGCGCGATGGGCGTGGTGTATCAGGGTCGCGATCCACGCATCGGCCGCGTGGTGGCGATCAAGACGCTGGCGCTGACGCAGGAATTTGAGGCCGACATGCTGGAAGAAGCGCGCCAGCGCTTTTTCCGTGAGGCGGAAACTGCCGGTCGACTGACGCATCCCAATATCGTGACCATCTATGATGCGGGCGAGGATAACGATCTAGCGTGGATCGCCATGGAGTTATTGCAAGGCGGCGATCTGCTGCCGTTTACTCAAGCCGGCAAGCTGTTGCCGCTGGCCGAAGTGGCGGCAGTGATCCGCAAAGTCGCCACCGCGCTGGCATATGCGCACGCGCAGAATGTGGTGCATCGCGATATCAAGCCAGCCAATATCATGTTTGACCGCGCCAACCGCACCGTTAAAGTGATGGACTTTGGCATTGCCCGCATCACCGACGTCAATCGCACCCGCACCGGCATGGTGTTGGGTACACCGTCGTATATGAGCCCGGAACAATTGCTCGGGCAGCCGCTGGATGGGCGTTCTGATCTGTTTTCGCTAGGCGTGACGCTGTATCAGATGTGCACGGGGCGTCTGCCGTTTGAAGGGGATTCCATGGGGCAGTTGATGTTCTCGATTACGCATGACACGCCGCGCGATCCGCGTGAGTTCAATCCCAAGGTGCCGGGCATGCTGGCCGCCATCATCATCAAGGCCCTGGCCAAGGCCCCGGCGGAGCGTTTCCAGACCGGCGAGCAACTGGCGCACGCTTGCGCCCGGCTTGAGGCTGGTCTGCTGAAACGGGCGGCTGGCAATGCGTAATCTCGCCAGCGCGCTGCAGATGGTCATGCACACCGATACCGGTTTGCAGCGTGACCATAACGAAGACTTTGTGTTGATCGATGCCGCCGAAGGCTATGCCGTGCTGGCCGATGGCATGGGCGGTTACAACGCCGGTGAAGTGGCCAGCAAGGTGGCGGCCGAAGTGGTGGCACAAGCGCTGCGCGAAGCCATTGCGCTGGCCGAGAACCGGCAGTTGCTGCGCCATGGCGAACATGCGGGTGCGCTCAGTTTGCTGGCCGACGCGGTGCAACGCGCCAATCTGGCGGTGTTTGAGTTATCGCGCTCTGAACGCCAGTACGCGGGCATGGGCACCACGCTGGTCAGCGCCTTGTTTTACGACAACCATGTGGCGGTGGCGCATGTGGGCGATTCGCGTTTGTATCGCTTGCGCGGCGAGTCGCTGGAGCAACTGACCCACGACCATTCGTTTCTGCAAGAACAGATTGACCACGGTCTGATCACGGCCGAAGAAGCGCGTTATTCCGGCAATAAAAATCTGGTGACGCGCGCGGTGGGTATTTCGCCTGATCTGCAAGTTGAAGTGCACGAGCATGAAGCCCTGCCGGACGATCTGTTTTTGCTGTGCTCAGACGGCTTGTCTGACCTGGTTGCCGAAGCCGAGATGCTGGAAACCCTCAGCGTGCTGCGCACCAATCTGCCCGTTGCCGCCGCGCATCTGATCCAGCAGGCAAACAATCTCGGTGGCAAGGACAATATCTCGGTGATCCTGATTGCCGTGCAAGCCAGTTTCGGCGCCAATGGCGGCTTATGGGCGAAGATTGCCGATTGGGTCGCACCTAAATCCCCGAAAACCCCATAGCGGAACGCGGGGCATTACCCGAACTGAGCAGTGAGCAATCGCCGTGGGCCCGGGCAGGCCAGAACACGCGCGGGCGCTGACACCACAAAGATAAAACAGATGGCAAAACTGATCCTGAGCCTGGCCGGCGAGTACGTCGAAGAGTACAAACTGCTGCAGGAAACCACACGCATCGGCCGGCGGCCGCATAACGAAATTGCGGTTGATCACCTGGCGATTTCCGGCGAACACGCCGTGGTGCGGCAAAAAAACCATCAATACGTGTTGCAGGATCTGGACAGCACCAATGGCACCACGGTGAATGGCCAGCGAGTAACGCGGCATTTGTTGCAGGACGGCGATCAGGTCCGTATCGGCAAGCATATCTTCCGCTTTTGCCTGGATAACAAAGCCACCTTTGCCCCGACCCCGGCCAAGCCGTTTGAAAAAACCGTGTTGCTGATGCCACCCGGCGGCAAGCCTTTGCTCAAGGCCGCCACGCCCCCCAACGCAGCGCAACGCCCGGCGCCCGCTGCTGCCCCGGTTGCGGTGGCCGCGCCAGCGCCCGCCGCGCGCAAGATCGGCGTGATCAAAGTGCTGACCGGTGCCAACGCCGGGCGTGAACTGATCCTGAACAAGCCGTCCACCACGCTGGGCCGCACCGGCAGCCAGGTGGCCGTGATCACGCGGCAACCGCAAGGCTATGTCATCAGCCATGTCGAGGGCCCGCGCAAGCCGTGTGTGAACGGTCACGACATCGACATGATCCAGCTCAAGGAAGAAGACTTGATTGAACTGGTTGGTGTAAAAATGGCGTTCTTCTTCCGGGACCAGGCTTGATCTTGTGATCAAAAAATATGGGCTGCAGCTACTGGCGGGCCTGCTGACGCTGCTGGTGTTGCTGGCACATCTGGTGGGCAGCCTGCCGCTGCCTGCGCTGGACCGGCTGGACGCCTATCTTTACGACACGCGTATCCGCCTGGGCGCCACCAGCGAGCCGGATTCCCGCGTTGCCATTATCGACATCGACGAGAAAAGCCTGGCGGCGCTCGGCCACTGGCCGTGGCGGCGCGATATGGTGGCGCGGCTGCTCGATCAATCGTTCAATCGCTATAAAGTGCGCGCGCTCGGTTTTGACGTGGTGTTTGCCGAAGAAGACAACAGTGGCGGCCTGCCCGCGCTGCAACGGCTGGCCAACCGCGAGCTCAAGGACGTCCCCGAATTCAAAGACACGCTCAGCCGCATTGCGCCGCAACTGGATGGCGATGGCCGCCTGGCGCGCGCCCTCAAGAATCGGCCGGTGGCGTTGGGTTTTTACTACAGCAATGGTGACGACGCGGTCAACGCAGGCGCCTTGCCGCCGCCCGCCTTACCTGCCGACGCGCTGGCGCCGGTGCAAGGTCTGCTGTTACAAGGCGCGCATTACGGCGGCAATCTGGCCGAGCTGCAACAAGCGGCCGCCGGCGGCGGGCATTTTGTGCCGCAAGTGGATGCCGACGGTGTCATCCGGCGCGTGCCCTTGCTGGTGCAGATCAACAATCAGTTTTACCCGTCGCTGGCATTGCAATTGGTGCGGCTGGCGCAGGGCAATCCCGCGCTGGAGCCCGTCATCGAAGCCGGTGGCGGCGTGCCGCAGCTGGAAGCCTTGCGCCTGGGCAACACGCGGCTGGCGGTTGATGCGCATGGCCAGGCCACCGTGCCATATCGCGGCCCGGCACATTCTTATACTTATGTTTCAGCGGTCGATGTGGTGCGTGGCCGTGTGCCGCGCGAGTTGTTGGCCAATCGCATTGTGGTGGTCGGCGCCACCGCACCGGGCCTGAATGATTTGCGGGTGACCCCGGTGGGCGAGACCTATCCCGGCGTTGAAGTGCACGCCAATATGATCTCGGCGCTGCTGGATGGCGATTTGCCGCAACGGCCTGGCTATCTGCTGGGCGGTGAACTGCTGTTGCTGATTGTGCTGACGCCATTACTGACGTGGCTGCTGGCCACCTTTACGCCACTGATGGCGACGCTGACCACGTCATTGCTGTTGCTGGCGCTGGTGCTGGCCGATCTGGCCTTGTGGCGCTTTGCTTATGTCGACATGCCGTTTGCCAACACGCTGGTGCTGGTGCTGGTGTTGTATGTAATCAACATGGCATACGGCTATTTCTTTGTGACACGACGGCAAAGCCAGCTACGCGAGCTGTTTGGCCAGTACGTGGTGCCAGAGCTGGTCGAGCGCATGAGCGATGATCCGCGTGCCTATACCATGGCGGGCCAGGCGCGCGAACTTAGCGTGCTGTTTACCGACGTGCGCCATTTCACCGCCATCAGCGAAGGCATGCCAGCCGATGAGCTGGCGCGCTTCATGAATGCCTTTTTGACCACGATCTCCACCGTTATCCGCAGCCGTCACCTTGGCACCATCGACAAATACATTGGCGATTGCGTGATGGCGTTCTGGGGCGCGCCCTTGCCTGACGCCAACCACGCCCACAATGCAGTGCTGGCGGCGCTGGATATCCAGCGCGCCATTGCTGCCGCCAACCCGGAATGGCAAGAACGCGGCTGGCCCAGGCTGGCTGTGGGTGTGGGCGTGAACACAGGTGTGGTCACGGTCGGCGATATGGGGTCCAGTTATCGGATGACGTATACGGTGATGGGCGATGCGGTCAATCTGGCCTCTCGGGTTGAGGGCCTGACCGCCCATTACGGCGTACCGGTGATCGTGACCGACGCCACGCGCCAGGCCGCGCCAGATCTGGTTTATCGCGAGCTTGACCGGGTGCGGGTCAAGGGCCGCGAAGACCCGGTTACCTTGTACGAACCGCTCGGGCCGGCCAGCGACCCCGCGCTACAAGCACGAGCCGAGCAGTTTGCACAAGTGCTGCGCGATTACCGGGCACAGCACTGGCAAATTGCCGCCGCGCAATTAGAATTGCTGGCTGCGGCCGAGCCGGACTGTGGATTGTACCGGGTGTATCTGCAGCGCATTGCCGCCTGGCAACAGTTGCCCCCCGCCGCTGCGTGGAGCGCAATCCACGAATTCGACACGAAATAGGGCTGCCCGTAGGGTGGGTCAAGACCCACCCCGCAAAGCCGCATGCCAATATCGCGCTGTCGCATCGGCGTTGCATGTGGGAACGCGCTCAAGCGGCTGGCGCGCATCGTGTGCTTGTCCGCGGCTTGGACCGGTGGGCCAGACCCACCCGATGCGTCGCGATTTCTTTTTTAGCAGAGGGCCAGATGCAATTGCAGGTGTTGGGATGTAGCGGAGGGATCGGGGCCGGGCAGCGCACCACGTCGTTGCTGCTGGACGACCGCATCCTGATCGACGCCGGGACCGGCGTGGGCGACTTGTCGTTTGAGGCGCTGCTCCAGATCGACCATATCTTCCTGACGCACGCGCATATGGACCATATCGCCTGCCTGCCCATGTTGCTGGACACCGCCTTTGGCAGCCGCGAGCAACCGGTTACCGTGCATGCCACGCAGGCCGCCATCGACGTCTTGCAGCGGCATATCTTTAACTGGCAGATCTGGCCTGACTTTGCCGCCATCCCCAGCCCGCAGGCGCCGTTTCTGCGCTTTGCCGTGATGGAACAGGGCGATAGCGTAGAGGTGCCCGGCGGCCGCATCCGTGCCTTGCCCGCGCTGCATACCGTGCCCGCGGTGGCCTATGCTTTGCACAGTGCGGACGGTTGCGTGGTGTTTTCGGGCGATACGGCCGACCACCCGCCGTTCTGGCAGGCGGTGAACCAGATTGCCGACCTGCGGGCGCTGATTATCGAAACCGCATTTGCCGACCAGGATGCCGATCTGGCGCGCACTGCGCTGCATTTTTCTCCCAGCGCCTTGCTGACCGCGCTGGGCCAGATGCAACACGAGGCCGATGTCTGGATTACGCATCTAAAGCCAGCCGACCACGAATTGATCATGCAACAACTTCAGCACGACCCCGTATGCGGCCGCCGTTTTGCGCGCTTGCTGCCGCGGCAACGGCTCGACTTTTAAAGAACTGCACACCCAAGTGATGACCGAACGCATGGATCACGCCGATCTACGAAATCGATTGCAAAAGCTCAACGACATCGGCATTGCCTTGTCGGCGCAGACCGATATCGCGCAGCTGATCGAGATGATCCTGATCACGGCGCGCGAGTTGGTCAACGCGGATGCCGGAACCGTGTATCTGCAGCGCGACGACCAGTTGCAGTTTGAACTGGTGATGACCGGTTCGCGCAATCTGCACTGGGGCGGCACCAGCCCTATCCGCGCGCATATTCCGGCGCTGCCGCTCAAGCTGGCCGATGGCAGCCCCAACCTGGCCAATGTGGCGGCAGCGGCGGTCAATCTGGACAAGACCATCAATATCGCCGACGCCTACACCGCCGAAGGCTATGACTTTAGTGGCACGCGCCAGTTTGATGAACACTTGAGTTATCGCTCGCGTTCGTTTTTGTGTGTGCCGCTGCGCAACCATGACGGTGCCGCGCTGGGCGTGCTGCAACTGATCAATGCGCAGGACGAGAATGGCGACAGCATCGCGTTCAGCGCCGACGACCAGAAACTGGTGGAATCGTTGGCCTCGCAAGCGGCCATCGCCATCAATAACCGCCAGCTGATCAATGCGCTGGAAGAACTGTTTGAAGCCTTTATCGGCATCATCAATATGGCGATCGACGACAAGTCGCCGTACACCAGCGCGCATTGCCAACGCGTGCCCGAGCTGACGCTGATGCTGGCCGACGCGGTGTGCCAGGCCGATTATGGCCCGCTGGCCGGTTTTGCCATGAGCGCCGCCGACCGTTACGAACTGAAAATTGCCGGCTTGCTGCATGACTGCGGCAAGATCACCACGCCCGTGCATGTGGTGGATAAAGCCACCAAGCTGCAAACCATTTTTGATCGGATTGCGTTAATCGATACCCGCTTTGAGGTGTTGCTGCGCGATGCGGAAATCGCCCATCTCAAAGGCCTGACCGACGCCGCCAGCTGGCAACAAACGCGCGCGCAGATCGAAGCCGACCGCGCCTTTTTGCGCCATACCAATCGCGGTGTCGAAGCCATGAGCGATGCCGATATCGCCCGCGTGCAAGCCATTGCGCAACGCACGCTGGATGTGGATGGCCAGGCGCACGCGCTGTTAAGCACGGACGAGGCCGAGAACCTGAGCGTGCGGCGCGGCACGCTCACGCGCGCTGAACGCGACATCATCAATCACCATATCGACGTCACCATCCAGATGCTGGCCTCGCTGCCGTGGCCGCGCCATTTGCAGCGCGTGCCCGAATTCGCCGGTGGGCATCATGAACGTATGGACGGCAAAGGTTACCCGCTGGGCCTGACGCGCGATCAGATGAGTGTGCAGGCGCGCATCATGGGGCTCGCCGACGTGTTTGAGGCACTCACCGCCAAAGACCGGCCGTACAAACAGGGCATGTTGCTCTCGCAGGCCCTGGCCATCATGGCGCGGATGGCACGCGATCAGCACATCGATGGCGATCTGTTTGAAGTGTTTTTGCGGCAACAGGTCTGGTTGGCCTATGCCCAACAGTTTCTGGACGCTGACCAGATTGATGCGGTCGACACCGCGGCTTTGCTTGATCTGGCCCAAAGTGCCGCGCCGCGTTCTCACTGAGAATCCGGCAAGTGGTATTACCGCGCGTCGGCAACTGGTTTCAGGGTATCCGCCTAAAGACGCGCGCGCGTAGGGCGCGTAAAGTCGCCCCTCTTTTTTGCCCTCCCGGCAAAAGCAGTCGAAAGGAACAGGGTTTATGTGCGGAATCGTTGGTGCAATCTCGGAACGGAATGTGGTGCCCATGTTGTTGGCCGGGCTGGAACGGCTGGAATATCGTGGCTATGACTCCAGCGGGATCGCACTCACCGGCCCCGGGCATTTCGAACGCATCCGCGTAGCAGGCCGGGTGGCCGACCTGACCGCCAAAGTCGGCACCGCCAGTGGTCTGATCGGTCTGGCTCACACCCGCTGGGCCACGCACGGCCAACCGACCGAAGCCAACGCCCACCCGCATCTGGGCGGCGACAGCATCCTGATCGTGCATAACGGCATCATCGAAAACCACCAGGACCTGCGCAACGAACTGACGGCGCGCGGCTACAGCTTTAGCTCCGAAACCGATAGCGAAGTCATCGCGCATCTGGTGCATCACTATTTTGAACAATCGCAAAACCTGCTGGCGGCAGTACAAGCCACGGTGCGCCGCCTGACCGGTGCCTTTGCCATCGGCGTGCTGAGCCGCGACGATCACGAGCGCGTCATCTGCGCCCGCAAAGGCAGTCCGCTGGTGCTGGGCCTTGGCTTTGGCGAACAGTTTTTTGCTTCGGATATTTCTGCGCTGCTGCCGGTAACGCAACGCATGGTGTATCTGGAAGACGGCGATATCGCTGAGCTGCAACGCAAAGAAGTGCGCGTGTTTGATGCAGACGGCCAACCCGTCAGCCGCCCCTCGCGCACGGTGGACGTGTCGGCGGATGCCGCTGACCTGGGCCACTTCCGCCACTACATGCAAAAAGAAATCTTCGAGCAACCCACCGCCATCGCCAACACGCTGCAACGCGTGCTGGAACTGGGCTGCAAGCCCGCCCTGTTTGGCCCGGAAGCCGACGCCCTGTTTGCCCGGGCCCCGGCTGTGCGCATCGTGGCATGCGGCAGCAGCTACCACGCCGGTCTGGTCGCGCGTTACTGGATCGAAGAATGGACCGGCCTGCCGGTGAGCGTGGACATTGCCAGCGAATACCGCTACCGCAAAGGCCGCGAACAGGACGGCACGCTGATCGTGGCCATCTCGCAATCGGGCGAAACCGCCGATTTGCTGGCCGCCATGCGCTCGGCGCGCGAACGCGGCGACGTTAAAGTGCTGGCGCTGTGCAACGTGCCGCACTCCACGCTGACTCGCGAATCCGATCTGCTGTTCTTGACGCAAGCGGGCCAGGAAATCGGCGTCGCTTCGACCAAAGCCTTTACCACGCAACTGGTGGCCTTGTACGTGCTGGCCGCTGCGCTGGCGCAAAGCCGGCAGACCCTGTCGAGCAGCGCGCTGGACGAAATCGTCGGCGCATTGCACAAGCTGCCGGTGCTGGTGGAAGAAATGCTGGCGCTGGATGGTGAGCTGGATAAGTGGGCGCACGAGCTGTCGCATTACAACCACGCGCTGTTCCTGGGCCGCCACACGCTGTTCCCGATCGCGCTGGAAGGCGCGCTCAAGCTCAAGGAAATCGCCTATATCCACGCCGAAGGCTACGCCGCGGGCGAACTCAAACACGGCCCGCTGGCGCTGGTGGACGAGAACATGCCCATCATCGTCTGCGCCGCCGCCGATGAGCTGCTGGAAAAACTGGTGTCCAACCTGCGCGAAGTCGAAGCGCGCAGCGGCAAGGTGTTTCTGCTGGCCGAACCCGGCTGCGAAGCCGCCCACGCCGGCGCCCACCGCGTACTGACCATGCCGGTGGCCTCCGGCCCGCTGGCCCCGGTGGTGCTGACGCTGCCGCTGCAAATGCTGGCGTACCACACGGCTTGCCGCAAAGGCACGGACGTGGACAAGCCGCGCAATCTGGCCAAGAGCGTGACGGTGGAATAAGGCGGGAAGGGCGCTGGCTGAGCGTGGCTAAACCGTCAACGATAAGCCTGCTCAAGCGTCCTTCTATCGCTGGTTGGGTGAGCCATGCCTGGCAGACCGCGGCTGCGCCAAGCGCCTGGTCGAAACCAGTCGCCCGACTGAAGCGGGAGCATCCCCAAGCCCATCGCCGGGCGCTCTAACGCCGTCCGCTTGTGCCAGGCAATGGGCGGCGCTGCAAATCCGGATATTGCTTATTCTCGCTCGGTCAGTAATATTTCGACCCAGTCCACACTTATCCGCCTTGGCATGAAAACCCATACATCCGAAACACAAGCCACCGTCACGCCTGCGCTCGCCCTGCAATTCTTGAAGGAGGGCAACACGCGTTTCGTCAGCAATCTGCGTGCAAGTCGCGACCTGCTGCAGCAAGCCAATGAAACCCGTGACGGGCAATGGCCCTTTGCCACCATCGTCAGCTGCATTGATAGCCGGACCTCTGCCGAGCTCATTTTTGACCAGGGACTAGGCGATATCTTTTCGGTGCGTATCGCGGGCAATGTGATCAACACCGACATTCTGGGTAGCCTGGAATTTGCCTGCAGCGTGGCCGGGTCGCGGCTGATTGTGGTGCTCGGGCATTCGTCCTGTGGCGCGGTCAAAGGCGCGTGCGACCATGTCGAGATGGGTAATCTGACTGAGCTGCTGTCCAAGATTCAGCCGGCTGTGTACCAGGAAGGGCAGACGCTGGACCCGTCCCAGCGCAATTCAAGGAACGCCGCATTCGTTGAAAATGTCGCCGACCTCAATGTGCGTCATGCGGTGCGTTCCATCATCAATCGCAGTTACATCCTTGAGCACATGGTCGCCGCGGGCAAGATTGGCATCATCGGGGCTAAACATGACCTGGCCACGGGCGAAGTCACCTTCTTTGATGACACCTGGTTGGCTGACCGGACGTCGATTCAGGCCATGGCCGGCTAGTTAACGCGCCACGCCGCGTCGCTGCAACGGTGACGCCATGGGCGCTGGGGCCGCGTATATAGCGCGACAAAAATATCGGTCGTCAGTCATCCCGGATGCGTGCGCTGCAGCACCTCCTCGGCAATATCCGCCAAGGCGCGCAAGCGATCTACCCGGCGCATATCCTGGTGATAGCCCATCCAGATCTCGCGACCAGGCGGGGGCTCGCCCAGATCAAGCTGTTGCAGCGCCGGTAACTGATCGCCCAGCAAGCGCGGCAGCACCGCAATGCCAAGCCCGGCAGCACACATTTGCGCCTGCACGGTACGGCTGCTGCTGGTAAACACCGTGCTGGCGCGTGGCAGGCGTTGATGCAGCCATTGCACGTCCGGGTAATGCGATTGCTCGGTATTCATCACGATCAGTCTGGCGGCCGCATCGCTCGGCGCCCAAGGCTGGGCGGCGCTGGTATAGACAGCGTAGGGCATGCTCATCAAACGCCGTTGCACAATGTCGGCGTCCTTGAACGGCACGATCCGGAAAGCGACGTCGGCTTCGCGTCGCGTCAGGTCAAACTGGCGTGGGCCGGTGATGATTTCCGGCACGATCAGCGGATGGCGCTGGGCGAGGGTAGTGATCACCGGCGGCAGCACATAGCTGGCAAACCAGTCCGCCGATGAGATGCGCAACAGGCCTTCGCATTGCGTTGCGCCGCCGCTCATACGCCGTTCGATCGCCAAGGCATTGGCTTCGATCTCTTCGGCCAGTTGCAGAATCCTGTCGCCCATATCGGTCAGCACCAGGCCCGCGCTGGTGCGGCGAAACAGCGGCTGTCCGCACTGCTGTTCCAGCACCTGCAATCGACGGCCTACGGTGGGATGACTGACCTCCAGTTGCCGGGCCGCCGCGCCCAGCGAGCCATTGCGGCTGATTGCCAGAAAGATTTTCAGGTCGTTCCAGTCCATGCGCTACCCGTACAAAAATGAAAGTGAAAGCTGCAGGGATGTCAGTGTTGCAAGGTGTCCGACATCCGCAGAATTGCGCCTGCATTTTGCCACAAGCCTTGATGCATAAAGGCCTTGCGGCAGCTTTCTTTCATTTCCGGGATATCACCACATGAAATTCTTGTTGAACATAATTGTTAGCTTGACGCCCGACTTGAGCGCGCCAGAACGGGCCGATCTGATGCGGGCCGAATTCGCCCAGGCACGGCGCTTGATGCAATCCGGGCAGTTGCAGCAGATCTGGCGCATTCCCGGCAAGCAGGGCAACTGGAGCGTCTGGCACGCCAGCGATGCCACCGCGCTGCATGCCGCGCTGAGCCAGTTGCCGCTGTTTGCATGGATGCAGATCGAGATACATCCGTTGGCCGACCATCCCTTGCAGACCACACTGGAGCACGCAGCATGAGCAACCTTTTGATCGAAGCCGCCCAGCCATGGCTCAGCCAAGCGCCACGCACCTCGCGCCGCGGTGATTTCTGGGTGCCGGGCGACCGCCTGGTCCGTGACGGCAAGACCTTCCAGCACGGCCCGATGTATGTGGCGTGGGAGGCGCCGGAGCAGGTCACCCAGCCGTATCCGGTGGTGCTGGTGCACGGCGGCACCTTCCAGGGCACGGAATGGCTGGATACGCCCGATGGCCGCCCCGGCTGGGCGCAGCGCTTTGTTGAGGCCGGTTATGCCGTGTTCTGCGTCGACCGCCCTGGGCATGGCCGCTCGCCCTATCACCCCGATCTGTTGGGGCCGATGGGGCCGGCCTTCTCCTATGAGCGCGCACAGCAGGTGTATTTTCCCGAGGGCGGCGCGGAAACCCAGTGGCCCTTTGCCGCCACAGATGCGGCTGCATTTGACGCCTTCATCGCCGGCTATGGCCCGATGCCCGCCGATCTGGCGGCATCGCAAACCATGGATGCGGACCGCCTCGCCCGGCTGCTCGACCGGATCGGCAAGGCCATCATCGTGACGCACTCGGCGTCGGGGCCGGATGGTTGGCTGCTGGCAGATCGGCGGCCGCAACGGGTGGCGGCCATTGTTGCCGTCGAGCCCATGGGGCCGGTGTTCGGGCATACGCCAGGTATAGGCACGCTGGATTGGGGGCTGACGGCCGCGCCGATGACCTTTGCACCTGCATTGGCATCAGCGGCCGCCGTGCAGGCGGCTGATCCGGCCAGCTTGCGCATACCCGCATTGGCCGGGCTGCCGGTGGCGCTGGTTACCGGCGAAACCTCGGTGTTTGCCACCTATGCGGCGGATATTCTGGGCTTTCTGGGTAACGCCGGGGCAGCGGTGGATCATGTTGATTTACCGGCGCACGGTATTCGCGGTAACGGCCACGGGCTGATTTATGAGCGCAATTCGGATGAGTCGTTTGCGCTGGTCACACAGTGGCTGCGCGAGAAAGTCGTGCGCGCATAACCCAAGGTTAAATCTGATAAGGGGCCGAATGCCGTATCACACGCATTCGGCCCTTGCTGCGTGGATCGTTGCCGCAATCTGCGTTCGCCCGTGAGCGCTTCAGCCAGCATCTGCGCCGCTGCCTGGGCTGGCTTTGAATGCGGAGCGACGACCTGGCCGGTGCGATGCGCCGCGTCCACGCCGCAAGCAGCCATCCGGGCCCGGTTTTCCTGACGTATGATGCGTGGCCGACGGCCGCTGGCGCCGTCCTTCCACCTGATCCTTGTACGTGCCCGGAATTCCGACCCACCGATGCGCCGCGCCTTTCTCACCTGTTTGTTGTGCTTGCTGCCGCTGCTCCCCACCCGTGCGGCCACCGTTGATTTCAACGCCTGGCAGCACACTGTCTGGCCCTATGAAAACCAGGGAATTTCTTATGTGGTGGGGATGGCGCAAACGCCAAATGGCTACTTGTGGCTGGCCACGGTGGATGGCTTGTTCCGCTTTGATGGCGTTAACTTTGCGCGCATCGATGTGGGCAGTAGCTATTCGCCGGATCAGAACCGGCCCCTGTCTTTGCATGCCGCGCCGAATGGCGATCTTTATATCCTGTTTTTCGGGCGCGGCGTGTCGGTGCTGCACCCGGACGGCCGCATTGATAACCTGACGCGCTTGCCCGGCGCGCCGCCGCAGGCGGTCACCAGCCTGGTTATCGACCACGACGGCAGCCTGTGGACCCTGAGCGATGGCGTCCATCATTTTGCGCACGGTCGCTGGACCGAAGTACCGCTCATTCCGGGCATGCCGCCCGGCAACCGTCGTGGACTGTTGCTGGATCAGCAAGACCGGCTGTGGGCTTCGGGCGACCACGGCGCGTGGCAACTGGATCGCAGCCACAATCGTTTTGTGTCGGCCTCTGTCACCGGCGGCGGCTTGAGCATTACGCCCGATGGACAGGTCTGGTTGATAGATCGACACGACGGCGGGCTACGCCTGCTGGCCGATGCCTTGCCGGGAGCGCGCCGGCCAGCGGATAGCAATTTCAATGAATCCCGGGTGGGCGGGCTGATCGATGCCAGCGGCATTGCGTGGTCGTTGCGCTGCGGCGATACGCTGTGCCTGCTGCCGCCGCAGCCCGGCGCGCCTGTGCGCTACAGCCAGCGCGTGCCGATATCGCCGCCGCTGGATCAGTTCGACCTGGCGCTGGAAGATCGCGAAGGCAATCTCTGGCTGAACGGCCGCGAAGGCCTGCATCGCTTGCGGCCGCGGCGGCTGCAAGCCACGGCGCTCAACCATAGCGGTGGGGTGTATCGCGTCGCCAGTGACGGCGCGGGCCAGACCTGGCTGGCTGACGATGGCAGCGGGCAGGTCTGGCTGGCGCGGGCCGGGCAGGCGCCGGTGTTGCAGCCTGATCTGAACGCCCGCATGCTGGCCAGCGGCCGCAACGGCAGTGTCTGGTTGGCCAGCGCGCAGGGCTTGCAGCGACACTCGGCGCAAGGCGTGGAAAAAATTGCCTATCCGCCGCAAGCCTTGCTGCAGCCCGACAGTCCGCACGTAATTACGCTGATCGATGACGGCAAGATCCTCTGGCTGGTGACGGAAGAAGCCAGACTGATGGCTTGGGATGGCCAACGCTGGCTGCCCAAGAGCGCGTTTCCGCTGCCGCCGCATATTTATCTGAGCGCGGCTGGTGGCGTGGGCCAGTTGTGGACCGCCACCTTGCAGGGCGATCTGGTCCTGGATGACAACGGTAAAGCGCGCAGCTACGACAGCAAAGTGATCGGGCTGATTTCGGGGATCTTCCCCGCTGCGCAGGGGCCGCTGGTAGTTAGCGGCGAGCACGGCATGGCGGTGCTGGAGCATGATCAGTTCCGCCTGCTCAATCCAGGCGATCCGGGCGTGCTGCGCAATGTGTCCGGACTGGTGGTGAGCGCCAATGGCGACCGCTGGCTGAATGGGGCGGTGGGCGTTGTGCATATCCGTGCCGCTGACTGGGCCCACGCAATGGCGGATCCGGCTGCGCCATTGCGTTATCAGTTGCTGGACGCGGGCGATGGTTATCCGGGCCGCGCGGTTCTGGATTCGCGGGTGCTGACCGCCGCGACGGCCGATGGCCGCCATCTGTGGTTTATCGGCACCGGCGGCGTGGTCACGCTGGATACGGCCGCCTTGCCGCCCGAGCCTGCTTTGCCGCCGCCACAGATCGAAAGCGTGGTGACCGACGCCGGAACGCTGCCTGCGACCTCGGCATTGCACCTGCCTGCCGGCACGCGGCAAATGCAGATCAATTTCAGCAGCGCCGAGTTGCGCCATCCGGAACGCGTGCGGTTTCAATATCGTCTTGATGGCGTCGATACCCATTGGCAGGACGCGGGCAGCCGCCGCATGACCACCTATACCAATATCGGGCCGGGCGACTATGCGTTTCATGTGCGTGCCGCGCTGGAGGGCGGCGCGGCGGGCACGGATGAGGCGCTACTGCAGTTCAATGTTGCGCCAACACTGATACAGAGCCTGCCGTTCAAACTGGCATGCGCGCTGCTTGTGCTGGCGCTGGCGGTCTGGCTGTATCGCTATCGGGTCAATGCGCTGACCGCGCGGGTGATGGAGCGCGTGGTGGTCAAAACCACCGAGCGTGAACGTATTGCACGCACCTTGCACGACACGGTATTGCAAACGGTGCAGGCGCTGATCTGGCGTATCGAAAGCCTGGCCAGCGCCTTGCCGCCGGACCAGGCGCTGCGGCAACAGCTGGAGCGGATTGCCGAACAAGCCAATGCGGCCATCATCGAAGGCCGCGACGAAGTGCACGAACTGCGCAACAGCGCCGAACCCGAGCTGACGCCCGCGCTGCAAAGCCTGCTCGAGCGCACCGAGGCTTTGTTTCCGCAGCCGCAATTTGAACTGCAGCGGGTCTCGCCGTCGCGTCCGCTCAAGCCTGGCCTGGTCGAGGAGTTGAGCGCCATCGTCGGCGAGGCGCTGCACAATGCCGCGCGGCATGCCGAAGCCACCCGTATCAGCGTGCAGATCGATTACGCTGCGCGCGCGCTGTTGCTTGAAGTCAGCGATAACGGCAGCGGCCTGCCGCCCGCGGTGGCGAAAGCGGGCCGCCGTGCTGGCCATTGGGGCTTGCTGGGCATGCGTGAACGCGCTGACCGCATCGGAGCGCGGCTGCTGCTGGAAACAAACGCGAACGGCACCCGCATCACCCTGCGCCTTGCGGCCAGACGGGCTTATGCCCGCCCGGCGGCCTGAGGCACGCGCATACAAAAAGGGGTGCAGCCAGCGCCGCACCCCTTTTATAGATCACAGCGTGTTCACGCTGCTTAGACTTGCGCTTTACCGCCATCGGCAAACAACTCAGCGCCGTTTACAAAGCTTGATTCATCCGTCGCCAGGAACAGCACGGCCTTGGCGATTTCTTCCGGTTCGCCCACGCGGCCCAGCGGCACGGTGGAGGCCAGATAATCCAGCAGGCCTTGTTGTTGCGCTTTGTCGTCGCCTGCCAGTTCGACCAGGCCGGCGGTGTGGATCGGGCCGGGCGACACCACATTGACGCGAATGCCGGTGCCTTTCAGATCCAGAATCCACGACCGTGCCAGGTTGCGCACGGCGGCTTTCGAGGCCGAGTAGATGCTGAAATTGGCATTGCCTTCGATGCCGGTCACCGAGCCGGTCAGGATGACCGAAGAGCCCTGGCCTAGCAGCGGCAGCGCTTTCTGCACGGTAAACACGACGGCTTTGACGTTGCGACCAAAGATATCGTCAAAGTGGGCTTCGGTAATCTGGCCCAGCGGCAACATATCGCCGCCACCGGCGTTGGCAAACAGCACATCCAGACGGCCATGGTCGGCCTTGATCCGGGCGTAGAGACGGTCCAGATCTTCCGGCTTGCTGGAATCGGCCTGGATGCCGGTCACTTCGCCTTCGATCTGGGCCACAGCGGCATCGAGCACATCTTTGCGGCGGCCGGTGATGTAAACATGGGCGCCTTCAGCGGCAAAGCGTTGCGCTGTCGCCAGGCCGATACCGCTGGTACCACCGGTGACGAGGGCGATTTTGTTAGCGAGTCTTTTGGACATGATGGTTTCTCTCTTCTGTTTTCGCTTCTGCGGCTAGGCGCTGAAGGCGAGGGGTGATGGATAACACTGCCCGGCACTGAACGCGGTGTTGCGGCTGCAACGGCGTGAACCGATGAGCCAAATTTAGGAGCATTGACGGGTGCCGAGAAGCCCGTGGCCGTGGAAACACCATCCATGTAGATGGACGATGCCAGGTCAGCATCAACGGGTTGCGTTGTATCTGCGGCGCGGGCGTTCGCGCCGAGAGTCCTGCTGGGGCGGACGGCGCGAATTGCAGCTCAGAATAGGTGGTGGCCCGCCCGGCAAAATCGGCCGTGCTACCTGGCCCTGGCCAGGCCGGGCGGTGCGGATTTATCTAGCCTCGGGCCAGGCGGCGCGCAGGCTGGACAGGGCATCCGGCCGCAGCGCGCCGGGGATCAGCGCTGGCGTTGGTCGTATTGCGCGAACAGGGCGACGGCCCATTCGGAGAACGCGCGCAGCTTCTGGCTGGCAAAGCGATTGGCCGGATACACCAGATGCAGCACGTGGTTGGGTGGTTTGCAATCGGCCAATACCTCAAGCAGCTGGCCCGTAGCAAAGTGCGGCCGCGCCATAAAACCGTAGGTCTGCCCGATGCCCACGCCCGATAACAAAGCCCCCAGATGCGCCGTGCTTTCGTTGACCGATACAGCCGGACGCGGGCTGATTTCAAGGTCTTGCCCAGCGTGCTGATAGCGCAGCGGCACGATGCGACCGCTGGCGGCAGAGAAATAACCCACCACGCTATGCGGGGAGGCTACGTCGGCGTGCAGATCAGCGGGCACTGCGGGCGCCGCGTGCCGGGCCAGATAATCCGGCGTGGCGCAGGTCACCCAGTCCAGTTCGCATAATTTGCGCGCCACCAGCGCGCTGTCGGCCAGCACGCCGGTGCGTATCACGCAATCGACCCCTTCGCCGATCAGGTCAACGTAGCGGTCGCTGATCCCCAGTTGCAATTCGATATCGGGATAGCGCGCATGAAAATCCGCCAGCGCCGGCACCAGCACACGATTGGCCAGGCTGGAACCGGCATCCACCCGCAGACGGCCGCGCGGCGAACCACGTTCTTGCACCACGGCGTTTTCCATATCTTCAACTTCAGCCAGCACCCGCACGGCGCGTTCGTGATAGGCCGCACCGTGGTCGGTGATGGTGAGTGCGCGCGTGGTGCGCTCGACCAGGCGGGTGCCAAGATGGCTTTCCAGATCCTGCAACAACTTGCTCACCGACGAGCGCGGCAGGTTCATCGAATCAGCCGCTTTGGCCAGCGAGCCGGCTTCAGCGATGCGGACAAAGGCACGCAGGGCAAGAAAATAGTCCAAGCAGCAATCCCGAAAAGTAGCCCCGATCTGGGCGCAAGTACGACGGCGGCGTCATACATAGGTATGGAAAGTGATTCTATCAAACGGCCCTTACGCCCAGGCGAATGCAACGCTAGTTTGATGGGGTGGCATGACGCTGCGGTCAGCCGCCACGCCGCGCAAAACACTTCGCCCTCGCGCAGGGCCATCTGACGGGACCAACAGCATGAGCTATGACATCGCAACGCTACTCGAACGCAATCTGCAAGGCATCTTCGGCGAAGGCGACGCTGCCCGTCGCCAGGCCGTGGCCGACGACATCCTGGCTGAGGACGCTGTTTTTGTGGAACCGCATGGCGTTTATCAAGGCCGTGCCGAAATCGTCCGCATTGCTGGCGAAATCCGCGCCATGCATCCCACCTTTAAATACAGCCCGCTCGCGCCAGCCGAAGTGCTGCACCAGCACGCCGGGCGCGTGCAATGGGTGGCGGGCAATCCCGGCGAAGCGCCTGCCTATGCCGGTACCGATTTTATCGTGGCCAAAGACGGCAAGATTACCGCGCTGTATCTGTTCTTTGATGGCGCGCCTGATCCCACCAGCCCGGCTATTGCAGCCTGAGTACGCGACCGGCGGGTCTGATCGTTGAGAGGCTGCTGCGACGCTTGCTAAGCTATATGCAGCAACCCCGCTTCGTTCGCAGCACTCATCGGAGGCCCATATGGCCCAGCATCATTCAGGCGGCATGCTCGCAATCTATCCCGACGGCCCGACTTGCGCCGGATGCAAAAGCGCGCAGCCGCTGGATTTTGCCTTCAGCTACGCCTATCAGCCCATCGTCGATGTGCGCAGCTGCAGCATTTATGCCCACGAAGCGCTGGTGCGCGGCGTACAGGGCGAGCCCGCGCCGACCGTGTTGTCGCGCATTACCGAGGCCAATCGTTACCAGTTTGATCAGGCCTGTCGCGTCAAAGCCATCCAGATGGCGACGCAATTGCAGCTCGATACCATGCTGTCGATCAACTTCATGCCCAATGCCATCTACCGGCCCGAGGTCTGTATCCAGAGCACGCTGGCCGCGGCCAGAGATTATGGATTTCCAATTGATCACATCATCTTTGAAACCACCGAAGGCGAGCGCGTCAATGACGGCAAATGGCTATGCGAAATCCTGCGCGAATACAAAAAAATCGGCTTTCTGACCGCCATCGACGACTTTGGCGCCGGCTTTGCCGGGCTTAATCTGCTGGCGGATTTTCACCCCGATATTCTCAAGCTGGATATGGATCTGATCCGGCACGTTGACCAAAGCAAAGCCCGCCAGGCCATCGTGCGCGGCATTACCCGCATTTGCGAAGAACTGGATATCCGCGTCATTGCGGAAGGCGTAGAGACGCGGGACGAAGCCGCTTTTCTGGCCGATACCGGCATTGCGCTGATGCAGGGTTATTTGTTCAGCAAACCGCTGTTTGAAGATAGCGGCAAGTTTGATGCATCGTTTTGCCGGGCCTGATGGCCGCAGCGCGGACGCAAAAAAGGGCCCCGCGGGGCCCTTGCTGCTGGATGCTCAATAGAGCCCCGGCAATTACAGATCAACCTGTGCCGACAGCACAAAAGTGCGGCCCGATGCCGTGCCGACGTAGCCGTTCTGCATCACCCAATAGGCTTTGTCGAACAGGTTTTCCACATTGGCACGATAGGTCACGACCTGGTTGCCCACGGTGGTGACGTAGCGCGCGCCGATATCAGCACGGGTCCAGCCCGGTACGCGCAGGGTGTCGGCGTTGCTGTACCACATCGAGCCGGTACGGGTCACCCGCGTATTCAGCGCCAGACCCTTCAGCGGCGTGTCCCAGTCCAGGCCCAGGTTGAAGTTGTTATCGGGGATGGCGCCGACGTCCTTGCCATCGTTAACGCCACCGTCGGTGTTGTACTGCTTGGCGTTAAAGAAGCTGCCGCTGGCGTTAAAGCGCAGACCGCGCACCAGTTCGCCGTAGGCGGTCAGTTCCAGCCCGCGCACGCGATTGCGGCCGTCTTGCGTGGTCTGGTTGACGCCGTTCACCAGGTTGGTCGACGAATTGGCTTGCTCGATCTGGAACACCGCAGCGGTGGTGGTGATGCGGCCAAAGTCGTATTTGACGCCTGTCTCGTACTGCTTGGACTTGTACGGCGGGAACGGATGGTTGGGGTTGACGTCATCCGCGCTGGTAAAGCCGCCGGCGCTCAGTGCGGCCGTGTAGTTGGCGTACACCGACATATGTTGCATCGGCTTGATCACGATGGCTGCCACCGGCGAATAACCGATCTCATCCGAAGTCTGGCCGTAATCGCCAAAGGTGCGGGTATACACCTGCTGGCGGCGTATCCCGCCGATCAAGCGCAGCTTGTCATCGTAGAACGAGGCCGAATCGGTCAGTGCATAGCTGGTCAGGCGCGTCTGGTTTTGCGGCGTCATGTCGCCACGGTGTGCGCTGATCGCGGGCAGTGCCACCGGGTTGTACAGATTGGAAGTAACGCCGGTGTCTTCCGAATAATAGAAGTAGTCGGTTTCTTGATTGATGCGGTTGGCTTCCAGCATCAGCGTGTGTTTAACGCCCCAGGTATCAAAGCGTGCGCGCACGCCCACGTCGGCCGAGGTCGAGGTCACGTTCTGGTCGTACCAGCCATTCCACAAATCGCTGGTATCGCCCTGTGCATCCAGCACGGTGGTGCTGGGAAAGCTTTGTTTGGATTCGGCCACGTGATGGCCGATGGCGCCATAGGCGGTCAGGTTGTTGCTGATGTCGTATTCCAGCCGCGAGACCACGGCTTTGTCATCGGCTTGCAGCGTGGTGCCCGGGTACAGATTGGTCTTGCCCGACGGTGCATCCGGCATCACCGTGCTGCTGATGCTGAACTGCGGGCGGAAATTGACGGTGTCTTCATGCTGGGTATAAGCATCCAGGCTCCAGCGCAGGCGCTCGCCGCTGTAATCCAGCGCAGCGGACAGCATGTTCTGTTCCGAGTTGTTGCCGTCCAGATTGCCGTCGCCCTTCGAATACAAGCCGTTGACGCGCACGCCCCATTCCTGGTTTTCGCCAAAACGACGGCCCATATCGCCCTTCAGGCCAAATTGCGAATCCGACAAATAAGTGGCGGTCAGGCTGGTCACCGCTTCTTCATAGGCGCGCTTGGGCACCAGGTTAACCGCGCCACCCACACCACCGGACGGGCCCATGCCATACATCAAGGTACCGGGGCCTTTAAGCACTTCAATGCGCTCGACCATCGAAATCGGCATGCGCGTCAGCGGCACCATGCCGTACAGGCCATTGAACGACACATCATTGGTCGACATGGTGAAACCGCGAATCTGATAGCTATCGCCAAAGCCGCCGTCGCCGTTGGTGTTGCGTACCGAGGCGTCGTTGGCAATTACGTCACCGATGGCGCGCGCCTGCACGGCTTCGATGCCTTGTGCGGTGTAGTTGGTGGTGCTGAACGGGGTGTCCATTACGCTGGCTGTGCCCAACACGCCAAGGCTACCGCCGCGGGCGACCAGGCCGCCGGCATAAGGCGCAGTCGGGCTGGCTTTGGCGGTGACGGTCACACTGGGCAATACGGCGTTTTCGTTGCTGCCGACGTTGGCGCTGGCAGGTGCCGAGGCGGCATCGCTGGCGGCGGTGGTATCAGCGGCAAAAGCCTGCGATGCGGCCAGTACCGGCGTCATCAGCACCAGGCCGCGCAGGGCCGATGCCACCATATTCATCTGAAAAACGGAATTGCGATGACGCGCTTGCGCCCGGACTTGCCCCATGATTTCAACCCTGATTATTTCGTTTTGATTGGTACGAAATTGTAAACGTTTCCGTTCGCGAAATGGAAGCATTCTCATTCCGATAGTTGGATACATGGCGCAGACAAGCCAGCACCGTTGACCCAGGCGGGCGGCCCGTCCTGCTGTGGGCATGGCAGGTTACGGGCCGCGATGGGGCTTATTGCGCGGTATAAGCGCCGTCCACGGCCACCGATTGGCCGGTCAGATAACGCGCCTTATCCGAGGCCAGCCAGACTATGGTTTCGGCAATTTCTTCCGGCTCGGCCGCGCGCCGCGCCGGGATGGTGGCGAGAAAGCCGTTCTTCATGGCCTGATCACGCCCGACAAAGCGATCGAGCATATCGGTCTGTACCGGGCCCGGTGCCACCGCGTTAACGCGCACGCCCAGCGCTGCACCTTCCAGCGCCGCACTACGGGTCAGGCCTTCCACCGCATGTTTGCTGGCCACATACACCGACGCCCCGGCCATACCCACCTGGCCCGCCACCGAAGACAGGTTGACGATGGCGCCCGCGCCTTGCTGTTGCATCACGCGCATTTCGTGTTTGAGCGACAGCAAGGTGCCCAGCACATTGGTTTCAAAGGTGCTGCGATAGTTTTGCTCGGTTTGTTCGGTCAGCGGGCCGCCCTGGCCTTCGACACCCGCATTGTTTACTGCCACATCGATACGACCAAAGCGCGCTACGGCGGCGGCCATCAGCGCCCGTACTTCAGCTTCTTGCGTGACGTCGGCCTGTACAAATTCGGCTTGTGCGCCGAGGGCGCGCAGCTCCGCCGCCAGTGCCTGGCCGGCTTCTGGGCGACGGCCGCTGACGACGAGATTGGCGCCCAGTTTGCCAAAGGCCAGGGCGGTGGCGCGGCCGATGCCGGTAAGGGCGCCAGTGATAACAACGGTTTGTTGATTTGCCATGATGTTTGCTCCGTGAGCGTTGGTTTGCGACGGGCTCACTTTGATTGATTCCATGACGTTGAACTAGCCTGCCCGAAGTTGTATAAATCATTCCTTTTCGGAATAAATGAGCGCTTATGGACAAGCTGGCCGCAATCAGGACTTTTGTGCGTGTGGTCGAGGCCGGCAGCTTTTCGGCCGTGGCGGCGCAGTCGGGCGTCACTCAGAGTTCGGTCAGCAAACAGGTGGCCGCGTTGGAACATGCATTGGGTGCGCGTTTGCTCAGCCGCACCACCCGCTCACTGTCATTGACCGAAGAAGGGCAGCGCTACTTTGAAGAAGTACGGCGGCTGGTGCCCGAAATGGACGCTGCTGAAGAATTGCTGCGGCAAGGGGCCGAGCAAGTACGCGGGCTGATTCGCATTGCCGCGCCAGTGGGGTTTGGCCGCCTGAAGCTGATGCCGCTGCTGCAGGCGTTTATGGCGGCGCATCCCGGCGTCAGCGTGGATATCCAGTTGCAGGACGGGTTTATTGATCTGATCGAGCAAGGCATCGATGTCGCGCTGCGCATCGGCGAACTGGCTGATAGCGGTCTGGTGGCGCGCCGTATCGGCACCTCACGCCGCTTGCTGGTTGCGCAGCGCGATTATCTGCGCCAATTGCCGCCCGAGCGTCCCTTGCCGCAGCAACCGGCCGACCTGGCACAACACAATTGCCTGATCTACACCGCGCTGGCCACGCGCAATGTCTGGCGTTTCAGCGCGGGTCCAGGCGCGAACCAGCCACCCGGTACCTTGCAAGCGGTCACCGTGCAGGGCGATCTGCAAACCAATAGCAGCGAGGTGATGCGCTACGCCATCCTTGCCGGCATGGGCATTGCGTACTCACCGGATTGGCTGATCGATGCCGAATTGGGGCGTGGCGAAGTGGTGCAACTGTTGCCGGACTGGCAAGCGCCGCCATCGCCCATCCACCTGGTCAGCCCGCGCGAACGTCGGCATAGCGCCCGGGTGCGCATCCTGGGGGATTTTCTGGCGGCGCGCTTGTTGCAGGATTAAGCGCGCCGCGCCTGTTGCATGGCATGCCCGGTTTGCCTTCAGCCTTTGGTAGCACCAAAGGTCAGCCCCGCCACAAAGTGCCGTTGCATGGCAAAGAACATCAGCACCGAAGGCAGCGCCGCCAGGATGGAACCCGCGCTGACCAGGTTCCATGCCGTGGTCCACTGCCCTTTCAGCGCGGCGACCCCGACGGTGAGTGGGGCGGCTTCGTCGCCCTGGGTCAGACACAGCGCCCAGAAGTAATCGTTCCAGACAAAGGTGAACACCAGGATAGACAGCGCGGCCAGCGCGGGGCGGATCAGCGGCAATACGATGCGGAAAAACACGGTCCATTCGCCCGCGCCTTCAATGCGCGCGGCTTCGACTAATTCGTACGGCAATTGCTTGATGAAATTGCGCAAAAACAGAGTGCAAAAGCCGGTCTGAAACGCGATATGAAACAAAATGAGCGCCGGCAAGGTATTGAACAATCCCATGCGCAAGGACAAGTCGCGCACCGGAATCATCAGAATCTGGATCGGCACAAAATTGCCCGCCACAAAGGTGGCAAACAAAGCGGTATTGCCGCGAAAGTTATAAACCGCCAGCGAAAACCCGGCCATTGCCGCCAGGGTAATGGCACCGGCGACGGCGGGTACGGTGATCATTACGCTATTAAAAAAGTAATGCAGCATGGGCGAGGTGGTCAGTGCCTCGTGATAATTGGCCCATAAGGCAAAGTGTTTGGGCCAGCCCCAATAATTGCCTTCGGTGAGTTCTTCGGTGGAGCGAATGGATGTGACCATCACCGCAATCATCGGCAATAACCAGATCAGCAAAGCAAACGGCAAGGACAGTTTATAAATGCGCCGGTTAAGCGGCTTCCAGTGTTCAATAGGCATGGGGAACATGGTGGGCCTCCGGATCAATGTTCATTGCGCAGCATGCGGCGCAAATGCCAGGCGATATACACCAGCATGATGGCAAACAGCACTACAGCAATGGCCGCAGAGTAGCCAAGGCGGTAATACTTGATGGCCTGGTCGTACATGTAATACGCCAGCACGGTCGAGCTTTCAAACGGGCCGCCACCGCTCATGACCGAGATCAGATCAAAGCTGCGCAATGCGCCAATGATGGTGACGACGATGGCCATAAACGTAGTGGGGCGTAATTGCGGCAGCACCACGTACCACAATAAATTCCAGCCTTTGGCGCCTTCCATGCGCGCGGCTTCAATCTGTTCGGCGTTGATGCTGGTCAGGCCGGTTAAATACAAAATCATGCAATAAGCGGTTTGCGGCCAAAGGGCGGCAAAGACGATGCCAAAGGTGACGTAATGCGGATCGCCCAGCACCGGAATGCCGTGGCCCAGCAACATGGCCAATAAACCAAAGGTGGGGTCGTAAAACCAGCTGAAGATCAGCCCCACCACCACGCCCGACAAAACAAAAGGTGCAAAGAACAGCGATTTGACCAAACGAATGCCGCCGACTTCCTGGTTTAAATACAGCGCAATGGCCAGGCCAGCGGGCGGCGACAGCAAAAACAATAACAGCCAGATCAGATTGTTTTTAAGCGCGGTATAAAACGTGGGCGCGTGGATCAGCTCAACGTAATTGGCCAGGCCGACAAATGATTTTTCGGTCATGCCATCCCAGTTATAAAAACTGAGCGAAATACTGGTCAGAATCGGGTACAGCACATACACCGCCACCATCAGGCAGGCTGGCGCCAGAAACAACCAGGCGGCGCGACGCTGGCGGCGCGCGCTGGGCGACAAGCCTTTGCGCGCGGCCCGTGCCGGGCGGGTCTGCGGTGGGACGGCGGCGGCCGGGGCGATACCTGAGGCGGAATCAATCACGGTCTTTCTCCAGATCAAACCGGCGGCAGCCGGTAGCAAGCCTGATGCGCCTGGCGTAGATGCCGCGCATCAGGCTTGCACAGCCTTACTTCTTGTAGATGCGCTTGCGGGTTTGTTCCAGCTGCGCCAATACGGCGTCAATCTGGCTGGGGTCCGACAAGAATTGCTGCATGCCTTTCATGCCTTCATCGGCCATTTCTTTGGTCATATCGCGATCGTAGAACTGCGCAATGCCGCCACGCGTTTGCGACAGAATCTGGAAGCCGATTTTAGAAATGGGATCTTCCGGTTCCGGCGCTTTAGCATTGGCCGGCAAGGAGCCCAGACCTTTAGCCAACCGTGCGCTGATCTCCGGGGTTTCGGCAAAGGCGAGGAAGGTATGGGCATCCGCCTTGTTTTTGGCTTTGGCCGGAATATGTAGCGATTCAACCGGGCCGTCTTCCGCCGTCGGCACTTTGCTATCAATGATCGGGAACTGGAAATAACCCATATTCGGTTTAACCGTGGCGGGGAAACCGGCCGAGATAAAGGTACCCATCAACATCATGGCCGCCTTGCCCTGGAACAGGAAAGGCTGAGCGGCGTCGAGGTCATACGACAGCGGGCTTTCGATAAAGTATTTGTTATCGATCAGCTCTTTCCACGTTGTATAAACCTTTTTAACGCGCGGATCGGTATAGGCCACTTCGCCCGCCATCAGTTTTTGATGGAACGCGTTGCCGTTCAGGCGCAAATCCAGATAATCAAACCAGCCCGCCAACGTCCATGAATCGCGTCCGCCCAAGGCAATCGGGCTGATCCCGGCCGCCTTCAGCTTTTTGCAGGCATCCATAAACTGATCCCAGGTTTTGGGCTCAGCGCTGATCCCGGCTTTCTGGAATACATCTTTGCGATAGAACACGCCCCATGAGTAATACACGGTGGGCGCGGCATATTGTTTGCCATTCCACGACGAGGCTTCTTTGGTGGAGGCATAGGTTTCATTCCAGCCATTCTTTGCCCAATCGCCGGACAAATCTTCCAGCAAACCACGGCGCGCGTAATAGGCCATGCGTTCGCCGTTGTGCCAGTTGACGATATCGGGCGCGATGGTGGTCAGCCAGCCCGGCAATTGCACTTTGTAGGCTTCTTCATCCACAAATGTCGCTTTGACGTCGATATCGGGATGCGCTTTTTTAAAGTCATCAAAAACGGATTGCCAGACCGCGCGTTGGCTGGCGCCTTTGAATGCCACGTTAACGGCCAATGTGCCCGCCTGGGCCAGGCCACTACACAGGCCGAGACCGGCCAGTGCCAAACCCAGGATGCGAGTGCGTACCTTCATGCTCATTTTTATCTCCTTGCTTGCGCTGGAATCGAGGATGTTTCTGCGTTGCTACCAATGACATTGAACCGGTATTGACTGTGCTTACTGCGCCGGCGCGCTGGCGCGATAAATCGCCACGCCTTGTGGCGCGACCGAGGCCGCGCCGACCACGAACGCGGCTGCATCGACACCCTGAATGTCGTATGCCGTCGTGTCGTAATTGAAAACGTAAGTCAAAGCACCGCGCTGGCTAATGCGCACGGTCTCGGGCAAGGCTTGCGGCACCAGGCCAGCGTTTTGCGCAATCTGTTGCAGCAGCGCCCGCGTGCCTGCTTCAGCAAAAATGCTGGCGCAGTAATGCAGCTTGCCGTGGCGTAATACCGCCGGATGACCATCGGCGTAGCGGGCCAGGATTTCAACGCGGGCATCCGCTTGTATCAGATCGCGCCAATGCACGGCATCAAGCTGGCCCAGCCCGAGCGCGCTGGCATCGACGGCCTCGCTGACATTGGGCCGCAGTGATTCAACGCGCCAGACCCGCAGCGGCAGCACCTCGGCCAACGGGCCTGGTGGCAGAGCGTGCGGAATCTGCAGATCAAGCGTCTTGGAGCCGGTACGCGGCCCGATCACCACCTGCGCGCCACTGCGCGCCAGCCGTTGCGCCAGGCCATCCGGCATTACCGGCAATGGCGGCACCACAATCAGGGCGTAGCCATCCAGCGCCGCGTTGGTGGGCACGATATCGACATCAAACCCGAGGCTGCGCAGTGCGCTGTAATAGCCAAAGACAAAGCGCGGGTAATGGAAATCGGCGCCCTGGGGGTGGATTTCGAACAGCCATTTGGCTTCGTATTCAAACAACAGCGCCACGCGCGGACGCACCGCGCCATCCAGGCCCGTGGCTTGTACGGCGGCGATTTCCGCGGCAGTTTGCTCGGCCTCGTGCGCGGCCAGATCGGGCTGGTTGTCCGGCGTATGTAAACCGGCGTGCATCTGTTCTTGCGCAAACGGCGCTTGCCGCCAGCGGAAATACGATACGCAACCGGCGCCATGCGCCAACGCTTCCCAACTCCACAAACGCACCATGCCGGGCAGCGGCGCGGGGTTCCATGGCGCCCAGTTCACCGGGCCTGGTTGCTGTTCCATCACCCAGAACGGCAAGCGCGACATGCCGCGATACAGATCATGGTTAAACGCGGCGAAATCGGGGTGGCCGGTGCGCAGCCAGCGCGCCTTGATCTCAGGCGCGAACCACATTTCTTCCAGCGCGCCCAGCGGATAGCTATCCCAGCTGGCCACGTCCAGATCGGCCGCCACTTTGTAATGGTCGAACTCGTTAAACATCTGCATAAAGTTATGCGCCACCGGCCGCCCCGGCGAATGCGCACGCACGATATCGACCTGCATGCGGTTGTAGCGCGCCAGTTCGTCAGAGGCAAAGCGGCGGTAATCCAGCCGATGCGACGGATGCGCTTCGGTGACGGTTTCGATGGGCGGGTCGATCTCGGCAAAGCTGCGGTATTCCATGCTCCAGAACACCGTGCCCCATGCCTGGTTGAGCGTGGCGATATCGCCGTAACGCGCTTGCAGCCATTGCCGGAAGCGTTGCGCGGCGGCGGGGGAATAGCTGACCACGGTGTTATGGCAGCCGTATTCGTTATCCACCTGCCAGAACGCCACGGCCGGATGCTGGCCGTAACGTTGTGCCACGGCGGTGCAGATGCCTTGCGAGGCCTCAAACCAGCTCGGCGATGAAAAATCGTAATGGCGGCGCGAACCAAAACGGCGCGGGCGGCCATCGGCCCCCACCGCCAGAATATCCGGATGTTGGTCGATCAACCATTTGGGCGGCGTGGCCGTCGGCGTACACATCACCACCTGCAAACCGGCATCGCCCAGAACCTGCACGGCACGGTCGAGCCAGCCCCAGTTGTATTGGCCCGGCTGCGGTTCGATGCGGCTCCAGGCAAATTCGGCGATACGCACTTGCGTAATGCCCAGCGCTTTCATGCGCGCGGCATCGTCGGCCCACATCGCTTCGGGCCAGTGTTCGGGGTAATAGCAAACGCCCAGGCGCATCGGCGCACCGGCTTGGGGTTGGTTCATGGCTGCGACTCCAGATGCGGGACGGCAAAGCCGTCTTCAGTGAATAGATGGCAGGCGTGTTCGGGCGCCACAAAGCTGACCGTTTCGCCCACTTTGACGCTGGCGTCGCCGGGCGCTTTGGCGATCAACACGGCCTGGTCCGGTGCGTTCAGATGCAGATAGCTGTGCTCGCCCAAGGCCTCGATCAGCGAGACTGGACGGCGGATGGTCTGGGTCGGCGGCACGGCGCCGGGCGGGGCGCTTTCGAGATGTTCCGGCCGAATGCCGAGGGTGACGGCTTGCCCCGGCTTGAGCTGAGTGCCGGCCACCCGCACGCGCAACTTCTCGCCGGTGTGGTCCAGCGCCACTTCCACGCCGGCGCTATCGATAGCGCTGACTTGCGCCGGTAAAAAGTTCATGCGCGGCGAGCCGATAAACCCCGCCACAAAGCGGCTGACCGGGCGGTGATACAACGTCAGCGGCGCGCCGATCTGCGCAATGCTGCCGTGCTGTTCCATATCTTTGCCCGCGTGCAGCAGCACAATCTTGTCGGCCAGGGTCATGGCTTCGATCTGGTCGTGCGTGACATACACCACGCTGGCGGAAGCAAATTGCTTGTGCAGGCGTGCAATCTCGATGCGGGTCTGGCCGCGCAAGGTGGCGTCGAGGTTGGACAAGGGCTCATCAAACAGAAACACCCCCGGTTCGCGCACAATGGCGCGGCCGATAGCCACCCGCTGGCGCTGGCCGCCGGACAAGGCTTTGGGATAGCGGTCGAGCAGGTTTTCCAGCTGCAGAATGCGCGCGGCCTGGTTTACTTTGGCCACGATGGTGTCGGTCGGGGTTTTGGCCAGCTTGAGGCCGAACGCCATGTTTTCGAACACCGTCATATGCGGGAATAGCGCGTAGCTCTGAAACACCATCGCCACGCCGCGTTCGGCCGCGGGCACATCGTTCATCAAACGGCCGCCGATCTTGAGCTGGCCGCCGCTGAGATCTTCCAGCCCGGCAATCATGCGCAGCAGCGTCGACTTGCCGCAGCCCGATGGCCCGAGGAAAACGCAGAATTCGTTTTCGCCGATTTCCAGATCGACATTGCGGATAACGGGCTGATGATCGCCGTAGCTTTTCTGCGCCCCTTGCAACGAAATACTTGCCATCAATCCGGCTCCATGGTCAGATTTGTCCGCCTTGATTAAGCGCTTAATCACGGTCTGCAAAAAAAGGCCACTCAGGCATCACCGCCGTAACGCAGGGGGCGGTTTTGATGTAGTGGGTGACGAAGTGCTACGGACTATAGCAGCCGGTTTTCTCAAAATGCAATACGGTGATCCAGGATATTTGTAGCAGCCCGCGCTGCCGCCTTACCGCGTGGCTGGGCCAGCGACATGGCCCGCGCCAGCATCCAGCCAAGCGTGTACATTGCCCGACTGCGACCCGTGATCAGCCCGGAAATATGGAAATTAACAAGCGATGACTACACTTTCAGAGGTGGCCCAGCACGCCGGCGTAACCCCGGCGACGGTGTCGAATGTGCTGCGCAATCGTGGCCGCGTCAGCAACGAAACCCGCCAGCGTGTGCTCGATGCCATCGATGCGCTCGGCTACCGGCCCAACCTTAATGCGCGCGCGCTGGCGGAAGGCCGCGGGCCAACGCTGGCCTTGATGGTTTCCAGCATCGCCAACCCGTTTTATCCCGAATTTGCCCTCGCCGCCGAACGCGCGGCCCGGGCCCACGGCAGCTTTATGCTGCTGTGTAACACCAACGACGACACCGCCACCGCGCACGCCTATCTCAACCAGCTGGCCGGGTCACTATCGCAAGGGGTACTGGTCATGAACGGCAATCTGGACTTTGCCGTGCTGCGCCAAAGCCGCTCACCCGTGGTGCTGTGTATGTGGGAAAAGCCGCATGAATCGCCGGGCCTGCCCTGTGTGGCGGTGGATTTTTATCTGGCGGGGCAATTGGCGGCGCAGCATTTGCTGGCCTTGCAGCATCGGGATATCGGCATTGTGGTCGGCAATGGCAAAGGCGGCATCCATGCGTCGCGCTTGCGCGGGTTTACCGATGCGATGGCCGCGGCCGGCGTGCACTTTGCCCCCGAGCTGATCGAGACCTCGCCCGATACCGTGCAAGGCGGTTACGCCGCGGGCGCATTGTTGCTGCAAAAACACCCGCACCTGACCGCGATTTTTGCCACCAATGACCTGCCCGCCATCGGCGCCATGCACGCCGCCACCGACCTGGGTTTGCGTATTCCCGCCGATTTGTCGGTAATGGGCATTACCGATATCCAGATGGCACAAGAAAGCCGCCCGGCATTGTCGACCGTGGCCGTACCGACGCAAGAAGCGGCCGAACTGGCGGTATCTTTGCTGCGCAAACTGGTCGGCCCGGACGCCCGCGCGGCGCATGCCGAGCCGCAGATGCTGGTCACGTCGCAACCGGTGCTGGTGCCGCGCGCCAGTACCGCATCCCCACGCGCCCGGCGCGGCTAGCGCGGGGCAAGGCAGACGGTGACGCCTGCCCCAGCAAAACCGACGGTGCTGTGACGCGCGCCCGACTTAATGCGGATGCACGGTCCATGCCACCAGCCGCGCCACGCATGGCCGCACCACCAGGATGCAGCAAAAGGCGGCGGGCATAGCCACGCGATAGGCATTCAACACATTTTCCACGTAATGCGCGTTATAGCCGAACTCGGCCAGCGTAATCACCAGACACATCAAAAAAGCCATGATGGTGGCCATATACAGCGCGAACACATAGGGCGTAAGTGTGCGCGGAAAGCGCCGGCGCAAGCCGCTGCGCTTGCTGGCTGGGGGTGCGTGGGGCAGGGCGGGGCGGGATGTATCAGGCATCATGGCAGGCGCTCGGGACGGGCATAAAGTCAGGGAGCCGCCACAATAACAAGCCCGCTGGCAGGCGAGTAGCCCGCTTGCGCTTGATTCATTGCTAAGCAAACATGACGAATTATCGGCAGCAAGGACCGGGCGATGGCCGCCAATCTTCTGGGTTTGATCCAGTGTTTTATCAAAGTGGTTGAGGCGGGCAGTATTGCGGCGGCAGCACGGGCGCTGGGCATGAGTGCGGCGGCGGTCAGCCAGAATGTGGCGCGGCTGGAAGCGCATCTTGGCGTGCGCTTGTTGTCACGCACCACGCGGCGCATGGCGCTCACGCAAAGTGGCGCCTTGTATTACGACAAGGTGCGGCATATTCCGCATGATCTGGATCTGGCGCAGACCGCGGCCACAGATGCGCTGGAACTGCAGGGCACGCTGCGCATCGCCACAACCTCGGTGTTCGGTCGGCATAAACTGGCGCCCTTGCTGCCTGCCTTTCAGCAGCGCTATCCGCGTATTGCCATCGAATTGATCAGCACCGACCGCCGCACCGACCATCGCCTGGAGGGCATCGACGTCAGCCTGCGCATCCCCCCGCAACTGGATGATCGGTTGATTGCACGCCATATCGCCACTTATCCCTTTGTGTTTTGCGCGTCGCCCGCCTATCTGGCGCGCGCCGGCACACCGCAGACGCCGGAAGACCTGAAGCAACACGCCTGCCTGGTGTTCAGATATCCGGTGGATGGTCGCTTTTTGCCGTGGAAATTTGTGCGCAATGGCCAGCGCTTTGATGCGCCGATCCAGCCCGGCTTTATCTGTGACGATATCGAAATGCTGGCGCAGATTGCGCTTAACGATGGCGGCGTGGTGCGCCTGGCCGACTTTGTCGCGCAGCCTTTAATCGATGGCGGCAAGTTACGCCCGCTGTTTGAGACCGCACCGGGCGATGTGGATGGCGCCGTGCCCGAGCCGATGGAGATTTACGCCTGCGTGGCCGAGCGCGCCGCGCTCAATACCCGGGTGCGCGCGTTTATTGAATTTGTAGCAGAGGCGCTGCAAGCGCCACTGCCGCACGCTACGCCAGCCGTGGAATGGTCCGGGCGCAGCTAGCCCGGGTGCCGCACGGCTGAAGCCCGGCCGCGCGCGCCACTGCGCACAGGGCCAGCCGCTATAACGGAATATTCTTATCCGTAATGCCAGCCCGTGCTGGCCCCGGGGGTCGCCATGCTGCGTTTGCTGTCGGTGCAACAAAAGCTGTTATCGGGCTTTGCCGTGGTGCTGGTCTTGCTGGCGATTGTCGTGAGTACGGCCCTGTGGAAGATGTCCAGCATCAACGCCAACCTGGTCGACATCACCGACAGTCGCTATCCCAAGCTGGCGCTGTCTTATAAGGTCAGCACGGCTTATCTGGAAATGCGCCGGGTGATACGCGACGGCATTATCGGCACCTCGGAAACGCAAAATGCGGCCAATGTGGCGTTGATCGAGCAATTGCATACGCAAGCGCAGGCCGATATCAACAGCATGACCAAGCTGATCCGCACGCCAACCGGGCGCGGCATCCTGGCGCAAATCCACGCCGCCGATGACAAGCTGACGCGTGATCTGCCGCAGATGGAAAGTTTGATCAAAACCAACCAGAACCCGGCGGCGGTGGCCTTTCTGGCCAGCAATATCAGCCCGGACAACACCGAACTGGCCGCCGCGCTCAAGCGCATGACGGAATATCAGGAGCAGCAAATGCTGCAATCGGGTGCGACGGCGCAGGCCAGTTATCACACCGCTTTATGGACCATGCTGGGCGTGGCGCTCTGTGCCTTGATTGTCGGCGTTTTGATGGCGCTGGCGCTGGGCTGGATCATTACCACGCCGCTCAAGAAATCAGTGCGGCTGGCGCATGCGATCAAGGCCGGTGACCTGTCGGGCCAACACGAGCTCATCGCGCCCAGCCGTGATGAAGCCATCGAAATCGCCCGCACCATGCAGGATATGCGTGCCGGTTTGCGCGAGGTGGTGTCGGGCATACATCACGATGCGGGCCAGGTTGCCGCCGCGGCCAAAGCGTTGTCGGCCTCGGCCGCGCAGATTGCGGCGGGCTCGCATCAACAGGCGGAGGCGACGTCCAGCGCCGCCGCCACCATCGAGCAACTTACTGTCAGCGTGAACCACGTCGCCGATAGCGCGGACGAAGCAGCCGAACGCGCGGGCGCAGCCGGGCGCCTGGCCACCGAAGGCAGCCAGGCCGCACGTACGTCCTCCGGCGAAATCGGCCTCGTCACCGGCGCAATGGCCGATACCGCCGCGCAAATGACGCAACTGCAAACCGATATCCGCCGCATCGACCATGTGGTGAATGTAATCCGCGGCCTGGCGGATCAGACCAATCTGCTGGCGCTCAACGCCGCCATCGAAGCCGCCCGCGCCGGTGAGCAAGGCCGTGGCTTTGCCGTGGTGGCCGACGAAGTGCGCAACCTGGCCGAACATACCACCCGCTCGGCGGGCGAGATTACCGCGATGATCAATGCCATCCAGGCGGGCGTAAACCAGGTGACCGACAGCATGGGCAGGAGCCTGAGCCGCGCGGGCGTGGTCTCGGATACCGCAGAAAAAACCTCGCTCACCATGCAGGACATCGAGCACGGCACCCGCGCCATTGCCAGTGCCATCACCGTCATCGACGGCGCGCTGGCCGAACAACGCACCGCCAGCCACGGTCTGGCCAGCAGCATGGAAACGGTGGCACGCATGGCCGAAGAAAACAGCGCCACCGTGCGCGGTCTGGCCACGGCGTCGATGCAGCTGGATGGGCTATCGGCGCATTTGCAGACCGTGGTGACGCGGTTCCGGCTGTAGTGGGGCCGGTTCAGGCGCGCAGGATGCTGATGCCCTTGGCTTGCAGCGCTTGCGTAATCGCGGCATCGGCCTGTTGCTCGACAATGATGGTGCTTGCCAGTGTCACCGCACCAATTGCATAACGCGATGCCGCGTTCAGCTTGTCCATCGACGCCAGCACCACCGTCTCGGCCGCTCTGGCCGCCAGCGCGCGCTTGATATACGCCTCTTCCATATCGCCGGTACTCAAGCCCTCAGTCGGGTGCACGCCGGTCACGCCCATAAAGTAAAGGTCGGCATGAATATGCGACATCGCCTCGATCGCCGCGGCGCCGACATTAACCACCGAATGCTTGTACAAGCGGCCGCCGATCATGATGACCTCAATCGAAGGATGGTCGACCAGCGCCACGGCCACAGTCGGGCTATGCGTGACCACGGTGGCAGCCAGCGACAGCGGCAGATGCTTGACCAGCTCGGCTGAGGTGGTGCCGCCGTCCAGAATGACGATCTGGCCGGGCGCGATCATCGCCGCCGCAGCGCGGCCGATATTGCGCTTGGCCGCCGATTCAATCGAGCGTCGTTGCGCAAACGGCGCCACCGCCGACGAGGCGGGCAGGGCGCCGCCATGCACGCGTTGCAGCAGGCCCTCGGCCGCCAGTTCACGCAGGTCGCGGCGGATGGTGTCTTCGGAGGTGCCAAAGGCGTGGGCGAGGTCGGCGGCGAGTACGCGGCCGTCGCGCACCAGCATTTCAAGTATGGTTTTTTTGCGTTCTGTGGTCAGCATGGTTTGCACGAAGATGCTTGTATTGCACGAAACTGCACGATAGCATGAATACTCATTTTCGGGAACAGGAGCTCCCCATGCTGACCACGGCAGAGCGCGTGCGCATTATCGATACCCAGGTGTTGTCGGACGATTGGTATGTGCTCAAAAAAACCACGTTCGACTTTTTACGCCGCGATGGCATCTGGCAACGGCAAAGCCGCGAAACCTATGATCGTGGCAATGGCGCGACCATTTTGCTGTTTAACCGCCAGCAACAAACGGTGGTGCTTACCCGCCAGTTCCGCTTGCCGGTGTTTGTGAATGGCCACGACGGCATGTTGATCGAAGCGGCGGCGGGCCTGCTGGATAACGCCACGCCCGAAGCGCGCATCCGCGCCGAAGTGGAAGAAGAAACCGGCTACCGCGTGGGCGAAGTGCACAAGGTCTTCGAGGCCTATATGAGCCCCGGCTCGGTCACCGAAAAACTGCATTTTTTTATTGCGGAATACGCCGCCGATGCCCGTATCCATGCCGGGGGCGGCGTTGAGGCGGAGGGTGAAGATCTGGAAGTGATCGAGATGACGCTGGCCGCAGCCCTGGACGCGATTGCGCACGGTGAAATCGTCGATGGCAAAACCATCATGTTGTTACAACATCTCGCCTTGCGCGGGCTGACCGGGGAGCGCGCGGCATGAGCAGCCAGATGATTTTGATTGCAGGGCCTTATCGCAGCGGCACCGACGGCGATCCGGTCAGGATTGCGCTTAATCTCAAACATCTGGAGCGCGCGGCGCTGGATGTATACCAACGCGGCCATATGCCGCTGATCGGCGAATGGGCCGCGCTGCCGTTGGCGGCCATGGCCGGTTCGCAGGCCGTGGGCGACGCCATCAGCGAACAATATATGTACCCGGTGGCGCACCGCTTGCTGCAGCGTTGCGATGCGGTTTATCGCATCGAAGGCGCATCAAAAGGCGCGGATCAGGATGTGCAACTGGCCTTGGCGTGGGGCAAGCCGGTCTATCACGCGCTGGATGAGGTACCGCTGGCCACGGCCCCCGTCTGATGGCGGGCGCTCAGGCGGCGATTTTCTCGTCCGCGCGCAGCGTCAACACCTGCACGCCATGACGCGTCACCGCCACCGTATGTTCAAACTGCGCCGATAACTTGCCGTCGCGCGTCACCACCGTCCAGCCATCGGCTTGGGTGTAGATGGCGCGACGGCCCTGGTTGAGCATGGGTTCGATGGTAAACACCATGCCTTCGCGCAAAACCAGGCCGGTTCCGGGCGTACCGAAATGCAGCACTTGCGGCTCTTCGTGCATTTCGCGGCCAATACCGTGGCCGCAATATTCGCGCACCACCGCAAAGCCGTGCTGGCGCGCGTGGCGTTCGATGGCGTGGCCCACATCGCCGAGGGTAGCGCCGGGGCGCACGGTTTTTATGCCTTTCCACAAGGCTTGATACGTGACCTGTACCAGCCGCCGCGCTTCTGGCCCGACATTGCCCACCAGATAGGTTTTGCTGGAATCGGCGATATAGCCGTTCTTCTCCAGCGTGATATCAAAATTGACGATATCGCCATCCTGCAGCATCTCCGCGGGCGAGGGCACGCCATGGCACACCACCTGGTTGCGCGATGAATTCAGTGCATAGGCATAGCCGTACTGGCCTTTGCTGGCCGGGCGTGCGTTCAGGTCATGGACGATAAATGCCTCGACCAGATCGTTTACCTGCATGGTCGACATGCCAATCAAATCCAGCGTATCCAGCCGGGCAAACACGCTGGCCAGCAGGCGCCCAGCCTCGGCCATCACGGCGATTTCTTCGGGCCGCTTGGTCATGGCGTTGCTACCCGAAAGGCGGCAGTCTCAACGCCAGCGGCGCGTAATTCGCGCGCGACAATCTCATTAAAACTCAGCGTCGGGTTCATCTCGGCCAACATGCCCATCTTGATCCAGAACGCCGCCTGCGCATTGATGGAACGGCACGATACCGCGCTGGCCTTGCGCATTTGATCGTGCAGTTCGTCGTCGATATTTACGATGCCCATCGCTTATCCGTATATATGTTCCATATACGAATCATATATTCGGCCGGCAACGCGGCGCAAGCGGCGTGACAAAGCGCGCGGCTGCTTAGGCAAAGTCAGTGGAGCGCGTGACCGCCTGCCACTGGTCGATCTCGGCACGCAACGCATCCAGCCGCGTGCGCACCAGGCCCAGCGCGTCGCTGCCCAATAACAGCTGCGCAGGGGGTGCGTTATGCGCAATCAAATCCACCAACATCTGGCCCGCCTTGGCGGGGTCGCCCAGTTGCTTGCCCGATTTGGCTTCGCGCGCGGCGCGGATGGGGTCAAACAGTGCGTCGTAATCGGCAATGCTGCGTTCTGAGCGCACCATCGAGCGTCCGGCCCAATCGGTGCGGAAGGATCCAGGCGCCAGCGCAGTCACATGGATGCCCAGCCCGCGCAGTTCTTGCACCAACGTGTCGCTGATGCCTTGCAGCGCAAATTTGCTGCCGCAGTAATAAGCGATGCCGGGCATGGTGATAAATCCACCCATGGAGGTGACGTTGATAATGTGGCCTTTGCGGCACTGGCGCATGGTGGGCAACACGGCCTTGATCATGGCCACCGCGCCAAACACATTGGTGTTGAATTGTGCGATCAGTTCGTGCAGCGGCGATTCTTCCAGCGTGCCTTCGTGACCGTAACCGGCGTTATTGATCAGCACATCGATCGGGCCAAACTGGTTTTGCAACTGGGCGACCGTGGGTTCGATGGCGGCAAAATCGGTCACATCCAGCACCACCGCATGGGCATTGTGCGGGTGCAATGCCGCAAATTCAGCGCAGGCCTCCGGCTTGCGCACGGTGCCAATTACGCGATGGCCTGCCGCCAGCAAGGCAACGGCAAAGGCGCGGCCAAAGCCGGAGGACACGCCGGTAATCAGCACGGTTTTGTTGTTCGGGGTAGGGGACAAGCTCATAAGGGCAACTCCAGTCAGAACGGTTAAACAGTGCCGCCATGCTAGGCGCGCCCCGCGTTGCCGCTAAGACCCGATGCTCTGCATGTTTAGCCTGATTGTCTGACCAGGCCCCGCAGGCACGCCGACAGTGGCAAAGTAGCGCCATCGCTTTTGGCCGTATCGACCATGCCTGCCACCGCCCGCAAAACCACCACCGTACTCGTGCCCGAAGCCATCGAATTATTGGCCAGACTGGCCCCGATTGAAGGCTATAACCTGACCGGCCTGGACGATATCCGCCTGTTGCGCTCGGATCGGCCCTTGACGCGCACGCCGGTGTTATACGAGCCCGGCATCGTCATTGTGTGCCAAGGCCGCAAGCGTGGTTATCTGGGCGACCAGGTGTATATCTACGATCCACAGCATTACCTGGTGGTGTCGGTGGCTTTGCCTTTTTCGATGGAGACCGAGGCCAGCGCGAGCGAGCCGCTGCTGGCGCTTTATCTACGCCTCGACTTCAATCTGGCCACCGATCTGATGTTGCAGCTGGATGCCCTCGCCCATTTGCCCACCGCGGCCCCGCGCGGCATGGCATCGACCCCGCTGGATACGCGCATGGCCGATAGTGTCCTGCGCTTGTTGCGTGCCCTGGCGTCGCCGCTCGAAACGCAGCTACTCGGCCCAGCGCTGGTGCGGGAAATTTATCTGCACGTGATGCTGGGCGAACAAGGCGGATCGATGCGCGCCGCGCTGGCTGCACATGGTCAGTTTGGCAAGATCGGCCGCGCCATCCAGCGCATCCACCAATCGTTTGCGCAACCGCTGGATGTACCGTCATTGGCGGCGTCGGCAGGCATGAGCGTCGCCACCTTCCATGTGCATTTCAAAGCGGTGACCGATAGCTCGCCGATGCAATATCTCAAGTCGACGCGCTTGCACCAGGCGCGCTTGTTGATGGCACGCAATGGCATGACGGCCGGGGCGGCCAGCGCGCAGGTGGGCTACGAAAGCGCCTCGCAATTCGGCCGCGAGTTCAAGCGCCTGTTTGGCCGCAGCCCGCTGCAGGAAGTGGCGCGGATGAAGCAAAGCTTTGCCTTGCTCGACCCCGCGCCCTCACGCGGTTTTGTCTCGTCGCACTAGGCGGCCTGGCTTTGCGGCGTTAAGGTCTGCGCAAACTGGCGGATGATCTGTGCGATCTCTTGCGGCGCTTCGGCGGGCAACAGATGGCCTTTGCCGGGCAGCAAATGTAGCTCGGCGGCCGGATAGAGCGGGGCGATCTTGCTGGTTACCACGGCCAGCGGGTCCACCCGGTCCAGCTCGCCCGCGATGATACTCACCGGCACCTGCACTCGCGCGGCCAGCGCGCTCAAGTCCTCGCGGCTGCCAATCTCCAGCCAGCCCGCCCTGGCTGGCGCACTCAGGCGCAGCGCATCGTCCCGCAATTGCTGGCGGGTTGCGCTATCCACCGCGCTCCCCAGCAACACGTTGTCCAGCGTCCATTCCACCGCGCCCAGAAACGCATAGGCGCCGTGCATTTGCTGGCGCTGGGCTTCATCAATCGCCATCGGTGACAGCGGCGAAGACGCCACCAGCACCAACCCGGCCAGCCCTTGCGGTTGCTGCGCGGCCAGCCATTGCGCCGCTTTGCCGCCCATGGAATGGCCGACCAGCACATAGCGCTGCAGCCCCAACTGCGCAATCACCGCGCGCGTATCGCTGGCGTGGTCCGCCGTGCGATAGCCGCTGGCCGGGGCCGAGGAACTGCCCGCACCGCGCGCATCGATGGCCACGCAACGGAACTGGCCGCGCAATTGTTCGATCACGCCGTTCCATGTGGCCGCCGAGCCGCCCCAATGATGTTGAAACACCAGCGCGGTATCGCCGAGCTGGGTATCGGTCACATCGAGTTCGACATTCTGATTGTGGATTTTCATGTTGAAACACTCCGGTGTACCTGCGGCCGCGAAAGACGGCGCGTCTGTGTATGGCTATTGTCCGGACGCTCGCCCAGGTAGTGAATGCGCCACTGCGTATATAGAATGCAAACTCAAAGTAGCGAATACACGCGGGGAAAACCATGGATCGCTTTATCAGCCTGTCGGTCTTTGTCGCCGCAGTGGAAGACGGCAGTATCGCCGCCGCAGGCCGTCGTTTTGGCCTCTCACCCGTAATGGCAGGGCGTTACCTGGCCGCACTGGAAGACCAGGTGGGCGTACGGCTGGTACAGCGCACCACGCGCCAGCTCAACCTGACCGATGCCGGTCGTGCCTACTTTGTTAAAAGCAAACGTATCCTCGACGATCTGCAAGAAGCTGACAGCGAAGCCGCGGACCTGCAATCCACGCCGCGCGGCAGCCTGCGCATCGCCGCGCCGATTACCTTTGGGGCCCTGTTTCTGGGGCCGCTGGTGGCCGATTTCATGGCGGAATTTCCTGGCGTCGAGGTGACGTTGCAGTTGCAGGATCGCTTTGTTGATCTGATCGAAGAGGGGATGGATATCGCGCTGCGCATCGGCCGACTGCCCGATTCCAATCTGGTTGCACGCAAGCTGGCCGACTGCCAGTTGCTGGCCTGCGCCACCCCGGCCTATCTGGCCGCAGCGGGCGTACCGCGCCATCCCGCCGATCTGGAAAACCATCAACTGATAGGCTATCTGGGCGAAGTGACCACGGCGCCATGGCGCTTTAGCGATGCCGCCGGCAACACGCAGGAACTCGATTATCCCTGCCGCTTTAGCGCCAATAACACCGCCGTGATGTTGGCGGTGGCGCTGGCAGGCGGCGGCATCGTCTATGGCCCGGATTTTGTGGTGGCCCGCCATCTGCACAGCGGCGAGCTACAACGGGTACTGCCCGACTACACTAGCCCGGTGCTGCCCCTGCATGCAGTCACCCCCACCGCGCGGCATGTGAATACCAAAACGCGGCTGTTTATTGAGCGGTTGCGGACGGCATTTGGCGGGGAGCAGCCGTGGTTGCGGATTTCCGCGTAAGGGCAACCTTGCGCGCAACGCTGCAAAGCGGTCGCGCAGCAAGCGGAAAAAATAGCGGAAACGGAATGCCGAAAATGCGCCTCAAGCCATTGAAAAAATGTGGTTTATCGCTCGTTTATTAGCGGAAACCAAAGCGGCAAAAGGCCGTGGAATATGACGGTCCCGCCAGCGTAAGCAGATCGTTCAATTATTGATGCGTCGCGGCCCGCTCGGGTGCAAAGCCATCGCAGCGGCGCTGTTTATGCAATTTGCGCGCGCCAATCCCGCATGAACAATTCCGCCGTCTGCGGGCGGCCATAAAAATAGCCCTGGATGGTGGTGCAGCCCTCGCGTTGCAAAAAGTCGACCTGCGCTTGTTCTTCGACGCCTTCCGCCACGGTGTTCAGCCCCAGGCTACGGGCCAGGCCGATGATGGTGCGGATGATCGCTTCGCTATCGATGCCGGTGCCAATGCCGGTGACAAATGCGCGGTCAATTTTCAGGATATCGACCGGCAATTGTTTGAGATAAGCCAATGACGAATAGCCGGTGCCAAAGTCATCAATCGACAATTTAACGCCCAGCGCGCGTATGGCCTCGAGCACGCTAAAGGCGTCAGCGACGGCCATGATCACGCTTTCGGTGATTTCCAGTTCCAATACCCAGGCGGGCAAATCGTGCGATTTCAGCAGCCGATCAAGTCGAATGGCAAAGTCGTCCAGTTCCAGTTGTTTAACCGACAAATTGACCGAGACCGAATCCAGGGCAAAACCATCGGCCCGCCATTGCGCGATTTGCTGGCAGGTTTTTTCCAGGACTTGCTGCCCCAGTTTAACGATCAGGCCAGAATCTTCGGCCACTGGAATAAAGCGCGCCGGCGGCACCGACCCCAACACCGGATCAGTCCAGCGCGCGAGGGCTTCGGCGCCAACCAGACGCCCGCTCGCGGAATCCACTTTGGCCTGGAAATAAACCTCAATATCTTGAGCCTCGATCGCGCGGCGCAAATGGCGTTCGATCTGCACGCGTTCTTCCGCCGCCACCGACATCTGGTGCGTGTAGATCTGGTGCCGATTGCGGCCCATGGCTTTGGCTTGATACATGGCGATATCCGCTTTGCGGACCAGCGCATCAAAGTCGCTACCATCCTGCGGCGAAAAGCTTACCCCGATGCTGGCGGACAGATGAATGTCGTTATCGCTGATGCGAAACGGCAGATTAAATAAAGACAACAAGCGCTCGGCCACCGGATTTACCGCGTCGGCCGTGTCGACGCCGGCCAATATGCAGACAAATTCATCGCCGCCTATGCGTGCCAGCGTATCGCCCGGCCGTACATGCGTGATCAGCCGCTCTGCCACGGCAATCAGCAATTGATCGCCAATAAAATGACCGAGCGTGTCGTTCACATCTTTAAAACGATCCAGATCAAGAAACATAACCGCCAGTGGCGGTTGCGCCTGCGCGGTGGACACCAGCGCGTCTTCCAGTCTTTGCTTGAACAGCAAGCGATTGGGAAGGTGGGTCAGCGGATCGTGATGGGCTAATTGATGCAGCCGCTCTTCGGCATTACGGCGTTCTTCAATTTCGCCTTCCAGCAAGCGGTTGGTATCGCCCAGCTCGCGCGTGCGCAATTCAACCCGCTGATCCAGCTCGCGATTGATTTCCACCAGCTTGGCCGCCTGGTTTTTGATGATATTGCCCGCGCGTTTGACGACCAGCATTTGCGCGATATACAGCGCAATCATCGACAGGATGATGGCGATGGTCAGCCACATTAATTGCATGCGGGTGCTGGCGACAAAAGCGGTGGCATCCACATAGATTTCCAGCACGCCTTCTACCTTGCCGCCTGGGCCATGCACCGGTACGTAGGTCGAAATCAGATCGCGATCCGTTAATTTGCGATCAAAGGCATCGATGCTGTTGCGATGGGCCAATGCACTGACCGGGATATTGCCGACCGCAGATTCAAACCCCGGATTGCCGTTTTCGCTTTCGCCCACTTGTTTGGGATTGGTGGAAAACACGGTCATGCCATCCAGCGCATAAACCTTGAGCCGGACCACATCGGTGCCCTGCATCAGCCGGATTACCGTGCTTTGCAATTGCTCTTGCGTGGCCAGCGCGCGCATGCGCGCCACGTCATCACTCATTTGCGTCAGCGGCTTGAAGTGCGGCCACAGTGAGTTTTCAAAAACCTGGACCAGGGATGCGGCGCGGACTTTTTCTAATTGCAGCATTTGTTCGCTGGAGAAATAGCGCAAATAACCCGCCATCGCCAGCGTGGCAACGCCCATCAAAACCAGCGACAGCCAAAAGAAATAGCGCACCAGATCAAAGCGCTGCGCCCCTGGCGTTTTATTGTGCGGCTGCGCAGCAGCATTATTCTCGACGGCCATCAACCTCTCCCGGGTGGTTGATTTGAGTATGCCTGGAAATCCATGTCATTGGCATGCGGGGCGGTGCGGGTGTTGCGTGGATCATTGCGCCGTGCCTGTCGCGCCAGCGGCATGAATGAGCAGCTGCCTTCGCGGCCACGCTGCATGGGTCGTGGGCCGCGCTCTACAGGCGCAGGACGTGGCGCAGTTTTTTTCTTTCGTTTCTTTCGAAAGGCGGCCGAAGCTGAAACAATCCCAGCCTTGATTACCCCGGTTTTACGTTGCCAGGTTGCTCCGACTACGCGCTGATCGATGCAAAAAGCGCTGCAAAGCATGCGCGCTTGCTGCGTGGTGGTGCCGTTTATCGGTCGTCGTCATTTAAATAAATTATTTAAAATTCATAGCTTTGCAATAAATAACGCCCCGGCCGCTGCGCGAGCCTGGATGCCGTGGTGCAACCCGTGGTTGACACGTCGCAATCCGTTTGCGTAGTATTTTCGTAACGAAATACAAAACTTTCGAAACTTTCGACACCATGCTGCCAAACCGAAACACTCCGCTCCGTCGTCGCCTGCAAATTGCCGATCTGGTGCGCAAGCACGGCGAGATTACGGTGGAAGACCTGAGCCGCCTGCTGGGCGTTTCCAGCGTCACCATCCGCAGCGATCTCAATTACCTCGAAGAGCAGGGCTATCTGATGCGCTCGGCGGGGAAGGCGCGGCATATCCCGTCTTTGCAGCAGAAAAACGCACTGTCCAATGCGCCGCTCGAGACCATGCAAAAGCGCGATGAACTGGCCGCGCTGCGTAGTGCGGCGGAGTGGGTCGCTGATGGTCAGACCATTTCGCTGTTGTCGGGCGCTTTGGTGGCGCGGTTGGTGCCGGTGCTGGCGGGCAAATCCAATCTGTCGCTGGTGCTGCAGGACGTCGCGCTGATTGCGCCGGCGCAGTTGTACCTGGACTGCGAAATCCATGTGTGCGCTGGCCGCCTGACCGAGACCGACGCGGGGCTGACCGGCGCGGCCGCCGAACAGAGCATCACCGCGCGCCCCATCGATCTGTGCGTGCTGGAGCCGGCGCTGATAACGCCAGACGGCAAGATGTACGGCCCGTCCGTGGCCACGGGGCGGGTGTTTCGCACCGCCCTGCGCCATGCCGGCCAGACCCTGGTGCTGGCGAGCCTGATCGGCTCGGACGCCCCCGGGGAGTTTGAAATCGGAGACCTGACCATGGTCGACGGCGTCATCGTGGATGTGAGCACGTTTCATACCCTCAGCGCTGTGCTGGACCGGCATCCGTTTACGGTCAAACGCGTCTCTGAGCATCACGTATTGCTAACCAACCCGCACCCCACACTCAAATAAAGGACGACTCTGACATGACCTCATTCAAACAGACGCTGCTGGCGCTGATGTTGGGCGGCATTGCGGCCACTGCCATGGCCAAGGACATCACGATTGGTGCCTCGCTATTAACGCAGCAACATCCGTTTTATGTGTCGCTGGCCGACGCCATGAAACAAGAAGCCGGCAAAGAGCACGCCAGACTGCAAGTCGCGATTGCCAACCAGGATCTGAACAAACAGGTCTCGGACGTCGAAGACTTTATTACGCGCAAAGTCGACGTGATCGTGATTTCGCCGGTTGATTCCAAAGGGGTGAAGTCGGCAATTCTCAAGGCCAGGGCGGCGGGTATTCCAGTGATTACGGTCGATATCCCGGCGGTGGGGGCGGAAGTCACCTCGCATATTGCAACCGATAACTTTGCGGGCGGCGTCAAGGCCGGGCAGTTGATGGGCCAGTTGCTGAATGGCAAAGGCGAAATCGGCGTGATTCATTATCCGACCGTGCAATCGGTGGTGGATCGGGTCGAAGGCTTCAAGAAGGGTATCGCGCAATATCCGGGCCTGAAAATCGTGTCTATCCAGCCGGGCATTACCCGGGCCGAAGCGCTGACTGCTGCGCAAAACATGCTGCAGGCCAATCCGCAGATCAGCGGCATTTTTGGCTTTGGCGATGATGCGGCGCTGGCGGCCACGCTTGCCGTCAAGTCGGCCGGTAAGGCCGGCAAAATCAAGGTGATTGGTTTTGACGGTATGCAAGAAGCGCGCAACACGGTCGATAAAGACCCCACTTTCGTGGCCGTGATACGCCAGTACCCCGAAAAAATGGGCGCGCTGGCGGTCGATACCGCAGTGCAGATCGGTGAAGGAAAAACCGTGCCGAAAAGCATACCGGTAGAGCCGGGCGTGTACACCGCCAAGTCCCGCTAACCGGTCCAGGTGTGCCATACCGCCGTCGGCCGTGTCCAGGCTGGCGGCTTGCTGACCGTACTGGAGTCGCGGTGACCATGCCATCCCCTGAAGTACTGCTCGAAGCGCGCAATATCGCCAAGTCTTTCGGCAATGTTGAAGCGCTCAAAAATGTCTCGCTTAAAGTCCTCGCTGGCCGCGTCCACACGCTGCTCGGCGAAAACGGCGCCGGCAAGTCCACATTGATGAAAATCCTCGCGGGCGTGCATCAGCCCTCGGCCGGCGAACTATGGCTAGGTGGCCAGCCGGTGCGGTTTGCCACACCCACCGATGCGCACAACGCGGGCGTGGCCATTGTGTTTCAGGAACTGAGCCTGGCCAGCAATCTGAGCGTGGCCGAGAATATTTTTTCCATCAATCCACCGCAGCGCTGGGGCATCGTCGATCACAAGGTCGTCCAGCGTCAGGCGCAAGCCCTGCTGGAAGAACTGGGCATCCGTATCCCGGCCAGCGCCAGCGTCGCCTCTTTGTCGATGGCACAACGCCAGTTGGTGGAGATCGCCAAAGCGTTGAGCACGCCCGCACGCGTCGTGATCATGGATGAGCCCACCTCGTCGCTGAGCGATAACGAAGCCGAAATCCTGTTCAACATCATTCAGCGCCTGACCGCACAAGGTAAGGCGGTGGTTTATATCTCGCATCGCATGGAAGAAATCCTGCGGATTTCTGATGACATATCGGTGATGCGCGATGGCGAATATATCTGCACGGTAGAGAAGGGCGCAGCCAGTATCGAACAGCTGATTACGCTGATGGTTGGCCGCCCGCTGGACGATATCTATCCCCCCGCTTTGCCGCCGCAACACCCGCCCGCAAACCGGCCTTTGCTGGAAGTGCATGATCTGGCGGTCAACGGCAAATTCAAGGGGGTCAGTTTTACGGTCAGCCCCGGCGAAATCGTCGGCTTTTTTGGCCTGGTGGGCGCCGGGCGTACTGATGTGATGAACACGCTGTTTGGCCTTGGCAAGCCCGATGTCGGCACCATCTGGGTCGACGGCCGGATCGCCCGCTTGCGCTCGCCCGCGGATGCCATCGCCGCCGGTATTGCGTATGTCACCGAGAACCGCAAAGAACAAGGCCTGGTGCTGGGCCACTCGGTGGCCCGCAATATCAATATGGTGTTCTTTCAGCACGGGGGTGGACGGCGTGGTCTGGTCCGGCCGGAACTGGAAGCCGCCGTCACCGCCGCGTCCATTCAGCGCGTCAAGATCAAGACTGCCAGCGACCGTATTCCCGCCGGACATCTCAGCGGCGGTAATCAACAGAAAATTGTCTTTTCGAAATGGCTGGCGATCAAACCCCGCTTGCTCATTCTGGATGAACCCACGCGCGGCGTGGACGTCGGCGCCAAATTCGAAATCTATTCCATCATCCGTGAACTTGCCGCACAGGGCACCGCCGTCATTCTGGTGTCGTCCGAGCTGCCCGAAGCCATTGCCATGAGCGACCGGCTGATGGTGATGCGTGAAGGCCATCTGGTTACGGAATTAACGACCACCGGTTTAAGCCAGGAAACGGTTATGGCGCTGGCCACGGGAGCATACGAACTATGAGTGAAACCAATACCAACCCACTGCCGCTAAGTGCGGCATCCACCCTGCCGCTGGCCCGCCTGCTCAAGCATGAGGCGGTGCGGCAATACGGCGGCATTATCTGTGGCCTGATTGCGCTGGGCGTGCTGTTCTCGTGTTTGTCGCCCAATTTTCTGGTGCTGAACAATCTGCTGAATATCGTGTTGCAGGTGTCCATCATCGCGGTCATTGCGTTTGGCATGACCTATGTCTTGCTGCTGGGCGAAATCGATTTGTCCGTGGGCGCCGTGATCGCGCTGGTGGGCGGGCTGACGGCGGCGGGGCTGGCGCACGGGCTGTCAGCGGCGCTGGTGATGCCGCTGGCCCTGGTGGCCGGGCTGGTGCTGGGGGCGCTGAACGGGGTGCTGTCGGCGCGGCTGACCATTCCGTCTTTTATCGTCACCGTGGCCACCATGGGGATATTTCGCGGGCTGACTTATATCGTCTCCGACGGCTTGCCGGTGTCGGTCGATAACGACGCGCTGGTGTTCCTGGGCAATGGCGCGCTGCTGGGCATTCCGATGCCGATCTGGATCGTGGCGCTGCTGTTTGTGATCAACCAGTTTGTGCTGTCGCGCACGGTGTTCGGGCGCAAGGCCTATCTGGTGGGCGGCAATACCGAAGCCGCACTGTTTGCCGGGGTCCGCGTCACCCGCATGAAGATCTTTATTTTCATGATCTCGGGGCTGATGGCGGCCATCTCGGGCTTGATCATGACCTCGCGCCTGTATTCGGCCCAGCCCAATGCGGCCATGGGTTACGAGCTGGATGCCATCGCCGCGGCCGTCCTGGGCGGCACCAGTCTGGCGGGGGGCTACGGTTCGATCCTCGGCACCTTGATCGGCGCCTTGATGATAGGCGTGATCAATAACGGCATGAACCTGCTGAGCGTGCCGTACTTCTACCAATTGATCGTCAAAGGCGTGGTGATTCTGGTCGCTGTTTATATCGACGTGCAAAGCAAAAAACGGCGCGGTTGATCGCCGCTGGATCGCGCGTATTCGCATTACAGACAGGAAGAGTTCCAATGAAAAAAGTAATGACCGCCGGTGAAATCCTGGTCGAAATCATGGCCACCGAGCGCGGCCAGTCGTTCCGTGAGCCTGGCACGCTGGTAGGGCCTTATCCCAGCGGCGCCCCCGCCATTTTTATTGATCAGGTGGCGCATCTGGGCGTGCCCTGCGCCATGATCGGTTGCGTCGGCGATGATGATTTTGGTTGGCTGAATATCGAGCGACTCAAGCGCGACGGCGTGGATGTCGGCCCGATTGCGGTGGACAAGCAGGCCGTCACCGGCAGCGCCTTTGTCACCTATCGCAATAACGGCGAACGCGACTTTATTTTCAATATCGCCAATAGCGCATCAGGCAAGCTCAATGCCGACCTGTTTACGCCGGAGACACTGGCGGGCTGCGGTCATTTTCATGTGATGGGCTCATCGCTGTTCTCGTTCCGCATTATCGATGCCATCAAGAAGGCCATCGAAATCGTTAAAAACAACGGCGGCACGATTTCGTTTGACCCCAATGTGCGCAAAGAAATGTTGCGCATTCCCGAAATGCGCGATGCCTTGACCTTCGTGCTGGAGTACACCGACATCTTTCTGCCCAGCGGCCCGGAAGTCAGCCTGCTGACCAATGAGCGCGACGAGGCGGGCGCCATCAATGAATTGCTTGGGCTGGGTATCCGCGAAATTGTGGTCAAACGCGGCGCCCAGGGCTGCAGCTATTACGACCGCGAGCAGCATATCGACATGCCGGCATTTGCGGTCGAGGAAATCGACCCCACCGGCGCGGGCGATTGCTTTGGCGCCACCTATATCAGCAGCCGCATGCTCGGCCTGCCCATCGACACATGTTTGCAGTACGCCTGCGCCAGCGGGGCCTTTGCGGTAACGCGTCGGGGCCCGATGGAAGGCGTTGCCGGTTTCAGCCAGCTCGACACCTTGCTGGCTACTCGCAGTTGATTTGCAAGGAGCTTTGCCATGCACAAGATTTTCCAGGACATCCTGGCGGCGCGCCGTCACGGCGTGGCACGCGGTATTTACTCCGTGTGCTCGGCCCATCCATGGGTGATCGAAGCCGCCATGCACCAGGCCGTGGCCAACGGGACGCCGCTGCTGATTGAAGCCACTTCCAACCAGGTCGACCAGTTTGGCGGTTATACCGGGATGCTGCCCGCCGACTTCCGCCGCTATGTGCTGCAACTGGCCGCACAGCACGGCTTTGATCCGGCAGACCTAATTCTGGGCGGCGACCACCTGGGCCCCAATCCGTGGCGGCATTTGCCTGCGGCGCAAGCCATGCAACTGGCCGAAGACCTGATCGCCGCCTATGCCGGGGCCGGCTTCAGCAAGATCCACCTGGATACCAGCATGGCGTGCGCGGACGACCCGGTGCGGCTGGATGATGCGGTGGTGGCGGCACGCGCCGCGCGCTTATGCGTGGTAGCGGAGGCGGCCGCCGCCGCGGCTGGGATCAAACCGGTGTATGTGGTCGGCACCGAAGTGCCGGTGCCGGGCGGTGCCGACCATGCCTTGCAAACGGTTGAAGTCACCAGCCTTGAGGCCGCTCGCAATACCTTGCACGTGCATCGTGAAGCGTTTGAACAGGCGGGTCTGGCTGCGGTCTGGCCGCGCGTGGTGGCGCTGGTGGTGCAGCCGGGCGTCGAGTTCGACCACACCCGCGTGATCGACTATCGCCCGGACCAGGCCACCGGCTTGATCCGGCTACTGATGCAAGAGCCCGGCATCATGTTTGAAGCGCACTCCACCGATTACCAACGGCCAGAAGCGTTTGCCGCTCTGGTGCGCGACGGTTTTGCCATCCTCAAGGTGGGCCCGGCGCTGACTTTCGCCATGCGGGAAGCCTTGTACGGCCTGTCGGCGATTGAGCGCGAACTGGTCGAGGCGGCAGACCAGGCGCGTTTGCCCGAGGTGCTCGACGCCACCATGCGCCAGGAACCGCAATACTGGGAACGCTATTACCACGGCGATGAACAGCAAAAAAACATGCTGCGCCGGTTTAGCTATAGCGACCGCATCCGTTATTACTGGGCGCATCCGGATGTACGCGCGGCCGCGGAAAAACTGATCGCCAATCTGGATCGCACGGGCATTCCGGAAAACCTGCTCAGCCAGCATCTGCCCGAGCAATACCAGGCAGTGCGCGATGGTCGTCTGCCCAATACGGCCAAGGCGATTACCTTGAACGCCGTGCGCAAGGTGCTGCGCGCCTACGCCGAGGCGTGCGCGCCGCGCGAAGTGGAACCGCAGGCGGCCTGAGCATCAGGCCAGCCAGCTCAAACGCCGCGTGTCTTGCGCGCCAGAAGCGAGCAAACGCGCGGCGTTGTTGCATAGTCCTGTGCCCGGCGCGGCGCGGCCGTCGGTCACCGCAGCGTCTTGCCGCGCCCCGCCAGCACCGCAAACAGCGTCACCAGGGCCGAAGCCGCCACCAGCATCGCCAGCGAGCCACTCCAGCGCCCGCTGTGCTCATGCAGGCCGCCAAACAGGATCGGGCCGCAGGCCGAGCCGCTATAGCCGACAAATTGCGCCATACCGGACAGCCGCGCCGCCTGGTCTGGCGTGCGCGAACGCAGCGCGAACAGTGACAAGCTGGTGCTCATGGAAAAGCCAGCGCCCAGGCCGCCGATCAACAGCCACAGCAAGGGCATCGGGGCCGCGGCGCCCAGGCCCGCCGTGCCGATCAGCAATAGCGCGCCGCACAAAAAGCCGATGGCGCGCTGATCGTGGCTGCGTTTGATCAGCGGCGCGGTGGCCAGGTTGGCGATCACGGCAATCACCTGGTACAGCAGCAGATCAAGGCCCGCTGCCGTGGGCGACACCCCTTGGGCGGCCGCGATGGCGGCATACCAGGTGACCAGGGAATAGAAAATAAACGAGTGGCAGGCGAAGAACAGCGCCACTTGCCAGGCCAGCGCTTGTCGCCATGGCGAGATGTGCGGCGTGTGATCGAGGGGCTGGCTGCTGCGGGCAGGACGGGCCGGGGTGGCGAATTGTGGCAGCCACACGCCCAGTGCCAGTACCGCCAGGGGCAGGGCGCAGGCGATGGCAATACGCCAGTTTGATCCGGCCATGTGCGCAATCGGCACCGCCACGCCAGCGGCCAGTCCGGCAAAGGTAGCCATCGATGCGGCGTAAATGCCGATCAACAGCGCGGCGTGATCGGGGAATTCGCGTTTGACGTAGCCGGGCAACAGCACGTTGCCGATGGCGATGCCGCCGCTGGCCAGCAGCGTGCCTAGCCACAAGGCGCCAGGCCAGGCGAGCGAGCGCAGCACGATGCCGAGCAGAATGGCGATCAGCGCAAAGCCGAGGCCGCGCTCCAGTCCGCAGCGGCGGCCCAGTGCCGGCGCAAGCAGCGACAGCAAGGCAAAAACCAGCAAAGGCAAGGCATTGAGCAGGCCCGCAGCGGTGTCGCTCAGGCCGAGGTCGTGCTGGATAGCGCCAAGTATTGGGCCGAGTGCGGTAATCGGCGCACGCAAAGTAGCGCCAATCAGGATGATGCCGAGGATAAGCGGAAGGGGGCGACGCGACGGCGTCGCAGGGGCAGAAGCTTGCATGCGCAGGAACCTTGCACGGATGCAGCCCTCCGGCGTGCGGATGGCGGCGATCTGTTGTGCGTTGGTTCACGTTAACGCTTACGCAAAATTCCGGGTGCCGGAAAATTGTCTGGGGCGGATTTTAAAAGCAGTCCCACCGCAAAATCAACGGCTAATTGGCGGCCGCAGCGGGGCCACGCTGCGGTCATCGACGGCGGGGCCTGATCTGAAATTGCCGGTACCTGGGCCCCACCGGCTTGGTGGCAGCGCAGAGTTAGCCCGGCACAAACACGGTTCTGAGCTGGCTATCCGCGTCATCCCAATAGCGGGCCAGCTGTGCCAGCGGCACGGCTTGGGCATGGACCTGCAATTGCGCCGGCTGGACCGCTTGCAAGACCTGCGCCACCACCTGCAGCAAGCGCGCTAAGGGCACGCTACCAATGCCGCTACCGAGCAAAGTAATGGCGCTTGAACGCAGCACCGCAGCGGGCAGGCTGATCTCGGCCGCGCTGATGGCGCCGATCTGCACAAAGCGCAGCGCCTTGCCATCCGGCAGATTTTGCGCGGCGCTGACCAGGGCGGCGCGGGCGCTTGGGCCCCACAGATAATCCAGCACTACATCGACGCCCGCCGCAAAATGCGGTGCCAACGCCTGGGCGAGAGCGTCGGCGTCCTGCTCCAGCGAAATCGTCACATCGGCCCCGGCGCGGCGTAGCCATTCCAGGGCGGCGGGATTGCGGCCGGTGGCGATGATGCGCGCCGCGCCCAGATATCTAGCGATCTGCACCGCCAGCCTGCCGGATGCGCCGGTGGCACCATTGACCAGTACGGTTTCGCCTTTAACAAATTGCGCCCGCTCGACTAATGCCGCCCAGCACGACATGCCGGGAATGGCAATGGCGGCTGCGCTGACATCATCCAGACCCTCGGGCAGCGGCACGCAGTGTTCGGGCGCGACCAGCGTGTATTCGGCCAACGTGCCGTACGGTGCCAGCGGCCCAAAGAAATACACGCGCTGGCCATCATCCAGCACGCCGACCCCATCGACGCCGGCCACAAACGGCAGTGCGCTGCCGGACGAATAATGTTTGCCCATGGCCTTGGCACGCGCCAGTTGGCTGAGCGCACTGGCCGTAACGCGCACTCGCTGTTGGCCCGGCGCGGCGAGCGGCGTGGCGAAATCCTGGTAGACGGGCGGCTGGCCCAAGGTGCTGACGACGGCGGCGTGCATGGTGATGTCCTCGGTCATGGTGGCAGGGGGCGCGGCGGTTTAGTGCGCGGCAATCCAGGCGCGCAAGGCGGGGTCACGGATATCGAGTACCTCAAACAAGCCGAGGGCGCGCAGCGCGGGCAATGCCTCGCACAGATCGGCTTCGATTCCGGCACGCTGGCTGGCGCTGGTGCTCGGCTCCAGCCATACGCGGGCGTTGAGCAGAAACGCGCCCACCGTGCCTTTGCGGATGGTGACGCCGTCGATGACGGTCTGATTGAGGGTATCGGGCAAAAGGTGTTCCGCACGCATGAGGGGCTCCGCTGGCTTGAGACGATGCGGCCAGTTTAGGCATACTCGCGTGGGCCGCCTGCGGGATTGCGGCCATTCGATACGGTATTCCGGCCAGATTGCGGGAGAGACAGTGGCAGCGCAGCCCATCATGGAAGACCTGATCATCCGGCCCGAGCTGGTGTTGTCCTCAGCCGGGCCGATGTTGGCGGCGGCCGAGCTCAGTCGCAGTTCAGTGCGGGTGACGCCGGCGCACAGCCACAGCCGTGGCCAGTTGATGGGTGCTTTGCACGGCCTGGTGTCGATCGGACTAGACCGCCAGCAATGGGTGGTCCCCGCCGTGCATGCCATCTGGATTCCACCACACTGGACGCATTCCTTGCGCTCCTTTGGCCCGTTTGCAGGCTGGAGCGTATTTATCGCCGAGCCGCATTGCGCCGCCTTGCCCAGCGAACCGCGCGCCATCCGCACCACGCCCTTGCTGCGCGAAGCCGCGCGGCGCGCCGCCACCTGGCCCGGCACCGCGCTCGACCCGGCGCAAACGCGCATCGCCCAGCTGATCCTTGATGAAGTCGCCGCCGCTAAAGCCGAAGCGCTGGGCCTGATCCAGCCCGAAGAACCGCGTCTGGCCCGCATCGCCGATGCGCTGGCCGCTAACCTGGCCGACAACCGCAACCTGGAGCAGTGGGCGCGTTGGGCTGGTTTGTCGCCGCGCAGCTTGAGCCGTTATTTTGTGCGCGAAACCGGCATGAGCTTTGCCCAATGGCGCCAGCAGGCGCGGCTGCTGCGCGCGCTGGAACTGATTGCAGACAAAGTACCGGTGACCCATATCGCGCTGGAACTGGGCTATGAAAATGTCAGCGCGTTTATCGAGATGTTCCGCCGTGCAATGGGGACCACGCCGGGGCGCTATCTTGCGGCGTGAAGTGCCAGCTCAATACACATCGCGCCGATAGCGCCCATCCTCACTCATTTGCGCCAGCCGCTGCGCGCCCAACAAATCAGTCAGCGCGTGATGTACACCGCTGGCCATGCCTTGCAGGCTGCCGCAGACGTAGATATCTGCGCCCTGGTCGACCCATGCCACGATATCGCTACCCGCCGCGGTGACCTGATCTTGCACATAGCGCAAAGCGTTACCGTCGCGCGACCAGACCCAGTCCAGCCGTTCCAGTACGCCGTTGCCTTGCCAGTTGATCAGTTCGTCGATCAGCAAGGCGTCGTGCGCGGCGTTGCGTTCACCAAGTATCAACCAGTTGCGGCCGTGGCCGCGTTGGGCGCGGGTTTTAAGGTGGCCACGCAGGCCAGCCAGGCCGGTGCCGTTGCCAATCAACAGCAGCGGACGGGCGTCGGGTGGGGTGTGGAAGGCACTGTTGGCGCGGATACGCAAAGCAACAGGACTGCCGGGCGCTGCATATTCGGTCAGCCAGCCGGAGGCGAGGCCGAGGCGGAAACCGCTGGCGGTCTCCGGCGCCGGGTAGCGGCTTTGGCGCACCAGCAATTCCAGTTGCCGGTCCTGCGGCAACGAGGCAATCGAGTATTCGCGATGCGCCAGCCGGGGTAGGGCGTCGATCAAGGCCTGGGCGGTGCTGGCGGCGGGCACGGCGATTTTGTTGCGATCGGCCAGCGCGGCGGCCAGCGTGGTGGGCCGGGCATCGACTTCGACCGGCGTATTGCCGTCGAGCTGCAGTTCTTGCAGCCACTGTTCAATCTCATGCGGCGCATGGCAGGGGCCGATTTCGACAATGTCGCCCGCCTGCCATTGCGGCAGCGCGCCCGTTGCCGGGGTCAGGCCCAGCAAATAAACCGGGTCGCCCGCTGAGCCTGCGTTTAACAAGGTGCGTTGTTGCAGGGTCCACGGCGCGTAATCCGGTGCTTCCCAATCGGCCATTTGCGCGCCGCCGGCCAGTGTCGATAGTTGTTGTTGCCAATGGCGCAACGCCCCGGCATCGCCGTTATCGACCTCGATCAGATCAAACAGGGGCTGCGCATTGTGTCGATCCAGCCACGCCGCCAGTTCGTGGCCAAAGGCGCAAAAGTGGCGATACGTGCGGTCGCCCAGTGCCAGCAGGGCGTAGTTGAGATGGCTTAGATCTACTGTGCCCAGGCGCGCGGCCTTGCCGATAAAACCGGCGGCGCTATCGGGCGGGTCGCCTTCGCCGGAGGTGCTGACGATCAGCAAGACCTGGCGATAGCGACTGAGCGCGCCTGGATCGAGCGTGCCCAGCGCGGCACTGGCGGTGGCCACGCCTGCCTTGTTGAGGGCGGCGGCGCTTTGCTGCGCCAGTTGTTCGGCAAAGCCGGTCTGGCTGGCCCAGGCAATCAATGTGGTCTCGGCAAGGGCGGAGACGGCCGGGCTGAGGACGGCGCTGCGCTGTTGTTTGCGCCGGTGCCGAGCAACAATCCAGCCAGTGCCGCCCAGATACAGGATGACCACACCGAGCGCACACAGGCCGCGCGCGTGGCTGGTGCAGCACAGCGTGAGGCCGAGCAAAGCCAGCACGGCAAAACTGTAATCGAAGACAAAGGGGCTGGAGCGGGTGGCGTTCATTCGAGCATTTCGGTGTAGGCGGCGCTTAGCGTTTCGCGAAAACCATCCGGCGTGCGCACCACAAAGCGTGCTGCCAGCTGGTGGCGCCGCGCCATGTCCAGCCCGGCTTGCGGGCCGAGCACGGTGAGTGCAGTGGACCAGGCATCGGCCAGCATGCATTGCTCATGCAGCACCGTAACCGAAGCCAGCGCATGGCTGGCGGGATAGCCGGTGCGGGGGTCCAGCGTGTGGGCGTAGCGTTGGCGTTGCGCCGGGTCGATAAAAAAGCGGCGGTAATCGCCCGAGGTGGCGACGGCCAGGCCATGCAAGCCGACGCGATCCTGTACGGGCAAGGCATGCTGGCCGGGCCCGGCATCGTCCAGCGGCGGGGCTTCCAGGTCAACCCACCACGGCAGTTGATCCTGCTTCAGCCCCATGCCGCGTAGTTCGCCGCCGATTTCTACCAGATGATGGCCGTAGCCGTGTTCCGCCAACAAGGCGCTGAGCGCATCAACGGCGTAACCCTTGGCGATGGCGCACAAGTCCAGCGCCACGCCGCCAGGCTGGCGGATGCGGCGCTGGGGCGGGTCGAGCTCGATCTTGTGGTAGCCGCAATGCTGCCGTGCGCGGACCACTTCAGCGGCGCTGGGTGCCTGCGCGCGGCGCGGGGCCGGGCCAAAGCCCCATAGATTGACCAGCGCGGCGGCCGTCGGATCATAAGCACCGCCACTCAGGCGCGCGATCTGCAAGGCGGTTTCCACCACCTGAAAACACGCCACCGGCAGCGTCACCCACGTGCCCGCCGCGGCCTGGTTAAAGCGGCTGAGATCACTGTCGTCGCGCCAGTTGCTCATTTGCTGCACGACCGCGTCCAGTTCCGCCTGCATGGCGTTGCGCAAGGCGGGGGCGGCGTGGCCATCCACCGCCAGGCATTGCACCGACCAGGTGGTGCCCATGGTCTCACCGGCAAAGCGCAACAACTGCGCCGCGGCAGCAGGCGCTTGCACGCTGGCTGCGGTCAGCGTGTGCGGCAGCAGTATGCGCAAGGCCTCGGCGGAGGCGAGTGGAGTGGGCACGGCCATTTGCGCTTATTGCGGTGCGACTTCGACCGTCGCGCCATAGTTGGCACGGCGTTCAGTGGCGGGCTTGCTGGCGCTGGCGTTATCGCTGATCTCGGCGCCGATGTAATACAAACCGGCGCTCGGCCATTTGACGCTGAATTTGCCGTCGGCATCGGTGTTCACCACAAAGTCGCCCACCTGGTCGCGGAAGCGTCTGCCACCGGGAATGATGGTTACTTTGAGATTGGCCGCCGGTTTGCCGTCAAACAGCAGACGGAAGTTGGCGGGCGTACCGGCAACCAGATCATCCGGATGCGTAAGCGGCGCCAGTTCCAGGCCCTTGCCGCTGGGCTTGAACACGCCGTTGGTGGGCTTGCCACGCGTGACGAAGGTCTCGATGCGCGCATCCATTTGCGTCACTTTAAGATCAGTCGCTTCGGCCGGGATTTCTTTGGCCAGCGCTTGCACTTCGCCGCGCCAGCGTTTGTTTTCGCCATTGAGCTTGTAGCTGGCCATTACCGCACCGGTGGTCACGGCAATCTTGTAAGTGCCTTGCTGCGTCAATTGCAGATCAAACACGCTGCGCAGATGGCCGGTGCTGGCGCCTTCGGCTTTGGCGGCGCTGCCATCGGGTGCAGTAATTTGCAGACCGTCGAGCTTGAGCGGGAAGTTCTCGAAATCAAACAGATCGTTGGAGACGGCGGCATCCACCGTAATCCACGGATCGTTGCCCGCCAGTACGGTTGCGGACGGCAGCAGCCATTGGCGGTGCGCCTGGGCTTCCAGCGGCAATAGCGCCGCCACGGCCAGCATCGACAGCGGCAGCCATTGTTTAAGCGTCAGTTTTTTCATGGTGTTGTTTCCAGAGTGCGGGCAAAGCGGCGCCACGGGCGACCGGCGTTGCAATTACGGCTTGAGGTTCAGCGTGACGCTGCCCAGTTCGTGCTCGCCTTTGGCGCTGGCGCTGGCGGCTTCTTTGGGCGGCCAGGTAAACGGCACGCGCACCAGCTCATGGCCACCGGCTTCACGCGCGGTTTCGACCACCAGCGCGTATTCGCCCGCCGCCAGCTTGCCCAGCGGGGCTTTGCCATCGCTAAAGCTCAGCGCTTGTTCGCCCGGTGCGCGGGTGGCGCCACTGATGCCGTCGGCGGGCACGGTCAGATCGCGACCGGCTTTGCGCCACCATTGGCGGATGTCCTTCAGCCACTTGGTGCCTTCGTTATTGCGTTTTTTGCCGTCGTACCACACGGCCAGGGTCTGTACCGGGGTCTGGTCGGCGTGTTCCACCCAAACGGCGACATAGGGCTTGTGATACTCGGCCACGTTGAGTTGCGGCAGCTCAACCTTGACGGACAAATCCGCTGCCATGGCGGTGCCAGCCAGCGGGGCGGCGGCGATCCCGGTCAGCGTGACCTTGAGAAGACGATGCATAACAAATCCTTGGAGACGGTAAGGGGGTTAGTGGATAAACAGCAGTGCCAGCACGAGGGGGATCACTACACCCAAGCCCACCAGGGGCCAGGTGGCGACGCGTGATCCGGCATGCAGTTGCAGCAAAAACAGGCCGCTCAGGCTGAAGATCAAACAGGCGATGGCAAACACATCAATAAACCAGGCCCACGCCTTGCCTGCATTGCGGCCTTTATGCAGATCGTTCAGATAAGAAATCCAGCCGCGCGTGGTGAGTTCGTAATGGGTATCGCCATTGACCAGCGATACGCTGGCCCAGGCATCGCCGCCGGGGCGGGGCAGGGCGATATAGATTTCATCGGGCGACCATTCGGCTTCGCGGTCGGCGGTATCGATATCGAGCGCGCTGTGCAGCCAGTCCGCCAGCGGCGCGGGCACCGGGCCTTTGTCATCGGCGTGTTGCACCTGCTTGAGGGCTTGCAGCAGGGCGGCAGGCGCGTGGGCGCTACGTTTTTCCACTTGCGGATGCGCTTCGATTTGCGCGGCGTGGTTGAGCGTGATGCCGGTAACGGCAAATAGCAGCATGCCTATCATGCACAGGGCGGCGCTGATCCAGTGCCAGCGGTGCAGATGCTTAAGCCAGAATGCCCGCTGTTGCCGGTGGGCGGCGGAAGGGTTTTCGGTAGAAGCCGACATGGCGAAGTGAGTTTCCAGCGGTGTGGTGCGACGGACGTGGTCTTGCCGGGGCCCGCCGCAGACATCAAATTATTTTAATAATGACAATCGTTATCATTATTAAATTCGCATGGCGGGATGCTGATTGTCAAGCCGCGATACGTATCAAGAATGGCGCTACGGCTGGGTTACAGCGTGGTTTCAGATCTCGGACCATTCCCGCAGCAAGTTGTGATACGTCGCCGCCAATGCCACGGTTTCTTCACTTTCGCCATGACGTGCGCGCAGTGCATTGATGGCCTGGTCCAGGTCGTACAGCATCGAGCGCTGATGGTCGTGGCGCACCATGCTTTGCAACCACATAAACGAACAAACCCGCGTGCCGCGCGTAACCGGCGTGACGCAATGCACGCTGCTGGACGGGTACAGCACCATATCGCCCGCAGGCAGTTTGGCGGCGTGCTCGCCATAGGTATCGCGCACGGTCAGTTCGCCGCCTTCGTATTCATCCGGCTCACATAAAAACAGGGTGGCTGATAGATCAGTGCGCACCCAGCCATGCGGTGCGTTCTTGACGGCGCGGACCGCGCCATCGACGTGAAAACCATAGTGTTCCTGGCCGTCAGCGTCGTAGCTGTTAAACATCGGCGGGGCCACGCGCAAAGGCAGCGCCGCCGAGAAATACATGGCATTGCGCGCCAACGCCGCCTGCACCATGTTGCCCAGTTCAATCGTGACCGGATTGTCGATCGGCAACTGCTTGTTGCGCTTGACCGTCGCACCTTGCGGGCCCGCAGACATGCGGCCATCGACCCAGGGCGCGGCATCAAGACGGGCGCGTAGTTGACGAACTTCGTCCTTGGTCAGGACTTCTGGAATATGAAACATCATGGCTAGGAGACCCCGTAAAGCGAGCGAATTCTCGTTGGCTGGTTAAGACAAAAGCCACCCGGGCTGGCGCGGTCCACGTCGGCAGAACGCACCAGCGGCGAGTGGCGGGCAGGGCTTAGTACGACACGTTGGCGGTCAGCAAGGCCGTGCGCGGCGCGCCCGGCGTGTAGCGATAGCCGCTCTTGTTGATGGACAACACGTAGTCTTCGTTAAACAGGTTGTAGACGTTGAGCTGCATGGTCAGATTGCGACTGACCTTGTAGCTGGCCATCGCATCCACCACCCAGTACGCGTCGGTGTGTGTCGGCGTACCAATGGCGCCATCGGTACCCTTGGCCAGACCGCCGACGTAACGCGCACCACCGCCTACGGTAAAGCCCTTGGGCAGCGTGTAGGTGGTCCACGAGGTGAAGGCGTTCTTCGGCGTATAGGTCATCACTTGCGAACCATCGGCCGCTACGGCAGTGCCGGCTTCAACCGTCGCATCCTGATAGATGTAACCGGCGGTCAGCGACCAGTTTGGCGTGATCTGGCCTTGTGCGGTCAGCTCAACGCCTTGCACCCGCTTTTTGCCGATCTGGGCGTAAGTGCCATCGCCGACGGCGCTGACTTCGTTATTGATGTCGGTGCGGAACAGCGCGGCAGTGGCCAGCAGGCGTTTTTCAAACAATTCCCACTTGGTGCCGATCTCGCCGGTCTTGGCTTTTTGCGGGGCGAAGTCGACACGGTTGGCGCTGTTGCCGGTCGGCGTTGCCGCCGCCAGGGCAAAATTGGAGCCGCCCGGGGGCTGTTGCGACAGCGCAAAGTTGACGTACACATTGCCCTGCTCGTTGATGTGGTACAGCGCGCCGGCTTTCCAGTTGACCAGATTGCCGCTGGTATCGGTATTGATGGTTTGCACTGGCGTGCCCGTGGCGGCGCCGGTCGGGCATGCGACGACGGTGCGGCTGGTGCCGCCGCACGCGGTGGCGCTGTCGTAGTCGGTCTTGTAATGGTCAACGCGGATGCCGCCGTTGATTTCCCACTTCGGCGTCAGCGCGATGGTGTCAAAGGCATAGGCCGCGATGGTGTCGGTGGTGCCGTGGGCATCCGCGCCGTTGCGCCCGTAGTTGGTGGCCGCGACATTGCTGTTGGGCGAATAGATGCTGACCGCTGGCTCAACCGCCGTGGCGTGGCCAAACACGGTTTGTTCTTCCCGTGTTAATTCAAAACCCGCGCTCAGATCGTGCTTGAGCGAGCCGGTGTCGAACTTGCTGGTGATATTGGTCTGGTTGCTCAGGATCTTGTTATCGGTGTCGTTGACGTTGGCGCTACGTGCCATCAGCCAACTGGTCGGATCAGCCGTCACCTTGGTCAGGCTGGTGGTTGCCAGCATGAACGAGGTCGCCATGTAATCCTGTTTGGTTTCGCCATAACGCGTGATGTTGCGCAGCGTGGTGGTCGGGTTGATCTGATGCTCCACCTTGACCGTCGCCATGTCTGTCTGCGAATTGTCATGGTCAGTCGTCAAACCGTAGTTGTTATGCGTGTCGACCTTGGGCGCCGTGGCCAGCGCGGCATAGGCGCTGCCGGGTGCGGTGTAGCCGGGCAAACCGATGGTGGGGATCAGGCCATCCGGCGTGTTGTTCTGTTTGACGTGCAGAAAATCGACATACACGGTGGTCGGCGTATTCAGGCCGAAAGCCACCGACGGCGCAATGCCCCAGCGCTGGTTGTCGACGCCATCCCGGCCCGCCACGTCTTCTTTGTGGCCCATGATGTTCAGGCGCGCGGCGGTGGTGTCGTTGATGGCGTGGTTGTAATCGACGGTGGCACGGGTGTAGTTGTTGGTGCCTACCACCGCGCTGGCTTCCAGATCGTCCACCAGCGTCGGCTGCTTGCTGATCAGGTTGATCGAGCCAGTCGGCGCGCCGCGACCGTAATCGCTGCCCGAGGGGCCCTGGATGACTTCGACTTGCTCGGTGTTGAACATGTCGCGGTGCGTTGTGTTGGTGTCGCGGATGCCATCGACGTAGATGCTGTTCGAGGTATCGAGGCCGCGCATATAGATGGCGTCGCCGCTGGCGGTGCTGCCGTTTTCACCGGCATAGAACGTACCGGCACCCGCCACGTTGCGCATGGCATCGGTCAGCGTGGTGGCGTTCTGTTCTTGCATCACCTGTTTGGTCACCACGGTAACGGTTTGCGTGGTATCGACCAGCGGTTGGGTAAATTTGGGCGAGGCCGATTGCGTGGCCTTGTAGCCGTTGTCTGCGCTATCCACCACATTGACGGTCGGCAGCGTTGCGCTGCTGCTGGCGGCGGCGTCCGCGGCGTGGGCGGGCATGCTCAGCATCAGGCCAGTTACAAACGTGGCGGTGCTGAGCCCGGCGATAGAGCTGATCGCGGCGGCGCTGCGGCGTGGTTCCAGTTTTCGGGCTTTTATATAGGTCATTTTCTTGTCACAAGTCTGGGTGGATAAGACTGCGCCGGGCCGGAACTGGCAGGATTCCGGGCGCCCGACACGGCAGTGCGCTGGTCCGCAACGAGAGAGAGAGTCGCTGAGGATTTGTACGATTTTGTACAGATGTTGCTTAGCGGGCACCGATAATAATAACAATCATTCCTATTTGCAATTACGCAATAGACCGAGTGACTGGTTGTGGCGTGATAAGCCGGAAGCGGATCAAAAAACAGGGCGGATTGCCATTTCGAGACAAGAGGGCGTACGCGGCAAACAGAGGGTTTCGTCAGCGAAAAGGTGCCGAATGGCCGTTCGCGCATAGATCCGGACAAATGCTTGATTGCGGACGGGCGTGGCCGGTCACGTTCACATATGTCGCAAAAACGCCCAGCAATCAGGCTCGGCCGGGCATGGCCTGGGCAGCGGAACTGCGCGCATAAGACGCAAAAGCGCCGCGTGACCCGGCCGGTGTTGCATCGGCCATCACGCGGCGCTCCAGCAGTAGCGCACCGTTAAAGTAACGCCAGTTTCAGTGCAGAAAATCCACGATCGCCTTCGTGGTCGGCTCGGGTTGTTCTTCCATCAACCAATGGCCGGAGCCGGGGATGACCAGGCCGGTTACGTTGCTGGCCGCCGCCTGGGCTACCGTTGCCATGGTGGTGCCAAACGATGCCGCGCCGCCGATGGCCAGTACCGGCATCGGCAGCGGGCCTTTTTGCAGATAAGCGTGGTTATCGATCACATCCTGGTCGAAGGCGTGAAATTGCTCGAAGCCTGAATGCATGGCGCCGGGGCGGGCGTAGAGTTTGGCGTAATGCTGGCGCGAGGCTTCATCAAAATGCTTGGGGTCGGCGGAAAACTCATTCCAGAAGCGATCCAGATAAATCCGTTCGCGGCCTTTGACCAGGCGTTCCATATCCGGCCCGCCAAAGCGGAAATGCCACAGCAACGGGCTTTTCAGGATTTCATCCCACGGCCCGACGCCAGGTAAGGGCGCATCCATCAACACCAGATGCGGCACGCGTTCGGGCTGCTCGGCGACAAAGGCATAGGCCACCATATTGCCGATATCGTGCCCGACCACGTCCACCTGGCCGATATGCAAGGCATCGAGCACGCCAGCAATATCGCGCGCCTCATTTTTTTTGTCGTAGCCGCCCGCGGGATGATCAGACAGCCCCATGCCGCGCAGATCCGGCACGATCACCGTGTGGTCGGCCACCAGCTTTGCCGCCAGTGGCTGCCACATGTCGCCGGTCTCGCCAAAACCATGCAACAACACCACCGCCGGCCCATGGCCACCCACACGCACAAAGATTTTTGCGCCATTGGTGCTGATGATCTGGGTCTTGAACGACGGCGGAAACGGCAATACCCCAGCCGCTGCACTGGCCGAAACCACGGCTGCACAGACGGTGAACCATGCAAACAGTTTTTTCACAGCGCTCTTCCCATAGCAAAGCCCGACGGGGCCGATGGGATTAACCATTGCACGGATATTTGTCCGCCACAATCAACGAGCAAAAGGGATGAGACGGGCGTCTGTCTAAGGGCCAGGATTGCGGCTATTCGTAGTTAAGCGTAAAGATCATCGAGGCATTCGCCGGGCCAGCCTTGATCAGCTTTTCGGTCTGCACGTAGCGCGCCTTCAATGAAATGTCGAATGAGCCACCGCCGTAGTTGTACGCATTGAAAACCTGCGGCTGACTCAAGGGCAAGACTGCGCCCGATTCGCCAAGCATTTGCACGCCGACGCCCCCCGCACGGGACGAACTATCCAGTTTAACGATCGAATTGGCGGTATCGACAACAGGTGTAACGGGATCAATGGTGTAGCGAACCTTGTTGATGCCAGCAGGGCAGCCTGTAAGTTTGATTTTTACATCCACCGAGCGGGTGCCGGTGCCCACCCCGGCAAAATCCGTGCTTTTGTAATCGCCCAGCGTGACCGGCACATCCGATACGCTGCATGCCACCACGGTGGTCGAGCCAGAGACTGCACCGCTATACATGTTGGGAAGGTTTTCGTAGGGGCCCTGGTTGAGCTTGGAGACCACAGAGACCGAGGGAAATGACACCAGGGTGGCAGCGCCAATGGGGCCGGTTTTGATGAACTCGACGGAGGTGCCAAGACGCCATTCCGAATCAGTGCCGTGCATGATGTGGCATTTGAGTGGCAGCGAAGAATTGGTAATCCCCATGTCGAAGACAACGCCGCAGTCATCGGGCCCCGCGCTAACTGCAAAGTGATAGCGGACGCCGATGCCAGCAACATTGGTCGGATAAACATCATTAAAGCCCGCTACCGGCGGCACTGACGTCGAGAGTGTCAGGTAAGTATCACGGTCGTGCTCGGTGTCGACGCCGCATTTAAAGCTATAGCCAGGCCAACCACCAAACTTGCCCCAAAGCGAACTGCCGACGACGGCATCGCGAGGCACCGGGCGCGCGCCGACCTCAACGCGATAGTTTCCGATGTCGCCGTTGGCCCGACAGCTCATGTCTGCCATTGCGTTGGCGCTGCACAACAACACGAGCAAGCTCGCTGCCAGCAGGCCAAACATTCTTTTTATCGCCGTAGTCATGGTCATCGTCGCGACTGATTTGAAAGCTGGCAAGCATGCATCAAGTCACTTGCGAATCCGGATAGGAAACGTCTGATAGCCTGGCCATTCAAGAAGAATGGTCGCGCCTTGCCGCTGTCCCGCAGGATACTTCGCCCGGCACAGGCAGATGAACGGCAGGGCCGCCCCTGCTCCGGCCAGCTTTAACTGGCGCTGCCGTCGGGCGTCGGGTCATTTGCGCGCCACCAGCGGCGCGATGCGCGCACGGCATATCTGGCGCGGTAATCCGACGGCGTGTGCCCGGTTTCGCGTTGAAAAATACGGCGGAAGGCGCTGGCGTCCTGGTAGCCGCATTGCTCGAGGATGTCGGGCAAATCGGCCACCGTAACCTCCAGCAATTGCCGCGCGCGCTCGACGCGCAGCTTGTGCAGATAGTCCAGCGGCGTCATGCCCTGCACATCCTTGAAATGGCGTAATAGCGTGCGGGTGCTGACTGCCGCAGCGGCGGCGGTGGCGTCAAGGCTGTAGGGCTCGCGGATGTTTTGTTCCAGATATTGCCGCGCCTTGTACACCACGCTGTCACGCGTGGGGCCGGATTGCAGCATGGCCGAGTGCTCAAAGCGGCTGGGCTGATACAACAAGGCGTTGCCGCACATTTGCGCAATCTCGGCGCCGACAAAATGGCTGATCAACTCCAGCATCAGTTGCACATGCGCAGTCGGGGCGCCGCTGCAATAAATACGGCCGTCCACGCTGACGGGGCGGTCCATTTGCAGATTGACCTTGGGGTAATGCGTGGCAAACCAGCCCGCGATCATCCAGCTGATGGTGGCGTTACGCCCATCCAGAATGCCGCTACGTGCCAGCAAAACCGCGGCGTTGAACCCGCCCGCAATCAGAGCGCCCTGTTGATGCCGTCGGCCGATCAGTGCGATTTCGGCGCTGGCGGCAGCCAGCATCTGGTTGAGATGCGGCACGTTCTGCATAGCCAGCCCCGGCACCAGCAGCACGGTTTGCTCCGGCGTCAGATCGGGCGGCGGCGAGCCGCGCTGGGGATAGTCTTGCCAGCCCGGCAGGCTGAGCACGCGGCCGCTGGCGTCGATCACCTGCCAGCTGAAGGGCAGCCCGCGTTTGCGTGGGTTGTGTAAACGCCACAATCGGTTGGCCACCATCAGCACATCCATGCAACCAAACAGGGTGCCGAGCAGGCAATCGGGGCTGTAGAGCAGATCAAAATGCGCGGGTTTCATGGGCTGTCATGGCGAGATCGGCTTGAGTTCTGGCGATTATGCCAGTGTTGGCTTGCGCGTGGATAAACCGCTGCGGCTGCAAGGCGCATGGATATTGCGCCAGCAAACGGCCGCGTCAGGCGCCGGCGTTATGGCGAAATCAGCTGCAAGGATGGCGGTTTTTCCCTGCTGGAAAACAAATTCCCGTCACTAGACTGATCCGCGTTTTGAGTGTGTTGGCCTCTGCCAGAAGGAGGAGCCAGCACGCGGATCGCTGCCCTGTGCAGCACTTACTAATGACGGAAACTGCCATGTCCACATTGCCCGGTGTCATCCCCGAAATCGCCGCCCACGAGGCCGAATTTATCGCATTGCGCCAGCATATCCACGCGCATCCCGAACTGGGTTTTGCCGAAGTGCAAACCAGCCAGCTGGTGGCCAGCAAACTGGCCGAATGGGGTTATGAAGTCACCACCGGCGTGGGCGGCACCGGCGTGGTGGGGCGGCTCAAGCTGGGCAATTCCAGCCGCACGCTGGGTATACGCGCTGATATGGATGCGCTGCCGATTCATGAAGAAACCGGTCTGCCCTACGCCAGCAAACACGCGGGCACCATGCATGCCTGTGGTCATGACGGCCACACCGCCATCCTGCTGGCTGCCGCGCATCATCTGGCTAAAACACGCCAGTTTGATGGCACGCTCAATCTGATTTTCCAACCGGCCGAAGAAGGCCTCGGTGGCGCGTCGCGCATGATTGCCGATGGCTTGTTCGAGCGGTTTCCCTGCGATGCGATTTACGGTCTGCATAACGGCCCGACGCTGCCGGTGGGCACATTCATCGTGCAACCGGGCGTGATTGCCGCGTCGTCCGATACCGTGCGCATCACGCTCACCGGCAAGGGCACGCACGGCGGTATGCCGCATCAGGGCGTCGATCCGGTGGTGGCGATGGCGTCCATCATCATGGCGCTGCAAACCATCGTGTCGCGCAATATCTCGCCGGATCAGCCCGCTGTCATTACCGTCGGCGCGGCCAACGCCGGTAGCGCGGCCAATGTGGTGCCCGATACCGCCACGCTGGCCATCACCGTACGTACCTTCAACCCGGCGGTGCAACAGCAGATCGAAGCGCGCCTGCGTGAGCTGGTGGAACACCAGGCGCGCAGCTTTGGCGTGACGGCGCAGATCGAGTGGCTGCCGATCAGCCGCGTGCTGATCAACCATCCGGCCGAGACCGCCTTTGCCCGGGCCGTGGCGGAGCGCATGGTCGGCCCCAAAGGCTTGATTCCGATCCCGTCGGGCGCCATGGGCGGCGATGATTTTTCGTGGATGCTGGAGCAGCGGCCCGGTTGTTATGTGATTGTCGGCAACGGCGTGGGCAGCGAAGGCGGCTGCATGATCCACAACCCCGGCTACGACTTTAACGACAGGATTCTTGGCTTTGCCGCCAGCTTCTGGGTGAACCTGACTGAGGATTACCTGCGTGGCTAAGCCGCTGCCGTTCTCGTCCGGCGGCGGGGCCATCGCCAGTCTGCCTGCCAATTCATGGCCGCGTCGCCGCACCATGTTGCTGCTGTTTCTGGCGATCATGATCGTGGCGGCCGACAAGTCGGTGTTTGCCTTTGCCGGTGTGCGCATCATGGACGATCTGCAACTCAGCCCCACCGTGTTTGGTGGGCTGGGCAGCGCGTTTTTTGTGCTGTATCCGGTGGCCGGCGTGGCCTGCGGTTTTCTGGCAAACCGGGTGGCAGCGCGCTGGATTTTGCTCGGCCTGGCGCTGATCTGGGCCGCTTGCCAGCTGGGCGTGGCCTTGGGGCATACGGTGACCGGGCTGTTTATCTGTCGCTTGCTGCTCGGCATCGGCGCCGGCCCGTCCACCGCGCTGATCCAGCATGCCTGCTTCAAGTGGTTTGCGCCGCAGGAACGCGTGTTACCTGCCGCCGGGATCAATACCGGCTTGATGGCGGGGATCTTGCTGTCTGCCGTTACCTTGCCGTGGTTGATCAGCCATCACGGCTGGCGCACCGCCTATGCCGTGCTGGCGGGTTTGAGCCTGGCATGGGCCCTGTTGTGGCTGTGGCTGGGCCGCGAAGGCCAGGTGGCCGAAGCCGCCCAGCATCTGGTCATCGATACCGAAATGGATGCGCAGCCATTGCGCCATGCCTATCGCCATCTCTTGCTCAATCGCAGTTTTATCGGCGTCACCGTGCTGGGCTTTGTCGGCTATTTGCTGAGCGGGCTTGGCTTTAGCTGGAACCCGGTCTGGATGCAGAAGGGGCTCGGTTACAGCGCGCAGCAAACCGGCGTACGCGTGATGTTGATCATGTTGTTGGTCATCGGCTGGATGCTGGCGGTGTCGTGGTGGTCGCAGCGTTTGTTAAAGCGCGGCGCCAGCCAGCGCCTGACGTTGGTGGGCTTGCCAGTGGGTTGTTGCGTGATCGGTGGCGTGGCGTTGGCGCTGTTGGGACTGCATCTGCCGCTGGGCGCGCTGGGCAAGTTGGTGCTGGCGGGGGTGGGCATGGTGATGCTTAACGTGCAGCAAAGTTTTGGCATTACGGTGTGCGGCGAATTCAGCCCGCCCGCGCAACGCGGCGCCGTGTTGGCGGTGCATCTGGCGCTGACGACTTGCGCCGGGATGGTGGCGCCCGTGCTGGCAGGCTACCTGGTGCATGCCGCGCATGACGATATCGCCTACGGCTTTGAAAACACGCTGGCCGTAGTCGGCATGGCGACTGTCATCGTGGCCCTGGCCTGCCTGCGCTGGGTCGATCCGGCCGCCACCCGCCGCCGACTACAACTGCGGGAGGCCGCACGCCGCCGCTAAACCGTCGCTTATCTCGCAACCGCTTTTTCCGCTGTGCCCTGGCGCTGTCCGCCAGACATTCAACCTGCCTCATTTCAAAGAACGGGAATGACATGAAACATGTAATGCGCAAGGCTGTGCCCGGATCGGTTCACAAGGTCCGGTTTAACAAGAACGCCTGTGGTGCCGCGTTGGCGCTGGCCTTGTGTAGTACGGCCGGGGCGGCCGAACTCACGTTTGGCACGCTGGATAGCGGCCTGGGCGACGGCAAACAGTGGTCGCTGGGCCCGGCCACGGTGACGGTCAAAGGCGCGGTGTCGGCCGGGATGGTGGTGCGTACCGATACCCCGCATTACAGCAGTGGCGACGGCATGAACACGCAGAACGATGGCGAGCTTAATTACGATAAGGGCGATACGGCGTCGCAAGCGCTGGAAGCTTATCTGCAAGCCGATATCAAAGTGGACGACGCGGGCCTGTTTGTCAGCGGCAAAGGCTGGTATGACTACGCGCTCAAGCATGACAACGTGGCGCATGGCAGCGTTGCCAACGGCTACAGCGCCAATAGCCCGCTGAGCGATAACGGTTTTGTGCCGCTTGATCGCTTCAGCAATGCGGTGCTCGACGATTTGTATGTCTATAACACCTTCCACTTTGGCGATCAGTCCTTGCTGGTGCGGCTGGGCAATCAGGAAATCCCTTGGGTAACCCCGACCACCATCGGCGGCGGCATCCAGCAAATCAACAGCATCGATTACTCGGCGCTGAGCCGCGCCAGCTCGATCGCCGAAGAAGCCGCCGTGCCCGCGCCCACGCTGTATGCCCGCTACACGGTCAACCCCGCGCTCAGTTTTGATGCCTTTTATATCTTCCGTTTTGAGCCCAACGCGTACCCGGGCTGTGGCACTTTCTGGTCAACCAGCGACTACGCCCAACAAGGTTGCGACAAGATGACCCTGAATGGCGCCTTGCTGAGCGCGATTACGCACAAATCGGTCAGCACGACCGACGCGCAGTCGATCACCAACCCGCTGGATTATGTGGCGCGAGGCGCGGATAAAAAGTCCAACAAGGGGCAGTACGGCGGCAGCGTTTCGGTGATGTTCGACAACGTGGGCTTGTTTGGTCTGTATTACGCGCATTACTCCAGCCGCAGCGCGGTCACCGGCGATGTGCGGACTGGCGCGGGCGTGTTGACGCCGACCGCCGCCAACCTGGGCCTGGCCACACCGACCGGCATCGCCAGCTACTACGAACGCATCTACCCGACCGATATCGATATGTTCGCGCTCAATTTCAAAACACGCTTGCCGGACGGCACCGGCGTGTATAGCGAATTCAGCTATCGCCCCAATCAGCCGATTGCCTGGAACGGCTCCGACTTTATCTCCGGCTTGCTGGCCGGCACCGGCCCGTTGGCATGGCTGGCCAAAACGCCAGTCGGCTATGAGGCGCGCGGCTATGACAATTTCAAAGTGGCGCAATGGAATATCGGCGCGGCCAAACCGTTGGGGGACTGGTACGGTGGCAAGCTGTCGTTGTCGGGCGAAACGGCCATCAAATACGTGGCGGGCCTGCCAGATAGTTATGTGATGCGTTACGGCCGCGTTGGCTTTGGGGTGGCGCCCAGCAGCACGTCCAGCGGCTGCAGTGGCTCCGCGCTGACCTGTTCGCTCAATGGCTTTGTCACGACCTCGTCCTGGGGCGCGCGCGCCAAGCTTGATGACAAATTCAATAACGTATTGAACGGGCTGGATCTGGATGCATCCGTCGCCATGGGTTATGACATCCACGGTTATTCGTATGACGGGATTTTCTCGCAGGGGCGGCGCACGGCTTTGTTTAACCTGCACGCCTTGTGGCAGCGCACTTATACGGCAGATCTGACCTGGCTGCGCACGGGCGGCGGCGATTACAACATTGTGGATGACCGTAGCTTTGCCATGGCCAGTGTCGGCGCGCGGTTCTGATTAACGCCCGCAACGCCTTACAGTTTTTGCTGTGCAACGCAGCCACTGCTCGCATTGAGCAATAGAAGCGGGGCCCGACGCCGTCCCCTTGTCGCCGGGCCCGCTTTTCCACATCGCCTTACCCTTACTCGGTTGCCGTGGCTTAGAACGCGCGGCCGAAGCCCACGCCCACAATCCACGGATTGATCTTCAGCTTGCCCAGGCTGCTGCCTGCAGCAGAAACGTCGGTATCCATCTGTACTTTCTTCACGTCCACGTTAAAGAAGTACGTTTTGTTCATCATGATGTCGACACCGACCTGCGCCGCCAGACCAAAGCTGTTCTGATCGATATCCACATTGGTGCCATCCGGCAGATGCAGGTCGGTCTTGTAGAACCGGGTGTAGTTAACACCGACACCGGCATACGGACGAATCTGCCCTTGCGGGTTGAAGTGATATTGCAGCGTTACGGTCGGGGGCAGCGCGTAGGTGGTGCCCAGCTTGCCGATATCGCTGCTGATGGTGTGGCGGCTGGTGCCGAGGATCAGCTCAGCGCCAATGTTGTTGGTGAACATATAGGTGAAATCGAGCTCAGGCACGGTGGCGTTGCCGACGCTGGTGTTCACGGCGGACAGCGTGTTATCGGTGCTGACATCAGGCTGCACGCTGATCAAACGCAGGCGGGTAATCACGTCACCGGCATCGGCCATGGCAACGGCGGGCAGTACACAGGCGGCGGCTACGGCGGCCAGAATTTTTTTGTTCATTGGGTAAGCGTCCTGATTGAGGCGGGTGATGCTGCTCGCTGCAACGGCGCTCAATGTAAGGATTCCCGGCCGGGTGACGATTGATCTAAATCAATTTCATCTGCAATTTGTGCAAATGGTCAGATTCGTCTGATGGTGTGTTGCAAATAGACGTGGTTGTGGCGGCTTTCGGTTGGCCCGGCTTATGGCTAATCTAGCGGCACTCCCTTTATCCGGAACGCCCCCATGGTCACCTTTGAAACCCAACGCCAACTGCACGCCAGCCCGGCCGCCGTCTTTGCCGCCATCCAGAACCCCGAGCGCCTGGCGCGCTGGTGGGGGCCGGCCGGGTTCAGTAATGAGATCGATGAAATTGATTTTGCCGAAGGCGGGCGCTGGGTTTACACCATGATCGGCCCGGATGGCACACGCTGGGCCAACGAATCGGTGTTCCGCCAGATCGACCGCGATCGCCGCGTGGTGATCGAACACACCGCCACCCCGCATTTCACCCTCAGCATTACGCTTGATGCCGCCAACGGCGGTACGCGGGTCACCTGGCGCCAAAGCTTTGTCGACCCTGCCGTGGCAGAGGCGCTGCGCCCCATTGTTGAGCCCGCCAATGAACAAAACCTGGACCGGCTGGATGCGGAGGTAGGACGCGGTTAAGGCGCTGCTCTCCAAAAAGACAGTCTGGTATATTAGCTTTCATTAATTGAAAATAATTACCCTTGTCGCGCCACGCATTCGAGCGTAACGCGCGAGCAAAATCGCCACTTTGTAGTCGGCTAAGTGCTTTCTACACCACATTTTTTTGTCAGCTATCTGTTCTGTTTTGCGCAATTTGTTGTTGTAAGTAAATAATTGCCTTACAGACGAATGCGCCCCCCAGCTTTCGTGCCCTATCTTCACCCCACACGAAAGGCAGGACGAGCATGGACGCAGCCACCAGCAATATCGAGACGATCGTTCCCGACGGCGTTTTCATTTATTCGCGTACCGATCTGCAGGGCATGATCGTCGAAGCCAACGCGGCTTTTGCCACCATCAGCGGCTATACCCAGGCGCAGATGGTGGGCCAACCGCACAATCTGGTGCGCCATCCCGATATGCCCGCCGCCGCGTTTGGCGATCTGTGGCGCACGCTCAAAGCAGGCAAGCCGTGGCGCGGCCTGGTCAAGAACCGGCGGCGCGATGGGGGCTTTTATTGGGTGATTGCCAACGTGTCGCCGGTGCGCGAGAACGGCCAGGTTGTCGGTTACCAGTCCATCCGCCTCAAACCCACGCGTGCCCAGATCAAAACCGCCGAAACCTTGTATGCACGTATGCGCGCAGGGGATGCCAGCCTGGCGCTGGACCACGGCCATCTGGTCAGACAACGCTTTGCCTGGTTGCGTCCGCTGCGCAGCTTGCAAGGCCAGATGCTGGTGCTGGGCGGATTCTTGCTGGCGTTTAGCGTCGGCGGCGCCGCATGCCAGGCAATGGGCGTGGATGTGGCGTGGTTGGCATGGCTGGCGTTTGCGGCATCGGGCGCCTTGGGTTTGTACGTACTGGCCTGGTTTAGCCCGCGTCTGCATCGCGATCTGCGCCATATCGCCCACTATCTGAACGACGTGTTATCCAGCGGCCGTTTGACCGCGCACGGCGCCGTCGAACGGCATGATCTGATCGGCGATATCGGGCGCATGACTTATTCCTTTGTGGCTTCGGTGCGCGCCACGGTGCAATCGGTGGCTGATGCGATGACGCATGTGGCCGATGCCACCAGTGATGTGGTGACCGGGGTGAGCGAAATCGACAAATCCTCGCAAACGCAGAATGCGGCGATCTCGGCGTCGGCTGCGGCGGTCGAGCAGATCACCACCGCAATTCAGGAAGTCGCCGCCAATGCGCGCCTGACGCAAGAATCCGCCGATACCACCCGCAGCGCTGCCATCGAAGGCGCGCAACGTTCCACCCGGGCCAGCGATGAAATCACCATCCTGGCGCAAACCGTGCAGACCGCAGCCCACCAGGTGGAGCAGTTGGGCCGCAGCAGCGGCGAAATCGGGCGGATTGCCGCCACCATTAAAGAAATTGCCGACCAGACCAATTTGCTGGCGCTAAACGCCGCCATTGAAGCCGCCCGCGCCGGTGAGCAAGGCCGTGGCTTTGCGGTGGTGGCCGATGAAGTACGCAAACTCGCATCCCGCACGCGCGAGGCCACCGATGAGATCAACGGCCTGATCGACGTCATCCAGCAGGATGCCCGCCAGGCCGTGACAGGCATGCGGGTTGGCGTAACGCAGATGTCCGAAAGCGCGGAGCTGGTGCACGATGCCCGCCATTCGCTGCAGAACATCAACGAGCATATGCAGCACACCACACATCGCGTTAATGACATCACGCATTCATCCAACGAGCAGGGCACGGCCATGACCGAGCTGGCGCAAAACGTGCAGCGCGTGGCGGCCATGAACGAACAGAATGTGGTGGTGGTCGAGCAAACCATCGCGCGGGTGGATGTGCTGGAGAACATGCTGCAACGCATGACCAAGGCGGTGAAGCAATACGAGGTGTGATGGTAGGGTGCGTTACCCCCGGCTTTTCGGGGCAACGCACCATTTTCAGCGGCCAAAGAAGCGCGAGGTTTCCCGCACCACCACCTGCGACTGATCCTGGGCAGCGACAGTAAATTCCACCGCATGGCTACCGGGCCCGGCGTGTGCAGCATCCACATGCAGCCGCACGTTCACCTCGGCGCTGCTGCCGGAGGCGATATGCACCGGCCCACGCTGGTCCACCAGCACCTTGATGCCGTCCAGCCCACTGGCCTTGATCTGGAAGTCATGCGCGTTGACGTCGGCGTTTTCGATTTGCAGCACATAGCTGTTCTCCAGCATGCCGTCCTCCGCTTCGCGCACCAGCGCCACACGTTCACGCGCGATATTCAGTTTGACCGGTGTGCGCTGCCATAACGCCACGCCGCTGATAACGACGGTGGCGAGAATGATCGCCGCATAAATCAGCACACGCGGGCGCAGCAACCGCATCCAGGCATCACCCGGCTGCACCGTGCCCGCTAACAGATTTTCGGTACTGAAGCGGATCAGACCGCGCGCGTAGCCGACTTTGTCCATCACCTCGTTACAGGCATCTGCGCACACGCCGCAGTTTATGCATTCATATTGCAAGCCATTGCGGATATCGATGCCCACCGGGCAGACCTGTACGCACAGCGTGCAATCGACACAAGCACCCAGCCCGGCCGCCGTGGCATCGGCATTCTTGCTGCGGCCCCCGCGTGGTTCGCCGCGTGCCGCATCGTAGGAAACCACCAGCGTATCGGCATCAAACATCGCACTCTGAAACCGCGCATACGGGCACATGTATTTGCACACTTGTTCGCGCAGCCAGCCTGCGTTGCCATAGGTGGCAAAGGCATAGAACAAGGTCCAGAACAGTGCGTAACCGCTGGCCGTCCATGTCCAGATATCGCTGGCAAGCTGGCGCATCGGGGTGAAATAACCAACGAAGGTCAGCCCCGTCCACAAGGCGAACGTCAGCCATGCCGCGTGTTTGCCCGCCTTGATTGCCAGTTTGCGGGCGCTCAACGGCGCTTTGTCCAGCTTGATGCGGGCGGCGCGGTCGCCTTCAAACCACTGCTCGATCCAGACAAAAATCTCGGTATACACCGTCTGCGGACAGGAAAAGCCACACCACAAACGCCCACCCACCGCCGTCCAGGCAAACAGGCCGAACGCGCATAACACCAGCAAGGCGGTCAGATAGATAAAGTCTTGCGGCAAAAAAATCAGGCTACCCACATAAAACCGCTGCGGGCCCAGATCAAACAGTAGCGCCTGATGCCCGTCGATGTTCAGCCATGGCATGCCAAAAAAGAACAGCTGCGTGGCCCAGACCCAAAACCAGCGCCAACGGGTAAACACGCCGTTGGTTTTGCGCGGCTGGATTTTGTGATGGCGGCCAGTAAGACGGATTTCGGCAGGCGCCAGGCTGGCGGATGCGGCGGAAACATGAATCGGGATGCCTTTAAAGTGGTTGTCGCTGCGTGGGCTGGGCATGGTGAGATCAAGAGAGTGATAAAGCGGATGGGCCTTTGCCAACGCGGCGAGCGCAAGCAAGGGCGGGATGCTTGCAGTCTGGCCATTTGCCCGGATCAGTAACAGAATCAGGAATTGAAAATTTTTGCGTATCAGATGAGCACACGCCCCGCATGAAACGCTACGAAGAGATTGCCGAACTACTCGCCGCCGACATCCGCAGCGGCCAGCTCGCGCCCGGCGCGCGTTTGCCTTCCATCCGCACCGTCACTGCCCGCTATCGGGTTAGCCCCGCCACCGCTTTCGCCGCGTATTACCGGCTGGAAGAACGCGGCCTGGTGCGGGCGCGTGAACGCTCCGGCTACTTTGTGACGGGGGCCGCCGACGGGCCGCAGGCGCCCGCAGAAACGCAACCTGCCAGCCGCAGCGCGCTGGTATCGGCCGAGGTGGATATCAGCGAGCTGGTGTTTACCGTGCTGGAATCCGCCCAGGACCGGCAGATGTTGCCGTTGGGCTCGGCGTTTCCGTCACCGCTGTTGTTTCCGCTGCCCAGGCTGGCGCGATCGCTGGCCAGTGCCGCCCGCTTTATTGATCCGTGGGATACCGTCGCCAGCATGTCGCCGGGCAACAAGGCGCTGCGCCAGCAGATTGCGCTGCGCTATCTGGGCATGGGGCTGCCGCAGTCACAGGATCAGATCATTGTTACCAACGGCGCACTCGAAGCGCTCAATCTGTGCCTGGCTGCGGTCGCCCAGGCGGGCGATCTGATCGCCATCGAATCGCCGGGCTTTTATGCCGCATCGCAAGCGCTGGAGCGCCTGGGCATGCGCGCCATCGAGATTCCGGTCAGCGCCCGCGACGGGCTGGATCTGGACGCGCTGGCGCGTGCGCTGCAACAACATCCGGTCAAGGCCTGCTGGTTCATGACCAGTTTCCAGAACCCCATGGGCGCCAGCATGCCCGCCGAGAAAAAACGTGAGCTGGTGCGCTTGCTGGAACAGCATGACGTGCCGCTGATCGAGGACGATGTCTACGGCGAACTGTACTTTGGCCGCAGCTATCCGCTGCCCGCCAAAGCCTATGACCGCACCGGCCTGGTCATGCATTGCGGCTCGTTTTCCAAAACGCTGGCGCCTGGCTATCGCATAGGCTGGGTCGCGCCCGGACGCTATGGCCAGCAGATAGAACGGCTGAAACTGATGACCACACTCTCGGCCAGTGTGCCCGCGCAAGTGGCCATCGCCGATTATTTGCACGGCGGCGGCTACGACAAACATCTACGCAAACTACGCCACAACCTGGAAACGCAACTGGGCCAGATGAACCAGGCGCTGGCGCGGCATCTGCCGCAAGCGGTGTCGATTTCGCGGCCGCAAGGCGGCTACTTTGTGTGGGTGGAACTGCCGCCGCAGTTTGATGCGCTACAACTGCAACGCGCCGCCGCCGCGCACGGCATCAGCATCGCGCCCGGGCCGATTTTTTCGCCGGGCCGGCAGTATCGCAATTGCATCCGGCTGAACTACGGCGCGCCGTGGAGTGCCGCGTATGAGCAAGGGATGGCCACGTTGGGCGGGCTGATTGCGCAGGCCCTGGCTTAGCCCGGCGTGAATTGCAGCGAAATGTATTGATCTGTGCAAAATGCGACACAGTAGATACATATAGACGTCAGCGATGCGACAGCTCATTAGGCGCTGCTTATACTTGGCCGCTTTCCAGTGCGCAATCACGGGCCTTGGTCCCGCTTGAATAACGATGAATAAATCGCTTTTGCTCGCAGCCTGTCTGCTGTTTTGCAGCAGCCTGGTGCCAGCTGCCTCGGTCCATCAGTGTGTAGTGGGCGGGCAAACCGTGTTTCAGGACACGCCGTGCAGCGGTGCCAGTGTTGATACCGTCAAAGAGATCAAATCCGCCACCGGCGCCGCGCCGCCGCGTCATAGCACTCCCTATGGACGCTGGCCCGACCCGCTGTCGGCGCAGGCCATGGCGCGCCCGCCTGATCGCATGCAGCCCCCTGCCGCACACGCCGATGCCGCACAGATCGGCTTGAGCCAGGGCGCGCAGCTTATCGCCGAAGGTCAGGCGCGACGGGACGCCGTGCTCAACGCCATCAAGCAGAAACTTGATGCCGTGTCTCCGGCAAGGCCGGTGGCCCAAGCACCCGGGCAGCCGCCTGTTGAGTGGGGTTTTCGGGCCGAGGTGGCGTTGGTTTCCACCTATGACGTGCTTGATCCAGCCTGTGAAGGCAATCCCGATTGCGATAGCTCGGGACTGGCGGATGCGGTACCGCGTCGCGCCGATGTCGAAGTGGATCGGCCAGGCAAAAATGTGTTGCTGGTGCTGACCTCGGCCCACGCGCTGGCATGGCACGTCCGGGCCACACCCGGCACCCATATCACCGGTGTGCTGTATGGGCATCAGAATCAAACGGGCTCCAGCTCAGTGACGGCGGCCTTGCCGACGCAACAGGTCAGCTGGCCCTATGTGCGCCACGCCGGTACAGAGTCGTACGCGATCCTGCGTGCTCTCTATCAGTGGTTTGGCTTGCGGCAGATTGATATGTACGCGCTGCCGTTACAGATTTCCGGACCGGTACGTGTGGGCAGCGGCACGCAGCGTGCGCAGGTGCAGCCCGACTGGACCCTGGATGGATGGCCAGTACAGCCGCCCATGCACGAACTCGCGTTTCAACTACGCACCAGCGATGGCGCATCGCGCGACTGGACCGCTCGTGGCGCGCGTGTTCCGGGCCCGATGCGATATCTGACAGGCCACACCGCGGTCGCGCCCGCGGTCGGTGACTATGAGTATGAAGCGACGGCAGAACGCGGCAGTTGTCTGACCGCGATCGACAAACGCACCCACGCGCGCACGCCCCTGGCCTTGCCCGCAGATTTTCCTGAATGTGAGGGCGGCGAGGCCCTGGCGCTGGATACCCAACGCCATGTGTTGCTGCTGCTCGGTAGAGGCAGAAATCCCACCTTGTATCGCTTCGATATGCTGCGGCAGCAATGGCTGGGGTTTGAGCAGACGCCAAATCTGAGACTGTCGGCGCTGGCCTATGACGCGGTGCATGACCGCTTTGTCGGATGGGACATCACCGGCCCGCTGTATGTCTTGTCCTGGCGCGGCCAGGTCCAGGCCAGTTACAACCTGGTTGGCCGCTTGCCGATGTTCAACCGCGTGTTTGACCGGGATGCAGGCTGGAGCCCGACATTGAACCTGGTGGCGCAGGGCGACGATGTGCTGTTGATCGCGTGGACACCTGCGCACGACGTGCTTTATGTCTGGGACTACAACCTGACGCAGCCGCGTGGACGGCTTACCTATAAAGCGCAACGCGGTGCCGCCTGAGCGAGCACTGGGCCATTCAATAAAAACAAGATTGAGAGAGCGAAATGAAACGGGCGTTGCTGTGGGCGGTGGTGGGGTGCTGGAGTTCAATGGCGCTGGGCGCGTCGGTTTATCAGTGTCAGGTGTCCGGGCAAACGGTGTTTCAAGACGTGCCCTGCGCGGAGGGGGCGGGCAAGCTCAGACAGATACAAGCGCCGACCGAACGCATTACGCCTGTCGCCCCGCGAGTATCTGCGCCTTCTCACGACGAGCTGACCCTGACGCAACGACGCTTGCAACGGATCACGCAAGCGGCGCAGCCCGCTTTGGCCGCACCGGGGCTCACAACGCCGCCGACGCCTGCCATGCCAATTGCGTCGGCCAATAAAGCGTGGGCGCAAAACGCCGAAATCGCCTTGGTCGCCACCTATGGCGGCGCACGTGCCTGCCCTGACGGGCGTTGCAATGGGGGTAATGATCCGGCAACGCCTGGGGCACGCCTGACGCGTTTGCCGGCGCCTGCATCGGTCTATGTGACGGTGGATCGTCCCGGCAAGAAGGTCATGCTGGTGCTGACCTCGTACGAGGCAGTCACCTGGAATGTCAGCGCGACACCAACCACCCAATTAAGCGGTGTAGTTTTTGCGCAAAGCTCAAGCAGCACCGGTATCAGCCAGATCAATACCACCGCGCCCAGGCAAAAGCTTGCGCTGGCGGTGCCCTATGAGGGTAAGGGGGCAGACATGGCAAGCGCGCTGCGCACGCTTGATCAGCAATTTGGCGTGCGCAAGATAGACCTGTTTGCCGGGGCCTACCGCCTGGAAGGACCGGTGCGGATAAGCCAGCCTGCTCACAACCCTGAATGGACCCTGGAAGGTGCCCCGATCACAGCACCGAACCAGTCGATTGCTTTTCAGCTCACCGCGGCCGACGGCAGCGCCGTGGACTGGACCCTGACCGGCCCACGGGTCAAGCGAGCCGGTGGCTACCTGGCGGAAGGCAAAAAAATCTTCCCCCCCGGCCCTTATAACTACGAGATCGCGAGCGGTAGCGGGCGCGATTGTCTGGCCGTGGTCGACAAGAAAACCGGCGCCCGCACTTTTGCCACGCTGCCTCCGGCGTTTCCGGAATGCTCCTGGGCCAATGATCTGACCTGGGATGCCAAACGTAATCTGGTTACCGTGATCAGCTTCGGCGGCGCCGGTGTGTTGTATCGCTACGATGTCGCCCATCAGCGATGGCTCGATTTCGGCTCGATGCAGGATATTGATGCCAACTCGATCAGCTACGACCTCAGTCGGGACCGTTATCTGGCATGGACCCAAAATGGCGAAATCTTGCTGCTGTCGGCAAATGGCACCCCGCAAGCCCGCTTGAAAGTGGAGGGCAAGCTGCCGTTGCTGGACCGCGTATTCAGGCGTGATGCTGGCGATATGACACGGCTCAGCGTGTTCGGGCACGGAGAAGAGGCCGTGCTGGTGGCTTATTCTGGCGACAACGTGCGCTATGTGTGGGAATACAACATCCCCAGCGGCCGCGGCACATTGACCTATAAAGCGCCGGAAACCCAGTAATCGCCCCCCCTGGCGCCTGATCGGGTGGGCGCCGTCATTTGCGCAATCCAGTCCTTGCGCTAGCCCATACCGGCGGCCGTTAAAGCTGGCGCGCTGCGGGCTGGATGCGGGCCGCTCTGGCTGGCGCGGCCGGAAGTGCAATCGCATCCATGACGGCTTGCCGCGTCGGTGCCGTGGCGCGACCGCCTGAAGCCACATAGCGCGTCAGTTGGTCCAGCACGGTTTGCGCCACCAGCAAACCCGCCACATCGGGCGGCGCGGGCGCGCGATACATGGCCACCGTCGCCCGCTCCTGCCAGCGCAACTTATGGCTGCCATTCGCCGAATACTGGTAGCTCACCCGCGTCCACGCTTGCGCCTGCTCGGGCCGGTATACACCGTCGTAAAACGCCCCGGCTGTTTGATCGGCCGCGCTGACCGTGCTCGCCGTTGTCTCGGTGTTTTCCAGACGGAAATAACTGAAGCCCTGCGCCCGGGTCAATTCCGCGCAGCGGTATAACCAGAAAAACCAGGCCTGATCCTTGCTGGTGTAGCCGCTGCCGCTGAAGGCCACCAGGTAGTGGCTGGCATCGATGCGCGTCTCGCTATATCCGTTGGCGCTGTTGCTGGTCTGGGGCCGGGTGAGGGGGCTGGCGCAACCGGTGGTCAGCAGGCTGGCTGCCAGCAAGGGAGCAAGCAGCACGCGGCGCATACCGGCCAGGGCCGAAGGGAACGTCATCAGCAAAGCTCTCAGATCAGGACGGGGAAAATAAGCGCGAGCAGGGGACTGATCCCGCTGGCGTCAGCGGCTCGACAGGCATGATAGGTGAGGTATCGTTGCGTGTCGTAATGTAGATGCGGGCTGTTGTGATTTGTCGACGCCGCAGCACGAGATTGCACCAACAGCTTGGTCCCAGCGCGCTCACTTTATGGTGCTTATTTTTTCTGGTGGGTAATGCGTATGGCGGTCGCGGTGGGGTTGGTAATGTTGTTTGATGCGGTCTATCTGGCTTTGATGGGCGTCTACATCGTGCGCTGTTTCACCATCAAGCGCGTGGCGGTCAGACGCGACTTTTTGCAAGCGCTGCGAGACGACGCGAAATCAGGTGACGGGTTTTCGCGCGTCTTGCTGGTTTTTCAGTATGGGGCGCTGTTACAGGCCTTCTTGATCATGATCTTTCTTGTCTATAGCAAGGTGGTCACTGGCCGGTAAACCGGCCGGGGGTCGCCACTCGCCCAAGGAACACGCCATGCTGTACGAACAACGCATCTACCACGCCATGCCGGGCCGCATGCCCGATCTGCTCAAGCGCTTCGAGTCCATCACGCTGGGTTTCTTTGAGCGTTACGGCATACGCCAGGCTGGTTTCTGGACCATTGCCGTGGGCGGCTCGACCTCGGAGTTGATTTATCTGTTGCAGTGGGAATCGATGGCCGAGCGCGAGCAAAAATGGAACGCCTTCGCTAGCGATCCGGACTGGGTGCGGCAAAAAGCCGAGACCGAAGCCCAAGGCCCGCTGGTGGACTACATTGCCAACCAGTTTCTGCAGCCGACGGCGTTTTCGGCGGTGCGTTAATCAAGCACTCTCGCGCGCAATCACCCGGCATTGCAGTTCGTTCACCCGTACACAATCGCCGGGAATCTCGCCCAGTTGTTGCAGGATACGTTCGGCCGCCAGTACGCCCATTTCGTGGGCAGGCGGCCGGATGGTGCTCAGGCTGGGCAGCAGTTTGTCCGAAAACGTATAGTCGCCAAAACCAAATACCGCGCATTGTGCGGGAATGCGGATGCCAGCGCGCTGCCCGGCAAGGATGGCGCCAGCGGCCAGGTTGTCGTTGGCAAAAATCACCGCATCGGCGCCGCGCTTGACCATCGCTTCAAAGCCTTGTTTACCGGCCTCGAACGGGGCGGCCTCGGTCGGGATAAAGAACCATGGCTCGTAGCCAGCCGCGCGGATGATTTCGGCATAACCGTTGCCGCGATCCATGGCGCTGATGTCGCCGGGCTGGCTGTTCTGCACATAGGCGATGCGGCGGTAGCCACGGTCCAGCAAATAGCGCGCGGCAAGGCGGCCGACCTCTTCATTAGAAAACCCCACCTGGATGGGCAAGCGTTGCGCTTGCAAATCCCAGGTTTCCACCACCGGCACGCCGGCTTGCTCAATCATTTTTTCGGTGGCCGGACTGTGGTATTGGCCCGTCAGCACCAGCGCGGCCGGGTTCCAGCCCAGAAAGGCGCGCACGGCGCTTTCTTCTTGCGCCACATCAAAGTAGCTCGAGGCCAACAGCAATTGATAACCGTGGCGGGTGAGCGCATCGCTAAAGCTCTGGATGGTGTTGGCAAAAATCGGGCCGGAGATATTGGGGATGACCATGCCGACGATGCGCCCACGCACCGAGGCCAGGCCGCCTGCGATCAGGTTGGGCACATAGCCCAGCGTGGCCACCGCGCCTTCAATCTTGCTGCGCAAATCGCTGGAGACCTTGTCTGGATGCTTGAAGAAGCGCGACACGGTAATGGCGGAAACGCCTGCCAGTTCGGCTACATCGTGCACGGTGGCGCGACCTGAGCTGCGGCGCTTGCGGGGGGCGTGATCGCGATCCAAACCTGGCTCCTGATTTAAGGTTGAGCATATTAACCTGACTTTTAATTCTTTGACGATCTAAAGCCAAATCTCTGACACTGCCGATGTTACCGCTAACAAGGCGGCATGAACCGGAGCATAACAGTGTTTGGCGTGGCGCAATTTTTCTCTGCAGATAAGCAAGGGCAACGGCCCGGCCTGCGCACGGCTGCGATTCGCATCGCGTCGGCCGGCTTGCTGATCAGCGCCGCCCACCTCGCTCATGCCGCGCCAGCGCCCATCACGCTCAAATTGTTTGTCGGCGGCAGCGCGCAACGGCCCGATTTGCTGCGCCAGCTGCTAAATGAGTACGAACGCAGCCATCCCGGCATCGAGGTGGAACTGGGGGCGGGCGGCGCGACCTCTGAGTTGCAACGGCGTTATCTGTCCACTTTGCTCAACGCCGAAGACAGCACTTACGACGGTTTCATGATCGACATCGTCAACCCGGCGCAATACGCGGCGGCGGGTTGGATAGAACCGCTGGACCGCTATATGGGCAGTGACGCTGCCGCCGCTTTAAAGAACCATCTACCCGCGTACCGTCAGGCCGATGTCTGGCGCGGCCAACTGGTGGCCTTGCCGGCGTTTAGCGACGCCATGTTTATGTATTACCGCAAGGATTTGCTGGCGCGCTACGGCGTCGCCACGCCGCAAACGTGGCCGCAACTGGCCGCCGCCGCACAAAAAATCCAGCACGCGGAAAGCCAACCGCAGTTGCAGGGCTTGTCGATCCAGGGCGCGCCGATTGAAGGTGCGGTGTGCACGTTTCTGTTGCCGTACTGGAGCGCCGGCCGCTCGCTGACCGATGCGCAAGGCCGTTTGACGCTGGACGTGCCGACGGCTCAGCGCGGGCTGCAGCAATGGCTGGATCTGGTGGGGCAGGGTGTGATCAAGCCCGGTGTGGCGGAAGTCAAAACCGGCGACACGCTTAATGATTTCAAAGCCGGCAAGGCCATCTTTGCGGTGAATTGGGGCTTTGCCTGGAACGCCTTGCAGAACGCCGCCGATAGCCAGGTCAAAGGCAAGGTTGGCGTGATGGCGCTGCCTGCCGTGCCCGGTGGCGAACGCGTCAGTTGCATGGGCGGCTGGCAATGGGCGCTGTCGGCGTTCTCGCGCCACAAAGCCGAGACCGCGGCGCTGTTGCGTTATCTGGCCGCGCCGGCAGCCTCGCGCTATCTGGCGCTCAAGGGCAGCTTGTTGCCGGTGTATGCCAGCTTGTACCAGGACCCGCAAATCCTGGCGCAATTGCCGTGGTTGCACGATGCCGCGCCGGTATTGCAAAGCGCCCGCGCCCGGCCGGTAACGCCGCGTTATGGCGAAGTCTCCGACGTGTTGCGCATGACCACGTCGGCGGTACTGGGCGGCTCGCAAACACCCGTCGCTGGTGTCGCCGAAATCCAGAACCATCTGCAGCGGGTATTGCGCTGATGACCACCACGACCCAAGCCATGCCGCCATCCCCCGCGGTGACCGCTGCGCGCAATGTGGCCCGACCACGCCAATCGCGCGCCCTCAATGACCAGTTGCTGGGCTGGCTCTTGCTGCTGCCCGCCGTGTTGTTGCTGGCGCTGGCGGTGGTTTACCCGGTGGCGCGGCTGTTGCATGACAGCCTGTTTGATATCCAGCTTTCTGGCGCTGCGCCGCTGCGCTTTGTCGGACTGCAAAACTATCAGGATTTGCTGGCCGACATCGACGCGCGTCGAGCTGCCGGCAATACCTTGCTGATTACCTTGATCACCGTGCCGCTGTCCTTGCTGGCTGGGCTATTGATGGCGCTGGGGGCCAACCTCAACTGGCGGCGGCGTTGGCCCGTGCGGCTGGCTTTGTTGTTGCCGTGGGCGTTGCCGATGGCGTTCTCGGGGATGATTTTTGCGTGGTTTTTTAATAGCGATCATGGCGTGGTCAACGACCTGTTGCAGCGCTTGCATCTGCCCAGCGTGCGCTTTTTGCTGTCGCCCTTCTGGGCCCCGCTGTGCGTGTGCCTGGCCACGATCTGGAAGACGTCCTCCTTTGTGGCGCTGATCCTGCTGGCGGGCCTGCAAACCATCCCGCGCGAACTGCACGAAGCCGCCGAAATCGACGGCGCCGGTCGCTGGCATCGCTTCTGGCATATCACCTTGCCGCTGCTCAAGCCGTCGATCGTGGTGGCGCTGATTTTTCGTACGGTAAGCGCGCTGCAGACCTTTGACATCCCGTACGCGATGACGCAGGGCGGCCCCGGCCATGCCACGCAAACACTGGCCATGCTGATCAACACCACGGCCGTCGATTATCTGAATGTCGGTTACGGCTCGGCGTTGGCGGTGCTGCTGTTTGCGGTATCGCTGGGTATTAGCGCGCTGTATCTGCGCCATGTGTATCAGGAGGCGCAATGAGCGCGTCGCAAGCTAAATCGTCGCGCAACCTGCGCGCTTGGGTGGCGTTGGTATTGCTGGTAAATGGTTTCTTTCCGGCCGTGTGGATTCTGTTTACCTCGCTTAAAACCGAGACCGAACTGACGCAGACGCCGATCACCTGGTGGCCGCATGCGCCCACGCTGGCTAATTACACGCAAGCGTTTAGCCAGCAACCCTTGCTGCACTTCATCGGCAACAGCCTGGAAATCGCCATCGGCTCGGCGCTGCTGACGTTGGTGGCGGCCACCGGTGCGGCCTATGCCATTGCGCGGCTCAAGCTCAAAGGTCGCGGCCTGATTCTGACCGGGCTGATTGCGGTGGCGATGTTTCCGCCGGTTACGTTGCTGGTGCCGCTGTTTGAAACCATGCGCGCCTTGCATCTGCTCAACACCGCGCTGGCGCTGATGTTGCCGTATGCGGTGATGAGTCTGCCCGTGGCCACGCTGCTGCTGGTCAGCTTTTTTAAAGACATGCCGCAAGAGCTGGAAGACGCCGCGCTGCTGGATGGTTGCAGCCGTCTGGGGGCGTTGTGGCATGTGATGTTGCCGCTGGCGGCACCGGCCGTGTTTACCGCCGGCATCCTCGCCTTTGTGAACGCCTGGGACGAATTTTTGCTGGCGCAAGCGCTCAACGCCGCGCCGGAACATCGCACTTTGCCGGTCGGCATCCTGTTTTATCAGGGCGAATTCACTTTTCCGTGGCCGGTGATTTCGGCGGCGCTGGTGGTGGCCATCGTGCCGCTGGCGCTGCTGATTGTGCTGTTCCAGGAACGCGTCACCGGCGGCCTGATGGCGGGCAGCTTGAAGGGCTGATTCGCACGATTTCAGTTGGTTAGCACTCGGCGGAGCTCCCTCCGCGCAATGACAAAAAACGTAAACACACTCATGGGAAGACACACGCAATGAAGCTCGCACACACCCGCCCGCCGCACACACTCAGCCAGCTCGGCGCGGCCCTTACCCTGGTCGCGGTCGCGTCGGCGGCATGGGCCGATGATGCCCCCGCCGGCCAGGTCGAATCAGTGGTGGTCACCGCTACGCATCGTCCGCAAAAACTGGCCGAAGTGCCTATCGCGGTCACCGTGGTCGATGGCGATGCGCTGGCCAAAGACAATATCAATTCGGCCGAAACCCTGACCGAAGCCGTACCCACGCTGACCTTTCGCAAGGGCAATACCAATAAAGACTCAGCCATGAACATCCGTGGCGTTGGCACCATTTCGTTTGCCTCGGGCGTGGAGCCGAGCGTGTCGACGGTGATTGATGGTGTGGTGTATGCGCGCCCCGGCCAGGCCACGCTCGACTTTCTCAATATCGATCACATTGAAGTGCTGCAAGGCCCGCAAGGCACGCTGTTTGGCAAAAACGCCTCGGCCGGGGTGGTGAACATCGTCACCAAACCAATCGACAAGGCCACCACCGGCTATGTGGATGCCTCGTGGTTTGAAGGCCACGAAGCGCGGCTGGGCGCGGGTATTTCCGGCTCGGTTAACGATGCGGTGCGCGCTTCGGTGGCGGCCTATCTGGGTTCGTATGACGGCAATGTCACCAACGTTTACAACGGCGACACGGTAAACGGCTACAACCACAAAGGCGTGCGTGCGCGCTTTGATCTGGCCTTGCGCGATGATCTCGACGCCACCGTCATTGCCGACTGGTCGCACAACAAAGACAACGGTACCGCTGACATCATCAGTAGCGTGCACAGCACGGCCTATAACAATGCGGTGCTGCTGCCCGCGCTGGCGCCGGTGAGCCCCACGCCCAACAATCTGCAGATCAACAATGACCTGAACCCGCTGACCGAGGACACCAACTGGGGTCTGAGCGCGCAGTTCAACTGGCACGTTAACGATTACACGCTGACCTCCATCACGGCGTATCGCTTCTGGGACAACTACCAGCAGCGCGATGGCGATTTCACCTCGTCTTATCCGGCCTATGTAAATAGCGGCACGGCGGCGGGCAATGTCTCGACGGCCGATCATGGCACGCTGGGTTTCCATCAGATTTCGCAAGAACTGCGCATTACCTCGCCGCGTGATCAATTCCTCGAATACGTGGGCGGTTTGTTCTATTTCCAGACCGATGAAAGCGACTGGTTCAACCGTGCCGTTTCGTCATGCACCGCCTCGACGCTGGCCAGCAGCAATGGCATCACGCCATGCGCAGCGGGCGCATCCACCTATAGCAACAACGTGGGTGACGCCCAGTTTGAGAGCAAGCTGAAGAACTACGCCGCTTATGGCGATGCCACGCTTAACTTCACCAAAGACATCCGCGGTATTGCCGGTCTGCGCGTAACGCGGGACGAGCTGAGCTACAACTTTGCCCGCACCTCGACCTCGGCCACGTCCTTCCCCGGCGTTAATCCGGCTTTCAGCTCCAGCGGTTCGGATGGCCATAACGGCGTGTCTGGCCGCCTGGGCGGGCAGTACGACTTCAGCAGCAATATCCACAGCTACGCCACCTATACCCACGGCTACAAGGGTCCGGCTTATAACGTGTTCTTTAATATGCAGCCGACCGACACCAAAGCGCTGGCGCCCGAGACATCCAATTCATATGAAGTGGGCCTTAAATCCTCGGCATTTGATAACAAGCTGGTGACCGCGCTGGCCGCCTGGTACACGCAATATCACAACTATCAGGCCAACTTTTACGACACGGTGGATGGCCTGACGGTGTCGCATCTGACCAATGCGGGCGATGTTTCCAGCCGTGGCCTTAGCCTGGATTTCACCGCCAGACCGATAGCCGCGTTAAACCTGGGCGGCGGCATTGCTTATACCCGCGCCAAAATCGACGAGTTCAATTGCCCGCCGCCCGCGGCGGCCAATTGCGCGGCCTCAGTTAACGGGCAACCGCTGCCGTATGCGCCGAAATGGAAATCAGTGGTACGCGCCGATTACACCGTGCCGCTGCATAACACCGATTACGACGTGATTCTGGGCACCTCCTACACCTGGCAAAGCGCCACCCAATACGATCTGGCGCAATCGCCCGATGGCATCCAGGGCGCGTATGGCTTGTGGGATGCCAATATCACGCTGGCCAATTACAACCAGGGCATGCGCTATTCCTTGCTGGTTAAAAACATCGGCGACAAGTACTACACCATCAGCCGCGTGCCCACCGGTACTTATGTGCGCCAGATTGCGCCGCGCGATGCCGAGCGCTACTGGGGTATCAACGTGCGTAAAGACTTTTAAGCGGCAGGAGCCAGACCGATGAGCACACAACGACAAGGCCAGATGAGCCTGGGCGCCTTTTTGATGGAAACCGGCCACCATGTGGCGGCGTGGCGCGACCCGGCCACGCCCGCTAACGGCGGGCTGGATTTCAAGGTGTACAAGCAGGTGGTGCAGATCGCCGAACAGGCGCGCTTTGATATGGTGTTTTTTGCCGATAGCGTCACTGCCTATACCGGCGCGGCGGCCGAGCGCATGGCGCGTTCGGACAAGTTTGAGCCGCTTACGCTGCTGTCGGCGCTGGCCGCCGTGACTGAGCACATCGGCCTGTGCGCTACCGCCACCACCACCTATAACGAGCCCTACCACGTAGCGCGCAAGTTTGCCTCGCTCGACCATCTTTCCGGTGGTCGGGCCGGTTGGAATCTGGTGACGTCCGACGCCGCCAGCGAGGCCGGCAACTTTGGCCGCGAGCAGCACGTCGGCCACGCCGAGCGCTATGAACGGGCGCGCGAGTTTTACGATGTGGTCACCGGTTTGTGGGACAGCTGGGACGACGATGCCTTTGTGCGCGACAAGGCCAGCGGCGTGTATTACGACCCGGCCAAACTGCATGTGCTTAACCACAAGGGCAAGCATTTTTCGGTGACCGGACCGCTGAATGTGGCGCGCCCGCCGCAAGGTCGGCCGGTGGTCATCCAGGCCGGCTCCAGCGAAACCGGGCGCGATCTGGCGGCGCAAACCGCCGATGTGGTGTTTACCGCGCATACCTCACTGGCTTCGGCGCAGGCGTTTTATCGCGACGTTAAAGCGCGCACCGAAGCGGCCGGCCGCAGCCGGGATTCGATCCGCATCATGCCGGGCATCTATGTGGTGGTGGCCGCCACGCGAGAAGCAGCGCAGCAGAAACACGCAGCCCTGCAAGCATTGGTAGACCCGGAAGTCGGCTTGAGTTTGCTGTCGCGCATGATCGGCAACTTTGATCTGCGCGGTGTGGATCTGGATGGCCCGCTACCCGAACTGCCACTGACCGACAGCGGCCAGCGCAGCCGCCAGGAATTGCTGACCCGACTGGCGGGCAAGGAGAACCTGACGGTGCGCCAGTTGTATGAACGTATCGCAGGCGGGCGCGGGCATTTCAGCGTGATCGGCACCGGCGCAGACGTGGCCGATGCCTTGCAGGAATGGTTTGAAGGCGAGGGCGCCGATGGCTTTAACGTGATGGCCCCCACGCTGCCGGGCGGATTGGCGGATTTTGCGGAATTTGTGGTGCCGGAACTGCAAAGACGCGGACTGTTCCGCACCGAATACAGCGGCACCACGCTCCGCGAAAACCTCGGATTGCCACGTCCATAGGGTGGGTCTCGACCCACCATCCAAAGCCAAAAGCCACGCAGCGCGATCTTTGCATACCACTTTGGATGGTGGGTCTTGACGGGGACGCCGAGTCCCACCCTATGGGCGAGGGACGTTTAGCGCCGGTGTTCGTTAAGTATCTGCAAAACCTCGGGCGACAGCGGCCTGCCGGCCTGCACTTGCGGGTCGGCCAGCGCGCGCCAGTGTTCGTATGCCGCCTTGCGGGCATCCAGCAGCGGCCAAACGTCTTCATCCGTGCCCGTACCTGCGCGCACGCGGTCTTTGGCCTCACGAAACGCCGTCGACGCCCGGATCAGCGCTTGCTCGGCCTGCTTTAGTGCTTCTGCTTCACCTTCGTTCATGCTGCACATTCCTTGCGCGGTTGTGTCCGGGCCAGCAAACGGCTGGCATTGCTGACCCACTGCTTGCATATTGATCACCACAATAGATAGCCGGATACACTTTAACCGATGCGCGCCGGGCATGGCTGTCAGCTATGGCCGCGCTGAGACCAAGCGCACAACGCGGCTGGATGTGGGATGGCGCCGCCACCCTGCAGCGGCGTGCGGCGGATAGCGCGCCAGGCACATTGCCCGCACTATCGGCAGCATCGCAAGATTCGGGGCACACCTATGGGCGCTGGCACGGGTATCCGCAAGTTGCTGGACCAGCTCGGCCCCGGCGTGATTACCGGCGCCTCTGACGATGACCCCAGTGGTATCGCCACCTATTCACAAGCCGGCGCGGCGTACCGCTTTGATACGCTGTGGACGCTGCTGTTTTCGTTTCCGCTGATGTACGCCATCCAGGCCATCTCGGCCCGCATCGGCCGCACCACCGGCCACGGCCTGGCCACCAATCTGCGGCGGCATTATCCGGGCTGGTTGTTCTATTGCATCGTGGTGCCGATGGCCATCGCCAACGTTATCAATATTGGCGCCGACCTTGCCGCCATGGGCGACGCAGCCGCCTTGCTGGCCGGCCATCGCGGCAAAGAGGCATACACCATCGGTTTTGGCCTGCTTTGCCTGGCGCTGATCCTGTTTGTGCCTTATACCCGCTACGCCAATGTGCTGAAGTGGCTGACCTTGTCGCTGTTTGCCTATGTGGCCGTGCTGTTTACTGTGCAGATTCCCTGGAGCAGCGTGCTCAAGGCCACCGTGTTGCCCAGCATGCACCTCGATCGCAAATACATCACCGTGGTCGTCGCCATCCTCGGCACCACCATCAGCCCGTATCTGTTCTTCTGGCAGGCTTCACAAGAAGTCGAAGAAATCCGCAAAGAACCCCGGCGCGATCCGCTAATCCAAGCGCCCGAACAAGCGCCGGCCGAACTCAAACGCATACGCCTCGATACCTTGGTCGGCATGGGTTTTTCCACCGCCATCGCCTACTGCATCATGCTGTCGACCGCCGTCACGCTGAATATGCACGGCGCCACCGATATCCAGACCACCGCCCAAGCCGCCGAAGCCTTGCGCCCGGTGGCCGGCCGCTTTGCCTTCTGGCTGTTTGCCGGCGGCCTGATCGGCACCGGGCTGCTCGGCGTGCCGGTGCTGGCCGCCTCCGCTGCCTACGGTATCGCCGGCACTTTCCGCTGGAAAAACAGCCTGGAACACAAACCGCTGCAAGCCCCGCAGTTCTACGCCGCGCTGGCTCTCGCCATCCTGGCCGGCATAGGCATGAATCTGATCCGAATCGACCCGATCAAAGCGCTGTTCTGGAGCGCCGTCATCAATGGCGTGGTTGCCGTGCCGGTGATGGCGGTACTGATGCTGCTCTCCGCCAACCGCAACGCCATGGGCGAGTTTACCGTGCACGGCAGCCTGCGCTGGCTGGGCTGGCTGGCAACCCTGGCGATGGCTGCGGCGGTGGTGGCGATGTTTGTGTTTATGTAGGCGCGCCGGTATCACATCTCCTGCGACGGCCGGATGTAATCGATTAATCGTTTGGGATTGTCGCGCCTGGATAAACCAGCGCGGCGTGCGATCTCAGCCACGATGCGGGCTCGCGAAATCGACGGGTCTATGCCGTATAACCTCATGCGAAATTTGCTTTTATCCAGCGTGTCGAGGTTGAGCACCTGCCAGACCGCACCGCCGCCGTTTGACTCCAGCGCCTCGTAAATGCGCGCGATGTTCTGGTATTCAAAAAAGTGCAGTTCCGCGCCTTTTAATACGTCTTTTGATCTGACCTTGCAGGTCATGCCTTTTTCATCAAGCAAAAGCAATAATCGATAGTCGTCGGGATAGGGCCGTAATACCACCCGTACCCCCCATACCAGGCAAACCGTGCCCGCCGCGACCAGCAGCGCTAAAGGAATCAATAACACCCATGGCAGAACTGACCAGTTCTGCACGATATCAGCCGTGAGATGGCCGTAGAGATAGAGGGCAAACGGCGCGCCGAACAGGGCGAGCCGATATTTCTGCGCACGTTTCAATGCGACGATATCGGCCGGGGTCAATTCAATTTTTACTGTGGCCAGGCTGAGGTCAATGTCGCTCATTAATCGAAACACCTGCGTTGGGTGGGGTGGGCGCTGCGGCCCCCCATGGATGATTCCAACCGCCGCACAAAATCATCCCGTTGCGCCACTGCGTTGACGCGTTGCTTCAGGACTGTGGGCAGGGGGCATCAAGCTGCTTGTGTTTATGTGACACTTGCTGTGCGCCCGCTCAGGCTTGATTGATACATGCCGTATTGTTCCACTAGACTCGCCACGCATTGATGCCGGCACTCAGGCCGGGCAGCATGCTGTTACCCCGTTTTATCCAGGCGAAAGATTAAGCGATGCCACCATTTATTGCCATCAAGCCGCTATTGTTTTTGCTCAGTCTGTTGTATGCAGGCGTGTTTTTGCTGCGCTTTAAACTGTATTTGCAGACCTTAAACGACGATATTCCCGGTTTGACGCGCCACGACCGCAGTATCAAGAAAATGATTGCGGATCAGCCGTCATTTCTGATCGGCAAACTGGTGTATTGGCCCTTGATGGGCTGCATGTTGTTTTTGTTTTTGCCGATTTATTTTCCGTACGCAGGATTTTGCGCATTGTTTTTTATGCTGGTTCTATTGTTCGGCTAGTGCGTTAGTCTGCCAGCGGTATCGTGCCTGCAAGATAATGGTACCGGTCCCGCCAGTATTTATTTGCCTATTTGATGTTATTGCCTTTCTGATTTTTTTATTAATGTTGGCGATCACTTCACCAGAAAATATCGTTGTTATCACTCGCTCTGAGCTGTCCGTGCTCGCAATGTTGATTGCGTATTACTTTCTTATTTTCAAAAACATCAAAGCCAATAAGATATAAAACTACTTTTTATGCTGGAAAAGCCCTCCCCAAACGCTATCCCGCATTAGCTACCGCGCGCCACACCCGCTGCAGGCGGGTGATGCGGGGTGGGCGCGTTGATCCGTCAGTTGCGCCGGGCGCTTTAGCTAGCCCCACCCCGCCATTTTCAATCCACCAATTCCAGATCCGGCAATTTCCAGCTCTTGTCAAAATACGGTTCCAGCGGCGCATAGAGCCGGAACAACACAAAGAAGCTCTTACCCGCTGCAGTCGGTATCCAGTTATTCGCGCCGCTGGCGGGGGCGTGGGGGCCGACGTACAAATCGACTGAGCCGTCGGCATTCATGGTCAGATTGGCGCGCGACGATTTATCCACCACATCGCCGGGCGTATGGGCAAAGAAAGAACGGGTGTCGCTATCGTAAACGGTGAGCGACCAGAACAATTTGGCCGGGGCGTTGGGTGGCACGTGCAGGCGATAGTTCTTGTCGCCATTCAGCCACGCACCGTCCTTGTCGTGCGCCGTGCCAAGATAGGCCTGGCCGACGCCGGGGGTGTGGGTGCTCATGCCGCGACTGGTGGTGACGGCCTGGTAAAAATAGTTGGTGCGCTCATCCAGCGGCGCATAGGTTCCGGTGTCCTGGCCGACGTCAAAATTGATCAGGTATTCCCAGCGGGTGTCGGCGCGGTAACGCGCGGCCGGATCGCGGTTGGCAAAGGCGATGGATTGGCCCATCAGTTCGCCCGTGGTTGCGCCTTGCAGCAAGATCTTTTGCTGGCGCGCATCGGGCTGGTACGGTTTGCCTTTTTCGATGCCCAGCGGCCTGAGCATCGCCATATAAAAGCGGTCACGCTCCTGCACCGGTTCCCGCTGCAGAATTTCGTTCAGGCTGGCCCAATACGCTGCGCCGCGCGGTGGGACCTGGCTCCAGGCGCGGCCTTCGGGACGCAAAAAGCGCGTGTGTTCGGGCTGCGCGCGTTGCGCGTACGAATACATATTAAAGCGGCTGATGACCGCCTGCGCCTTGGCCGGATCGGCATCCAGCGCGCGAAACGCCACGATCATATTGAAAGTAGGCACGTGCACCACGCGGTAAGCATGGGTGTCGAGCCCATCGGGCAGTGCCTGGCCAGGCCCCAGGATCAGATACTTGCCGCCTGCGCCTTTATCGGGCCCGGTTTCGCCCATGTCGGTGACCGGGCGTTGCCAGAAATCACCCACGCCCCCCGCTGACGCGCCCTGGGGATAATCAATGACCAGCGGGCCCGTGCGGGCCAGATCCGGAAAGCCGACGATATAGGGCGTGGTGGCGTTCGGCGTCAGAATGCCCAGTTTGTCTTGCACGCTGGTGTACACCAGCATGTCGGTGTCTTTGGCGCCGAAGATATTGCGGTGTGCTTTCTGCCATTCATTGAAGCCCACAATCGGCAGTCCCCACAGATAAGCCTGGGTGGCGCGTTGATAGTCGAGTTGGTCATACAACTGGTCCACGGTGGCCTGGTCGGCGGGCAAACCTTGCTGCAGCGGGATCGAGCCAGCCGGGGTGTCGATGCTGGCGGCATGAGCGATGCCAAACAGCAGGCTGCACGCCAATGGCAGCAAGCCCAGGCGCAGTGCAGGCAGTGCGCGTTGGCGCAGGGGGCGACGGGGGCGGGGCAAAGCAGGCAAGGGCAAGCGCATTGATTACTCCGGTTTGGCGCGGACGGGGGGGGCTGCGCCAGCAAGAAAGCCGCCCGGAGGCGGCGCGTGCTTATCTATAGCCAGCTAGCGTATTGATCGCCACCCCTGAAATGTTACGCGTGCCATGGTTATGCCCCCGCGCTGCGCTGCCCGATTCGGGCCATGCCTTGGATTGAGTTTGCTGAAAGCTTGCTCGGCGTGTTCTGCGAAATTAATCCGGTTTATAAGAGTTTACTTACATAAAATTGCGCCGATTGCCGTCGCACGGTTGCCACAATCTGCCGCTGTTGCCTCAGCCATCCCCTGTTGTATAAGCCGCCCAAAACCGCATAAAAAACATTGTTGTATCTAGCATTGATGCGGGTTTCACCTGTACGCTGCGCAACTTTCAGTGGTGTCGGGATGCTAGCGTTTAAAACGCCATGATCCCAGGACCGCTCCCAGCCAGGGCGCATCCTGATTGCTTACGTCAAGCAAAAAGAAATATTGTCCTGACATGCATCCGGTGCGGGTTGTTCGCCGTATATCCGATCAGCAGTAAACGCGGGCATACAGCCCGGCGTTATGCATACCGATTCAATTCTGCAACCGCTGTACCACGGCGCTGCGGAATGTTGAACTGCAAGGGGACTCACATGTTTGGTGGTGCAATCCGGCAAGAAAACACGCGGCTGGGGCAAGAGCTCAGCGTTGCTTCTTCAAAACTGAAGGCGCTGGATGCGTCACTGGCACGCGTCGAGTTCGACTTGCAGGGCAAGTTGCTGGCGTGCAACGACATTTTCGCCAGCGTGATGGCGCTGCAGCCGGGCGAGCGGCGGCATGCCGAACTGTGCGATAGCGATTACGTGCAAAGCCGTGATTACGCCACGTTCTGGGACAAACTGCGGCGCGGCACCGCGTTTAGCGGTGTGGTCAAACGGCGGCGTATGGATGGCAAGCCGGTGTGGCTGGAGGCCACCTACAGCCCGGTGCAGGACGCTACCGGCCAGGTGGTGGGCGTGATCAAGGTGGCGTCAGATATTACGGACCGCATCAACGATGCATCACGCAACCAGGCCCTGATCGACGCGGTGAACCGCGTAATGGCGGTGATCGAGTTCACCCCCAGCGGCGACATCATCACCGCCAACGACAATTTTCTGCAGACCATGGGCTACCGGGTTGAGGATTTGCGCGGTCGGCATCATTCGATTTTTTGCGAGCGTGAATACGCCGACAGCCCGGATTACCAACGCTTGTGGGGTGATCTGCGCGCTGGCCGCGTGTTTGCCGCCGAGATCAAACGCGTGGCGGCCGATGGCAGCGTGCGTTGGCTGGAAGCCAGCTATAACCCGGTGTTCGATCAGACCGGCCAGGTGACCAGCGTGATCAAGTTCGCCACCGATGTCACCGCCCGCGTGGCACGTAATCTGGCCGAACGCGACGGCACCTTGCTGGCCATGACCGCCAGCCAGCAAACCTCGGAATGGGCCAGCCAGGGTATGGAGAACATCGGCAAGGGCGTTGAGATTATCCAGCGCATGTCGGGCTCGATTAATGAAGCGGCCAACAATATGTCGGCGCTGGGCGAAGAATCCAGACGCATCACCTCGATTGTGCAAACCATCAAGGAAATCGCCGACCAGACCAATTTGCTGGCTCTTAATGCCGCCATCGAAGCGGCCCGCGCGGGCGAGACCGGCCGTGGCTTTGCCGTGGTAGCGGATGAGGTGCGCAAACTGGCGGAACGGACCGCGCAGTCCACCGAAGAAATCGGCAAGATGGTGCGTCAGATCCAGGGCAAAACCAGCGTAGCGGTGGCTGATATGGCGGGCATCAACGACCTTGCCAGCAGCAGCGTGGCCATGACCGAAGAAGTGGGCACGGCCATGTCGCAGATCAGCGCCAGCGCACGCTCGGTGGTCGAAGCCATCGGGCAACTGACGCATATGCTGCAAGAAGATCATCGGGAATAAGCCGCCCGCGCGGCCACCGTCCCGCGTTTTGCAAGCCCGACCTACGCCGACTGCCCGCAATGGCTGACAAACTCGGCTGGCGTGACAGGTGATGATGCGAGCATCGGCCCCTGCGGCCATTCCGGATCAAGCGGGCGGCGTATGCATCCACCTTCCAGGCAGCAAGCCGGCTTTGTACAAGTGCGCGGCGCGCGTGAGCACAATCTGCGCGATGTGAATGTGGATATTCCGCGCGATGCGTTGGTGGTGTTTACCGGCGTGTCGGGCTCGGGCAAATCGTCGCTGGCGTTTGGCACGCTGTATGCCGAGGCGCAACGGCGCTATCTGGAATCGGTGGCGCCGTATGCGCGGCGCCTGATTGATCAGGCCGGTGTGCCCGATGTCGACCAGATTGATGGCCTGCCCCCGGCGGTGGCGCTGCAACAGCAACGCGGCACGCCGACGGCGCGCTCATCGGTGGGCACGGTAACGCAGATTTCCAGTTCTTTGCGCATGCTGTATTCGCGCACCGGGCGTTATCCCGCCGACCAGCCCATGTTGTACGCCGAAGATTTCTCACCCAACACGCCGCAGGGCGCATGCCCGCAATGCCATGGTCTGGGCCGGATTTATGAGGTGACCGAGCAATCGATGGTGCCTGATCCGTCGCTGACCATCCGCGAAAAAGCCGTCGCCGCCTGGCCCAGCGCGTGGCAAGGCCAAAATCTGCGCGACATCCTCACCACACTCGGGCACGACATTGACGTGCCGTGGCGCGATCTGCCGCAAGCCACGCGCGACTGGATACTGTTTACCGACGAAACGCCGACGGTGCCGGTCTACGCCGGCTTCAATATCGCCGAGGTCAAACGCGCCATCAAACAGCAACAGCAGCCCAGTTATATGGGCACCTTTACCGGTGCGCGGCGCTATGTGTTGCACACCTTTGCCACCAGCCAGAGCGCGATGATGAAAAAGCGCGTGGCGCAATTCATGGTGGGCAACGTCTGCCCCTTGTGCGCAGGCAAACGGCTTAAGCGCGAGGCGCTGGCGGTGACATTTGCCGGTTACGACATCGGCGCCTTGCAACAGATGCCGCTCAAGCAACTGGCCGAAGTGTTGCGCCCGGCGGCGCAAGGCCGGGGTGAAGGCGGCCAGGCGCAAGACGCCGCGCCCACGCGCAGCAAACAACAGCATCAACGCCATATCGCCGAACGCGTGGCGGCTGGCGGCTCGGCGCATACCGCCGCGCCCGATGTGCGCCGCACCGCGCATGATACGCAAGCAAAAGTGATCGCCGCGCAACGCCTGGCGCAAGCCTTGCTGAGCAAGCTGGAAACGCTGATCGGCCTGGGCTTGGGCTATCTGGCGCTGGACCGCGCTACGCCGACCCTGTCGCCGGGCGAGATGCAACGCTTGCGCCTGGCCACCCAACTGGGCTCGCAATTGTTTGGCGTGGTGTATGTGCTGGATGAGCCGTCTGCGGGCTTGCATCCCGCCGATGGCGCCGCGCTGCTGAGCACGTTGCAACGGCTTAAAGCTGAGGGCAATTCGGTGTTTGTGGTGGAACACGATATCGCCACCATGCGCCAGGCCGACTGGCTGGTGGATGTGGGCCCCGCCGCGGGCGAGCTGGGCGGCCAGGTGCTATACAGCGGCCCGCCCGCAGGCCTGGCGCAGATCAAGCCATCGCAAACGCGGCGCTATCTGTTTGATGGCGGCCAGGGCATCGCCCGCCAGGCACGCCCAGCGCAAGCGTGGCTCAGGCTGGAACAGGTTGAACGCAACAATCTGCAAAATGTGGATGCGGCGTTTCCGCTGGGCTGTTTGACCACGGTGACGGGCGTGTCGGGTTCGGGCAAATCCAGCCTGGTCACGCAGGCCTTGCTGCAACTGGTGGCGGCGCATCTGGGCAATCCGCTCGATGCGACGGAAGAGGCGGAAGAGCATGCGCCGCAGCCGCCGGTTTCCGATGAAGACAGCCGCGATGCCGCCGGCGTGCCGACGCTGCCGGAGGCGCGTGCCAGCGGCCGTATTGTGGCGGGCATGGAACAAATCAAGCGGCTGGTGCAGGTGGATCAGAAACCGATCGGCCGCACGCCACGCTCCAATTTAGCCACTTATACCGGCCTGTTCGACGCCGTTCGCAAGCTGTTTGCCGCCACGCCTGCGGCGCGCAAACATCGTTATGACGCCGGGCGCTTCTCTTTTAACGTCGCCAAAGGCCGGTGTGAGACCTGCGAAGGCGAAGGTTTTGTGATGGTGGAACTGCTGTTTTTGCCCAGCGTGTATTCGCCATGCCCCACCTGCCACGGCACGCGCTATAACGCCGATACGCTGGCGATCAAATGGCACGATCTGAGCATCGCCGATGTGCTGGGTTTGACGGTGGATGCGGCCTGCGCCGCCTTTGCCGACGAGCCCGCCGTGCTGCGGCCGTTGCAGGTGCTGCGTGACATCGGCCTTGGCTACTTGCGACTGGGCCAGCCTGCCACGGAACTCTCGGGTGGCGAGGCGCAGCGCATCAAGCTGGCGACTGAATTGCAACGGGCGGGCAGCCAGCGCGGCGACACGTTGTATGTGCTGGATGAACCCACCACCGGGCTGCATCCGTCCGATATTGATCGCTTGCTGGCGCAACTGGATGCGCTGGTGCAAGCGGGCAATACCGTGGTGTTGGTCGAACACGATATGCGCGTGGTGGCGGCCAGCGATTGGGTGATCGATCTGGGGCCCGGCGCGGGCGATGAGGGCGGGCAGATCGTAGCCAGCGGCACGCCCGCCGAGGTGGCTGCTAGCCACGCCAGCCGCACCGCGCCGTGGCTGACGGAGGCGTTGCAACGGCCGACCGCGCCGTAATGCGTCAGGCGATCTGGTTGGCGCGGTAGACCCGTTTGACGCCGTTGGCGCTGTCGCGCAGCAAGGCTTTGGGAATGTCGTCGCTATCGGGTGCAGTCGTGTAGATCGTCGCCAGATCATCGAAAAACATGCAAAAGCCAAAGCGCACCATGGCCTCAAAGGCGAAGTCCTGAAAATCGCGCCCGGATACCCGCGGCTCGTTCACGCTAAGGCAAAGCACGCCGCCTTGCCCATCGCCGATAACGCGCACACTGCTTGCAACCAGCGCGGGCAGAGCGATGGCGGCGCTCACCTCGGGTTGCGCAATGCCACTGTGCTCCGCAAGAAAGGGCAGGACCTCATCCAGCGCAACCGCGGCCTCGTTGCCGCCCTCAAATTTCTGCAAAAACGCGGTGGTGCTCATGCTGCCAGTCCCTCTTGAAGAAGCCGCCATT
>NZ_BAAIHC010000005.1:0-220926 GCF_054652575.1 Silvimonas sp. JCM 19000 | reverse complement strand
GCCGTTTACGCTGAGGTAGTGACGGTTGGTCTGGATCGTGGTGCCGGAGACGGTGTCGATCTCGCGTTCGAAACCCAGGCCACCGGCGTTATCCGGATTCACGAAACGCGTCGTGCGCATGCCCAGGGTCGAGATGCGGGCTTCAAGGATGCAACGCCACGCAGACCCGCGTGCCGTTTTTTTATCGCGAGTGCTATGTTGCCGGCACAAACCTCACCACCCGCCATGCCCACCATCATCACGCACGCCGCGTGCGCCGCCACGCTGCCCGACGCCGACACCGCCGGACTGCTGTTCGGCATCCCCTTTGGCACGCCATATAGCCACCGTGGCTTTACCCATTCGATCTGTTTTGCCGTGCTCATCGCTACTGGCGCTGGGCGCCGCCCGCAAACTGAACACAACGCGCCTGCGCGCCAGCTTATTTGTGTTTATCGCCACGGTGTCGAATCCCTTGCTGGATATGTGCACCGACGGCGGCAGCGGCGTGGCGCTGTTCTGTTTATGTAGCCACCAATGTAATCAATCACTGCGCCCTGGGGCGAAACATAGCATTTGAGATGATGCGCCCATGAAAATCGTTGCTCAGACCATTCTCCTTCTTCAGCTCTTCCAAAGCTTTACCCCATTCTCTTCGGCTGAGATCCTGGTCAAAGTGTTCGTTCAGCCGGTTCGCCGTTCTCTTATCAATCTTGTTGCCGCCGGTCTGCAGCACCTTGGCCTTTTCGTCTTTCTTGTCAGGACCAGGATTGTTCGGATCATCAGGCGTTCCCTTCGCATCTGCCGGCTTTTCTTTGTTTGTACCCACCGGTTCCGCCAGTGGCGCTTCCGGGTTGTTCTGCTTGGAAAAAACTGCGGTCGCACGCATATCTTTGTAGCTCAGGTTGCCGCCTCGCCCCCGTGATTCGTATTCAACTGCACGGTTAACTAAACCACGCGCAATGACCAGTTATACAATTCCAACCGTCTTGCACCTTTCGTGGTTTTCTTTGCTGTGCCATATGCAAACGCAACCATAATGCCTACTGGATTCGTGTGTGCAATCTTCCCCGCCCGCAGCTTTTAATTCCGAAGAAAAAGTTCCACCGAACTTGCCCAATACCCTTGCTGTCTTTGCCGCATCTAACCGGCGTTATTGCATTCAAGCATTACCGTAACATCCAATGGCTGCTCTTCAACAAACACATCAGGCAAAGTAGCATTCACAGCGAGTCTTTGGATGGACTCAGGTAATACTTCTAATGTAATCGGATTAAGTGGCACCGCTACAGGCTCGTATGAATGGGTAGATTCATACGCAGTACGATGTATATCACCCCAGTCGTAAACGAAGAATCCGCGCCGAGCAATTTCGATGAAATCATCGGGTCGCTTCATCTGGACAAGCAGGCGAATCTCTGAGACGTGTGGCAGCTCACACACTGCCGCTTCAACATCTTCGATTGGAAACGACGCATCGCTCAATGCGGACGTGGGGATAGGGCCAGCGCCTGCCGTAACAAACGCAGCAAGATGTCCGTTCCGATCAGCGGCGAGCCAAACACAATCAAGCCCGTCAGGATACTCACGTGTAGTCATTTTCATCTATTGATCTGATTTGAATAGGGTCCCTGGCGGGAAAGAATCGTGACCGCCGGAAGCTCCAGGCCGCAAAAAACCGGCGCGGATCGCTCCGGCACCGGCTTTTCAATTTACCCTATGCGGCGCAATGCGCTTCGATTCAATTACGCTTTACAGCCTTATTTGCTCTGCTCGTATCAAATTCCAGACATCCGGATCTTGAGACTCCAAAACATCTTCAAACCAGCTCCATCCATGATCGGATACAAGGCCGGCTTCTTCCGTGGTAATGGGGACTAACAAAGCAAAAATGACTGGCAGCTCAGCGCCAGAGAATTCGGCGAATCCAGTATCGAATGGAGTTGGATTCGTTACATAAACAGCATTTACCGTAGCGTTACTTATCAGAGGGCGCCATGGTCCGATCACTTCACCGCGTAAAACCGCCCGCCCACGAATCTTGATGTGCTCGGCAAGAGAGAGTAAAAACGCCGCAACATCACCACCGGCAAAGGAATCATTCGCAGAAACAACCAACTCCTGTCGAATCTTCCGCCCTTTTGGCAAATCAAGCTCGTTTTCACTAAGCCCGAGCGTCACATAAGTAGTAATACCGGGGATAGGCTGCTCTTTAAAGCACACAACCTGGATTCCATGCGAGCTAGCACCGTCAGACCACCCTGACGAAATTGGGCCGAGGTGACCTTCAATATGCTCAGCGACAGAACCAAAAGCACTAGCTACCATTTTCCGTCCTATTGCAATTTACCCAGCGCAAACGCGTGTCGCGGTTAAATTCGTCAAACACACCCTTGCGATGCTTTTCGTTCAAGTCACGGTCACGCCAAGGGCCATCTTCGGCAAGGCTAGTCGCCCTCATCTCCATAGGCGGCTAATTCAAAACCATATTCACGCCGTGAATCCCTGGATTCTTATCTATTGAAGTCATCCGCTTTGAGAAGCGATGTACCGACATCGACAACCAGCATCGCTGGTCTGATGACAGCCTTTCTTCGATCCGACGAAGATCCCGCTCTTCTCCGAGTTCATATAAATCCAGTTCGGGGCCGCAGGCCAAAGCGGCATGCTCGAAGGTTTCCATGGCCCATCCCGCAAGCTGGGCAAGAACCCAGGATGCCGACCATGCTTCCTGAGCTTCAGCACTGACAAGCCGCGGGTGCAAGGAGAGTGTGATGACACTTTCGTTTTGACGGCTGTCGAGGGACACGCTCTGGCGCCCGGCCGCATCATTTCCGCCGACCACGAAATAGGTGAAAAGTAATGCCCCAGACTCAAGCGGAGCCTCAACCAGCTGCGCGGATGAGTCCCATGGCAAAACGGTAGCCGCACCAGTCCGACCATCAATCCGCATTACCTCCACAGGCGCCGCAATCGGCCCCTTAAAGCGTGACAGAACTTGTTCAATGCTCGACCGATGCTCAAGCGCCGACAGCATCCGGTCGCCCACGCAAATGAAGTTCAAACGTTCGCCCATCTGGTGCCTCACTTGATCGGACATAGACGCCGCCTCAACGTCTTCGATTAAAAACGACGAATCGCTTAAAGAGCACCACCCTGCACAGCAGCCACCGAAACGCCGTTGATGGTGACTGCGGCACTGCCGCTGTGGTTGCCCGTGCTCAGGTGGGTGGCAAATGTCGCTGCCGTCGTCGCGGCCGAACGATAGGCCTGTTGCTGGCTGGGCCGGTTGCGGGCCGGTTGCCATAGGCGCGCCGGAAACGCGCAAATTAACTTACCGGGTTCGCCACCTTTTCATCAAACCAGGCATCGCTTAGCGGCGAATAAAATCGATAGCCAAAAGATGGATATTTTTCTATTCAATTCACGCCCCATCTTCGCGACTCCATTTACCTGTTTCCTGGCCACCTTTGCAGAAGTCCGGCCAGAGCCCCATGCTGGAATTGATTCACCAGCATGCGGGCCGGGCTTCAAAGTATTCTTCTTACCGTCATTCGCGCTTTCACTGTTTGTACCATCTGTTCACGCCGTTCGCGAACAATCTACGCTCTGGCATGGAGTACAAACAATCCACAATTCTGAGCCATTACTTCGATTTCCGCACGGTACCGTTGATCCGCCAATATGAGCAAATCGGTTCTATCGTAGCCACCAACAACCCTGACTTGATTAGCGACAAAGTAGGCATCCATGAGCCGCTTTTCACGGAGGCTTTCTAAAAAAACCGTCTGAAGTCGGCAATCATCATTCCGCATAAATTCTGGTTGAGCATCGGAATTTAGAACGACGCCATCTACAGCAAGCGAGGAATAGAAATCCAGGAAGCGTTTTTCGCCAATGATGTAGTCGTCCTCAGCGTCCTGGCCAAGCGCGACCTTAAAATTCATAAATCGACAGCTGCCAGCTTCTTCTTCGCTCAACCAGTGATCGAATACAGAAATGCTCATCAGTGCGATATTCGGCACTATCAGTTCGCCCTCACCAGAATAGATTTCCGGAAAATGCATTAAAAGCGGACTCTTAGTCGTCTTAATAACCAATTTTTCCTCGCGAATTTATCTATTTCGTTACGAATGAGGCATTCGAATCGAGCATACCAACACGATTGCCGGCGTTATCGAATAGCTTCCAGATGCGCCTACCGCGCGCCTGCTCACGAACAGCCCCTGATCGGCACCTCGATTAGCGTGTAGCGCGCGCCCCGCCCACCAGTTCCAGCGGATCGCTGCGGCGGCAGACCCGTTCGGTGGCCCAGCATACTTCCACCCCCAGGTGCACCGGCGCCTGCGCCGCCAGCAAGCGGGTCTGGCCGCAGTAGCTGCGGGTTTGCGTCGACTTCTGCCCCATCTCGTCCGCCCCCGCTTCGCATTCGCGCGCTTTGGTTTGGTCCGCGCCGATGGCCTGGCCGCTGTCGGCGTCGATCCAGCGCCAGCGCACGGGCTGTTTGCCCGCAGCCAGCATAGGCACTGACCACATCACCACCCACGAATCCGCCACCTTGCCCAGCAAAGCCAGTTTGGGCAACGCGGCGGGGTCAACTCCGGCCAGCATTACTTCAAGCGGATAAACCTCGCTGTCGGCACAGTCGAGTTTGCTGCACAGGCGCACGGTCAGCGCGTGGGTGCCCGCCGCCAGCTCGCGCAGTTGCGTGCTGGCGCTTTGGGTATGGTCGGTGTTTTCGTTGAAGGTGGTGGATTCATAAACCACGCGGCCCTGGTCCAGCACCTGCCAGTAATGGCCCGGCGTGCCCCACCACATATGCCAGGTCAGTTCCAGCGGCTCGCCGGTGCTGACGTTGGGCAGCCATTCGATCTCGGGCACGCTGGGGCTGCCGATGGCCTGGTCGGTGCCGCCCACCCAGGTATTGCCGCTCACGCTGGTGCAAAGCGGGCTGCCGTCGATATTGGCGTTGCAGAGGCGTACTTCAAATAAATGGCGGCCGGCGGCCAGGCGGCGCAGCGTGTATTCGCCGCTTTGTACCGCGACGGCGCGGGCGCTGATATCGGGTTTGCTGGATGACACCAGCGTGCGCTGGGTGAAGTCCTGACTGCGTATGGCCAGCACGCCGTTGTCGTAGATTTCCCAATATTGCGCGGTGGTGCCGAAATTGATGTCCCAACCTATACGCAGGCTGTCGCTATCCAGTTTCTCCGGGATGGCGTCGAGTGCCGGTTTGATTGGGGCCTCGGCGCTGCGTGGCGGGAAATGTTCGCCGCTGTATTGGATGGCAGGCAGCGGCTGGATGCTGGGGTCATTGCCGGGTGCGGGGTCGGGCGCGGCCAGGTCGGTGCAGTCGAGCATGCCGCCCCGCGCCGGTTTGCAGACCCGGTTGCCCGGCTGCTGCGCTTCTTCTGGGGTCAATAAAGTGGCGTACGCAGTACTGCTCAGCCCCGCGTAGCCCAGCGCCCATATCGTCAGCATCGCCGGCGCAATCCGGCGCCATGGTTCTCGCATCCGTGCATCCTCTTTTTGTTTTGACCACGCAACAACCGCTGCCCGGATGGCGGCTTCGGCTTATTCGCAATGCTCCAGTTGTAGCTGCAAAATGCGCTCGCCGCGAAATTCGTTCACCGAGATCGAAAACACCGCCGTCACTTGTTGCGGCAGCGTGTCCGGATGTTGAAAGCGGATGGCATCCAGCACGTGGCCATAGCGCGTGCGCAGTTTTACCTTGAGATGGCGTTCGCCCACCACCCTTTGTTCCAGCACGCGAAATTCGTCATGAAACCGCGGCGCCGGAAATCCCTGGCCCCAGACCTGGCGGTCCAGTTTCTCGGCGACGGCCATGCTATAGCCGTCTTCGGGCAAGGCGCCGTCGGTCTCGATTACGCGTTCCAGTGCGCTGGTGGGCATCAGCTCGCGACACACCGCTTCAAAGGCCTGCTGGAAAGTTTCAAAGTCGCCCGGGCGCAAGCTCAAGCCTGCTGCCATGGCGTGCCCACCAAATTTGAGGATCAGGCCGGGATGGCGTTTGGAGACCAGGTCAAGCGCGTCACGTAAATGCAGGCCCACGATGGAACGGCCAGAGCCTTTGATTTCATCGGGCCCGCCATCGGCAAACACAATGGTGGGGCGATGAAAGCGGTCTTTAACGCGCGAAGCAACGATGCCAACCACGCCCTGGTGCCAGTCAGCGCGATACAGCGCCAGGCTGTAGCTGGCTTCGCAGTCGAGGCTGGCAAGCACGGTTTCGGCTTCGTCGCGCATACCGGCTTCGATGTCGCGGCGCGCACGGTTCATCTGGTCCAGTTCTTGTGCCAGCGGCAGCGCGGCGTCGACGCTCCCGGCCAGCAAGCAGGCAATGCCCAGGCTCATATCGTCAAGACGGCCAGCCGCGTTCAGGCGCGGGCCGAGGGTAAAACCGAGGTCAAAACAAGTGGCTTTGTAGGGATCGCGCCCGGCGGCGGCAAACAGCGCCATCACGCCCGGACTGGCGCGACCGGCCCGCATGCGTTTGAGGCCCTGTTCGACCAGGATGCGGTTATTGCCGTCCAGCTTGACTACATCGGCCACCGTGCCCAGCGCCACCAGATCGAGCAACTGGCCCAGGTTGGGCTCGGCCTGGTCGGCAAACACGCCACGTTGGCGCATTTCGGCGCGCAAGGCCATCAGCACGTAAAACATCACGCCCACGCCCGCCAGATTGCGCGACGCAAAAGTACAGCCGGGCTGGTTCGGGTTGACGATCAGGGCGTCCGGCAGCGCGTCGCCGGGCAGATGGTGATCGGTAATCAGCACATCGATCCCACGCGCCTTGGCGGCGGCAACACCGGCCACGCTGGCGATGCCGTTATCCACGGTCACCAGCAGATGCGGGTTTTTTTGCGCGGCCAGCGCCACGATTTCGGGGGTCAGGCCGTAGCCGTATTCAAAGCGATTGGGCACCACAAAATCGACGATGCCGCCCAACAAACCCAGGCCACGCATGGCTACGGCACAGGCCGTGGCGCCGTCGGCGTCGTAATCGGCCACGATCAGAATGCGCTCTTGCGCGGCGATGGCGTCGGCCAGGCGGCGCGCGGTTTCGGCTATGCCTTTCAGGCCGGCAAAGGGCAGCAGGCGCGCCAGTTCGTGTTCCAGATCGGTGGGTTCGCTAATGCCGCGAGCGGCGTACAAGCGGGCTTCCAGCGCCGACAGGCCGCTTTGCAGCAAGCGGGCCTCAAGCTCGGCAGGAATGGAACGGGGCTGGATTCGGGGCATGGCAGACCAGGTTGGGTGCAACACAAACAATCGGAACAACACGCGTCGCGCGCGCGGACGGTATTAAAACGGCAGGCGTTTGCCTTGCCAGAAGCGCCACCGCAGGCTGGCGTCGGTGCGCACTTGCCAGCCCGCATCGGGCGCGGTCAGGGTCACGCTGCTGACACTGCCCTCCTGCAAACCGGCCAGCAACGGCGCAAACCAGTGCTGCTCCAACGCTTGCCACGCGGCATACCAGGCTTGCGCATCGTTAGCGCGGACCGCCGCGGCCAGGCTGTCGACAATGACCAGGCCCGGCCGCGCTGGCAAATCCTGCGCGCCCGCCGGCATGGCCAGCGCGGTGCCGCCGCTGGCACGAGTCAGTCCTTGCACGATGTCGTCGTCGCTCCACACCACGCGGTCGGTCTGTTGAGGCAAAGCGGGCATCGGCCACGCGCCGCCGCCCCACAGCCAGATGCTGTTGATGCTGAGCTTGCCCAAAGCCTCACGCACATCATTGGTCGCGTGGGTGTACAGCAGCATTTGCAGTTCATTCAGTGCGCGATGCCAGTTCATGGCATCCGGGCCGCGCGGTAGAAACGGATCGATATTCAGGCCGATCACTTCATCCAGCGGGGTGAACTGCAATTGCGGGTCAGCCGCCAGCTGTAAATACCAACGGTTGGGATGCGGGGCATGAAAAGTCCAGCCATCCTGTTTAAACAAACCATTCAATGCCAGCACCAGCGCGTTGGCGTCGTTCTGGCTGATATCCAGCGTGCGGGCATCCTGCAGGCTCAGTTGATCGCGGCCCACGTGCAGATGCACCGGGTCGGCGCGCAGCCAGTAGCCGGGCGCGGCATCGGGCAGATCCAGCGCCAAGGTCAAGGGTGCGGCGGCGGCGCTGCCAAATTGCATATGCAGCCAGCTCGACCACGCTTGCGCGGGCACGGACTGGCGTTGGCCTTTGCCAAACAGGGTGGCAAGGGCAGGAAGTTGTAATTGCGCGCTGATTTGCGATTGCAGGGCCGGATCGGGCCAGCTGGCATGCGGAAGGACAAGATGCGGGTTCATGCGGCGGGATTTTACATGGGCCGGGGCGCACGTGCATAAGTACGCCCCACCCGCTCATCCCCACGCCATTCAATGCTGGACGCTGGGTGCGCCAAATTCGCCATGGGCCAGCGAATCGTGGAATTCAGCAATCCACTCCGGCGGTCGATATTGTTGAAAACCTCGGTCACGCAACACCGTGACCACCTCGATACCGTCACACAGGGTGTCGGGAAAATGCGCATCGGCACTGACCACAAAGTCATGTGGCTCAAAGCCGAACTCACGACAAATGGCTTCAAACGCAGTGCGTTCTTGCTCAGGAAACTGGTCCAGGGTCATCAGGCTCATCGTGGTCTCCAGGTGCAGAGGTCTGGGGTGCGGCAAGGGCCAGTTTGTACCTTGTCGCGGCGATGGGTTCTGGCCGGACGCTTCTGACGGCGCACCGGGGCGCAGAACGCCGGGCAAGGCCGAATGTCGCAAATGCAAACAGCTTACGCATCTGTCGCCCGATGGAAGGTGGCTTGCGGGTTATTGATACAAACGCGCAAACCGAGCCTCCGGTCGCAAATGCGCCAATGTGATTGTTTTGCTACAGCTTTTTTGCGGCGGCGCAAGGTCGAAAGCGCTTGCAAATTCAAAAACCGTCGTCGCGATGTCGCGCTAACATAGCGGCCTTGCCACGCTTTACTGACGTCACTCAACGCATGGATCTCCACCTTAGCCTGCACGGCCGCACTGACTTGTCGGGCCAGATCTATCGCCAATTGCGCAGCGCCATCCTCGACGGCCGCCTGCCGCCCGGCGAACGCTTGCCGTCCACGCGCGATCTGGCAACGCAGCTGGGGGTATCGCGTAAAACCACGCTGGATGTGTTCGAGCGTTTGCTGGCCGAAAGTTTTTTACTCAGCAAGCCGGGCCACGGCACGTTTGTGGCCGACGGCCCGCAACGGCTGCCGCAAACCCAGGCGGCGCCGCAGCAGGCGCGGCCATCGCCAGTCTGGCAGGCCATGCCCCCGGCGCTGGCGCTGCAATCGCGCTCGCTACATGCCGATGATTTTATGGGCGGGGTGACTGATAAATCGCGCTTTCCGTTTGAGCCGTGGCGACGCTGCATGAACCACGCCTTGCGCTTGCAGGCACGCGGACGCGGCGGTTATCACGACCCAGCCGGCGAGCAGGAACTGCGCCTGGGCATCTCGCGTTATCTTGGCTTTAATCGCGCGGTGGCCTGCAGCTGGCAAGACGTGATCGTTACGCAAGGGGCGCAACAGGCGCTGGATTTGCTGGCACGCGTGCTGTTGCAGCCGGGCGATATCGTGGCTATGGAAGAGCCCGGCTACGCCCCGGCGCGTGCTTGTTTTAATGCCGTGGGCGCGCGCGTAATCAGTGTGCCGGTGGATGCCGAAGGTATGCGCGTGGATGCCCTGCCCGACCAGGCGCGCCTGGTGTATGTGACGCCATCGCATCAATTTCCGCTGGGCGTACCGCTCAGCCTGGATCGGCGCATCGCCTTGCTGGAATGGGCGCAACGGAGCGGCGCAGTGATTGCGGAGGACGACTATGACGGCGAATTCCGCTTTGAAGGCCGGCCGCTCGATGCGCTGAAGAGTCTGGATCGCGCGGGTCTGGTCGCCTACGTCGGCACCTTCTCCAAAACCATCTTTCCGGAATTGCGCGTGGGCTATCTGGTGCCACCGCAGTCGCTGGCAGCGGCGCTGATCAAGGCCAAGCAACTGAGCGACTGGCACAGCGCCTCGCTCACCCAGGCGGCACTTGCGCGCTTTATGCTCGATGGCGAATTTGCCCGCCATTTGCGCCGCAATCACAAGCTGTATCAAGCGCGACGCGCCATGCTGATCCGCCATCTGAGTGGGCCACTGGCACCGTGGTTCAGGCCTATCGTGACCATGGCTGGCATCCACATGACGGCGTTGCTGCGGCCCGGCATCGACGAAGACGCAGTGATTGCCTGCGGCGATGCGGTGCAGGTCGGCTTGTACGGCACACGCCATTTTTATGCCGACAGCCCGGCGCAACCGGCTTTGTTGTTTGGCTATGGCGAAATCGACGTCTGCCGCATCGACGCCGCATTGACCCGGCTGGAACAGGCCTTGCGTGAGCGCATGCCAGTGGTCACCTGAAAACGCCACAAATTGGCGATTTATGCCGACCACGTCCCGGCCTAAGCTGGCGCTCAGATTCTCACCCACCCCTGGAGCCTGCCATGTCTGAACGCCTTAACTTCTACAAAGCCAATTCCGCCGCCGTGATGGCCCAGAGTGCGGTTGAGCAATATCTGGCCAAATCGACCATCGAAAAATCACTGGCTGAACTGGTGCGCTTGCGTGCTTCGCAAATCAATGGCTGCGCCTTTTGCGTGGATATGCATGTGGCTGACGCACGCAAAGGCGGCGAAGATGAGCGCCGCCTGGCCACGGTCTGCGTCTGGCAAGAGACCCATCTGTTTACTGACCGTGAACGTGCCGCGCTGGCATGGACCGAAGCACTGACCCGCATTGCCACCCAGCCAGTGACTGACAAGCTGTACGACGATCTGGCCACGCATTTCTCTGAAGCCGAACGCGTCGATCTGACCTTGCTGATAGGCAGCATCAACACCTGGAATCGCATGGCCATCAGCTTTCGCAAACCACTGCCCTAAGCAGGCTCGCCCACGGCACCCCGCGCCGTTGGGCTGATTGCCAGGTATTACGCTTGCTCGCGGGCCGCCGCATCCTTTTAAATCCGGCTGGCCCGCGCGGCTTGTCTGGTGCGGGCTTGTTTGCAACCCGTATCGAGTTCTCTTTTATGCAAGCCGTCGCCGAGCAGATCGGCCAGGCGCAAGTCCGCGCCGTGGTCACCGAATTTTATAGCCGCGTGCGCACGCATCCCGAACTGGGCGTGCCGTTCAGGCGCGTGAGTGACTGGCCGCATCATCTGGATATCCTCACGCACTTCTGGTGGGTCACGCTGGGCGGCGAGCGTTACCTTGGGCATCGCTACGAAGTCACCGAGCGCCATCTGGCTGCGGGCTTCACCCCGGCGCTGCTGGACATCTGGTTGGCGCTGTTCACGCAGACGGTGCACGAAATGCTGGCGCCAGCGCTGGCCGATGCATGGCTGGAGCGCGCCCAGCGTATCGGCAAATCGCTGCGTATTCTGTACGTATGGCAGCAAGACCCCAGCCGCGCCGAGCGCGAGTTGTAAATCTGTTGTAAACATCCCGCATGTCGCTGGCTGCAATATAAACCACGCGACAAGCCTGCACATAGCTGTCTAAACTAGACAGCGTGTGCGCGTCCGGGCGTGCACGGCCATCACTATAAATTTGCCGTCCACGGCATTGTGTCGCGTCGCAAGGGGTGTTTTACATGAAAACCAGAACCGTTAAACTGCCGCTCGGCATCACGCTGGAAGTCTATAACCGCGCGGGCACCAACGCCGTGTCCGTCGCGCTTAAACGGCGCGAACGCACGCTGTTGTTCTTGTTTGATAACGTGCCGCAAGCGCATGTGCTCAGCGCGCTGGATGAATTCCGCGACGCGGTGGCCGCCTTACCTGCGGCGCATGCCGCCCATACCGAAGCCAGCAAACCTGTCGCTCTTGAAAGCGATTTGATTACGCTGCGCACCGGGCTACGCCAGGCCGTGATGCGCGGTTTGTTGGCCGACGACAAACAACCCACCGGCCCGCAACCGCCGCAAGTTTATGCCTCGATCATTGGCGATTTTGCCTGGGTGGCCAAGCAGCCGCTGACGGAAAGCGGCGTCAGCCCGGAAAACCAGCTCACCGGGCTGCTGGAACGCAATATCCGCCGCTCCGACAGCCCGCTCAGCAAAGCCGACGCCGCCCACGTCTCGCAACGGCTGGTGGACGCGCTGCTGGCTGAATTCAATTTTGTGCCGCTGCGCCGCTAACAGCGCAAGCCGGCCCGGCCGGCGCTTGCAGCTGGCGCAAGCGCTTGTCGGCTGCTGTTGATATAACGCCTTGCAGATGAGAACGGTTCTCGTTTATATTCTGCCGCATGGATACCCGTCGCCCTCACCCGTCCCCCACGCCCGCTCCGTCTGCAGTCAGCCACGGGGTCGAGCACACGCCGGTCATCAATAGCCGTGATCTGCTGCATGCGGGTCATTCGGTGGTGATCGAACACAACGGTGTGCGCTACACACTGCGCGAGACGCGACAGAGCAAGCTGATCCTGACCAAGTAGGCCCGGCCCTGATCAGCGCTTTCCATAACCACCCATAACAATCACAAACCGCGCACGCCAGCCAGCCGCGTTTATTTGTGCTGCCCGCAGCACAAGCCAGCCAGCCGCGCCGAGACCTTACCGTCATCTATTACCTTGCTCGAAGGTTTGACGGGTGCGTCTCTACGCTCAAGGAAACTGGCATGAACCGAATTCCGCATCGCCCCGTCGCGGCGGCGCTGACCTTAATGGTGTGCGCGCTTAGCAGCGCCTTTGCTCACGCCGCCACGGCCGACACCGTGGCCAGCGCCGCCAGCACGGCAGCCGCAGCGAGCGACAGCGCCTTGTCGCCGGTGGTGGTCACCGCCACCCGCACTGATAAAACGCTGGCTGAACTGCCGCCGTCGGTGACCACCACCGACCGCGCCGAGCTGGACCAGCAATTCATCCGCGACTTTACCGACCTTGGCAATCGCGCCGAGCCGGGCGTCAGCATCAACAAACAGCCGCGTTACGGCGCCACCAACATCAATATCCGCGGCCTCGAAGGCAACCGCATCCTGATGCTGGTGGATGGCATACGGCTGCCGGACACCTTTTCGTTCTCGGGCCGCGACACCTTTATCGGCCAGGACATGGTCGACTTTGGTTCGCTGGCGGCCATCGATATCGTGCGCGGCCCTGGCTCCACGCTGTATGGCTCGTCCGCACTGGGCGGCATCGTCGGCTTGCGCACGCTGGACCCGACTGATTTGCTGAAGGGCGGCAAAAAGTTTGGCGGGCGCATCGATGCTGATTACGACAGCGCTGACAACAGCTACGGCGCACGCGGCACCGTGGCGGGCGAAGCGGCGCCGGGCACGTTCTGGCTAGCGCAAGTGGGCGGGCGCAAAGGCCATGAGATGGACAACAAAGGCGAGACCGGTGGCACCGGCAGCAATCGCACCGAACCCGATCCGCAAGATTCATCCAGCGAAAACTTTCTGGGCAAGCTGCAGCATTACTTTGATGGCGGGCACAAGCTGGGTTTGACTGGCGAATACCGCCACACCAGCACCGATTCGGACATGTACAGCGATCTGACCAGCGCCATCAAATCCAGTCGCGCCGAAGACGTGCAATCGCGCAAACGCGTTTCGCTGGAGTACGACTACACCGCCCCCGATAACGCGCATTTTTTTGACAGCGCCAGTGCACGCGCCTGGTGGCAGCAACTGGACAGCGATCAGCATCGTTACCAGGTGCGTACCACCGCTGCCAACTATCAGCGCGATGGCCAATACCAGGAAGACATGTATGGCCTGAATGGCCAGCTGGTTAAAAACATCGATGGCGCGGTATCGCAGCAACTGGTGTTGGGCGGCGAATGGTGGCGCAGTAAAACCACCGAATTCGCCGCCGGTACGCCCGCTTCGTCCACCATCAATGTGCGAACCGTACCGGTGACCACCGCGTCGCAATGGGGCGTGTTTGCCCAGGATGAAATCGGTCTGGGCCGTGGTTTTACCCTGACGCCTGGCCTGCGTTACGACCGCTATGAACAGAACCCGGAAGTAGATGCGGTGTTGGCCGCACAAATTGCAGCCGGGGCCGGCATAGCGCCCAAGGATCAGAGCGATAGCAAATGGTCGCCCAAAATACTGCTCAGCTATCAGGCAGCCGAGCATCTCACCTTGTTTGGCCAGTACGCCCAGGGCTTTCGCGCGCCCACGGTGGTGGAAGTCAACGGCCAGTTTACCAATACCGCCTTCGGCTACACCCTGGTGGCCAATCCGGATCTGAAGCCGGAGACCAGCTCGGGCGTGGAATTCGGGGCCCGCTGGGGCACCGATGATCTGGGCGGCTCGGCCACGGTCTATGACAACCGCTATCACAACTTTATTGAGCAGGTCACGCTCAGCCAGGGCGACAGCGGCTGGATCGCGGGTTATCCGGCGGGGGTATTCCAGAACGTCAACATCAGCAAAGCGCGTATCTCCGGCACCGAAATCGCCGGGCATTGGGTGTTCTGGCCGCAATGGCACAGCAACGCTACGCTGGCGTACACGGTGGGTCGCAACGAGACCGATGATGAATGGCTGGATTCGGTAGCCCCGTTCAAAGCCGTGTTCAACGTGGGTTACGCCCGCGAACAATGGGGCGTGGACAGCACCTTCACCACGGCCAGCGCCAAGAAACACGTTTCGGCCGACACCCTCTACCAGGCGCCTGGTTATGGCGTCATCGACTTCACCGGCTGGTATGTGCTGGCCAAAGATCTGCGCTTGTCGGCTGGCGTATTCAATCTGTTCGATCACAAATATTGGGATAGCCAGACCCGCCAGACCAGCAATGGCGGCCCGGGCACCTTGCTACAAGCCAATAACCCGGCCATCGACCGCTATACCGAACCGGGCCGCAGTTTCCGCGTTTCGGCCAACTATCTGTTCTAGGCCCGCACTCCCTCAGTCAACCGCGCGCCATCCATAAGCAACCGCGCGCCGCCGCCCGCCGTGCACCCGCTCTCATCCAGCGGGACGGCCGGGCGGCGTTTTTATCCAAGGACATCTCATGACCGAAACCACTGTCGCCACCCCGAGCTACACCGAGTTTGCCGCCGAACTACACAGCCGCTATGCCGCGCTGGTGGCGGCTGAACCGCGACTGCGTATCCGCGATCTGGCCAGCAAGCTGGGCGTAACCGAAGCCGCGCTGGTCGCGGCGCAATGCGGCGTGCAGTCGCAGCCATTAGCAGGCAGCGCGCAAACACTGTTAAAACAGCTGGGCACGCTGGGCCGGGTACTGGCGCTATCGCGCAACGATGCTTGTGTGCACGAACGTCACGGCCGCTATGAAGACATCCACGCCGAAGGTGCGGTCGGCATGGTGTTGGGGCCGGATATTGATTTGCGCCTGTTCTTCAATTGCTGGCAGTTCGCCTGGCATGTGACTGATCCGGCGCACGGCCGCGACAGCATCCAGTTTTTTGCCGCTGATGGTAGCGCGGTGCACAAGGTGTATCGCACCGACGAAACCGACGTCGCCGCCTGGGCCGCGCTGCTCGCCGCCTTTGGCCAGCACGAACGCAGCGTGCCGCAATTCAGCGCCTTGCCGGTGGCGGAAGAAGCGCATGTGGCCGCCGACGCCGGCGCCGTGCGGAATGCGTGGCTGGCGCTGGACGACACGCATGCGTTCTTCCCGATGTTGCGCAAATTCAAGCTGTCACGTCTGGGCGCTTTGCAGGCCGCAGGCGCCGATCTGGCCCAGCGCGTGGCCAATGACGCCGTCGAGACGCTGCTGCAACGCGCGGCCGACACCGGCCTCGCCATCATGTGCTTTGTCGGCAACCGCGGCATCGTGCAGATCCACAGCGGCCCGGTGCAGAAACTGCTGCGCACCGGCCCATGGTTTAACGTACTCGATCCCACTTTCAATCTGCATTTGCAGACCACGGCCATCCACAGCAGTTGGGTGGTCAACAAACCGACGCGCGATGGCTGGGTGACTTCACTGGAAATCTACAACGCCAGCGGTGAGCTGATTGTGCAGTTCTTTGGCGTGCGCAAACCGGGCCAGCCCGAGCTACCGGCGTGGCGCGCCCTGCTCACCGATCTGTGCGCGCAGCCGCTGGCCGCGTAAGGCCGCTCCGTCCCCACTCCCGAGAATCGCGATGAAATCCTTGCTGTCTATCCTGTTTTGCCTGAGCAGCCTGACCGCCCTTGCCGCGCCGCCACAGCGCGTGGTCAGTCTGGGCGGGCCCTTGACCGAAGTCATTTACGCCCTCAATGCCGGGGATCGGCTGGTGGGTGATGACGCCTCCAGCCTGTATCCGCCCGCCGCCACCAGATTGCCGCAGGTGGGCTATTACCGCGCGTTTTCGGTGGAAGGCGTGGTGGCTTTGCATCCTGACCTGGTGCTCGCCACCGATCAGGCCGGGCCCCCTGCTGCGCTGGCGCAGCTGAAGCAACTGGGCATCAAAGTCACCGTTCTGCCGGGCGCTGCCACGCTGGATGCGCTGGAACAACGCGTGCAAGGCGTGGCCAGCGCCTTGGGCTTGCCCGATAACGGCGGCCAGATGGTCGCCCGTATCCGCCAGCAAGTGACGGCGCAAACCACCCGACCGAGCAATGTGCGCACGCTGTTTGTGATGAACCGCAGCGGCAAGCTCGAAGGCGCGGGCAAGGATTCAACCGCCGATGCGATGCTGACCCTGGCCGGCGCGCGCAATGTGCTGGCTGCACAGAGCGGCTACAAACCGTTGTCGGCCGAAGCCGCGCTGGCCTTGGCACCGGACGCCATCGTCACCACCCGCATGTCGATCGATGCCTCGGGCGGCTTGCAGCGCTTTATGGCCTTGCCCGGCGTGGCGGGCACGCCCGCCGCAAGCAATGGTCGCGTGGTGGTGATGGATGATTTATTGCTGCTGGGCTTTGGCCCACGTTTGCCCGAGGCGCTCAAGACGTTGAAAAACGGCCTCGACGCCCCGACCACCGCCAGCAATTAAGCGCATGACGACCGCACTCCTTATGCACCCGGCGCGCACACGGCCGCGCCCAGCCGTGTGGCTGGGCGTTGCTGTGTGCAGCCTGCTGCTGCTCACCCTGGTTGCTGCCGCACATGGTGCGGTGGCGATTCCGCTCAGCGCTTTACCCCGCTTGTTACTGGCGCACGATCTGAGCGCACAAGAACAGCTGTGGCGCAATGTGTTGCTGCAGATCCGCTTGCCGCGCGTGGCACTCGCCATCGTTGCCGGGGGCGGTCTGACCATCACCGGCACGGCGATGCAGGCGCTGTTTCGCAACCCCCTGGCCGAGCCCGGCCTGATCGGCATCGCCTCAGGCGGCGCCTTAGGTGCGGTGGCCGCCATCGTACTGGGTGCGCCCGGCCTGTTCTGGCTGACGCCAGCCGCCTTTATCGGCAGCCTGCTTGCCACCGCGCTGTGCTACCAGTTGGGGCAACGGCGGCCCGGCATGAGCAGCTTGTTGCTGGCTGGCGTGGCCATCAATGTGATCTGCGGCAGCGTGATCGGGCTGTTTACTTATGTGGCCGACGACGCGCAATTACGCAGCCTGACCTTCTGGAATATGGGCAGCCTGGCCGGTGCCAGCTGGACGCAGCTGGCCTTTCTCGGCCCGTGGACGCTCGGATTGAGCCTGTTGCTTCTGCGCGAATGGCGCGCCCTCAACGCCTTGCTGTTGGGCGAGCGTGAAGCACAGCATCTGGGGTTTGCGCTGAACCCATTGCGCCGCCGCTTGATTGTGCTGGTGGCGTTGATCGTCGGCCCCTTGGTGGCGGCTACCGGCGTGATCGGCTTTGTCGGGCTGGTGGTGCCACATCTGGTACGGCTGAGTCTGGGGGCTGACCATCGCTGGCTGTTGCCACACACCTGGGTGGCGGGCGCGATTGCCTTGTCGCTGGCGGACTGGCTGGCACGCGTCGCGGTCATTCCAGCAGAGCTGCCCATCGGCATCGTCACCAGCCTGATCGGCGGGCCATTCTTCTTATGGATGCTGACGCGGAGGACGCGCTGATGCTGCGCGCTGAACAACTTTGCTGTGGGCGGCAGGGTGTGGCCGTGCTGCGCGATGTCACGCTCGCGCTCGAGCCCGGCTCGGTGACCGGCGTGCTGGGTGCCAACGGCGCGGGCAAATCCACCTTGTTGGCAACGCTGGCGGGCGAATTACCCGCTTTGTCGGGCAGCCTGACTTTGCAGGGCAAGCCGCTGGCGGCCACGCGGCCGGGCGAACAAGCACGCTGTCGCGCGGTGTTGCCACAATCCCCGTCGCTGGCTTTCGAATTAGCCGTGCGCGCGGTGGTCGGCACCGGTGCTTATCCTTTTCCTGAAGTCAGCCCGGCACAACTGGAACAACTGATCGATCGCGCGCTACAACTGGCCGACGCCAGCCATCTGGCATCGCGTCGTTACAGCGCACTGTCGGGCGGCGAGCAACAACGTATCCAGTTTGCCCGCGTGTTAACCCAGGTATTGGCGCACAAATCGGCTGGCGATTATCGCGCCCTGTTGCTGGATGAGCCCACCGCCAGCCTTGATCCCAAACACCAGTGGTTGCTGCTGCACACCGTGGCGCGTCTGGCGCGCGACGAGCAACTGGCGGTGCTGGTGATCCTGCATGACGTCAACCTGGCCGCGCAGTGGTGTGATCGTTTGTTGCTGCTGGCGGCTGGCACCGTGGTGGGCCACGGCGCGCCCGAAGTGGTACTGACGCCCGCTGCGATGATGAGCGTGTATGGCATGGCGGCACAGGTGGTGCCGCATCCGCTGGAAGTACGCCGCCGCATGGTGTGCTTTGTTGGCTGAGGTGCCGGAATCGCTCAGCCAGCGCCGACGGCGCCGCGCCATTGTTCTTCAATAATCTGGATCAGATGCGCCATCTCGCTTTGGTGGCCCAGATAAAAGCGCGCGGCGGACTGATCCGCCTGCTCCACCCGCACGGTGAGCCATGTGGGCGGGGCTTGGCGGAAAGCAATCTCGTCGGTCTCGTCGTCGCCAATAAACAGCGCCTCAGCCCGGCCCGCTTGGGCCAGCAAATACTGGATAGCCGCATATTTATTCGGCGCGCCCGGAGGCAACAGATTCAGCACGCATTTGCCCCCGATCAGATCGGGTGCCGGATCCAGCGATCGCGCCAGTTGCAGCACCGCCGCCTGCGCGGTTTCGCGGTCACGGGCCAAGCGGTAATGCAGGCTGAGCGAAAAGCGTTTGCGTTCCAGCGTTACGCCATCAGGCAAAGGCAAGGCATCGATCTGGATTTGCCAGCGCTGCATCACCTGTTCCAGTGCCGGCGTATCGACGCCGGCCATGCCTTCCGCGCCGTGATTGCCGATAATGTATTGCGGCACAAAACCCAGCCGCGCCGTCACATCGGCAATGCTGCGGCCGGTCACGATGGCGACCGGCGCAATCGCACACAGACGTCGCATGGCACTGCTGACCGGCGTGGGCGCATAGGCGTTGTCAGGCAGGGGCACGATGGGGGCGAGCGTGCCGTCGAAATCAAACACCAACAAGGGCTGGCGCGCGATGGCTTGCTTCATTTCCTGCAAGCCGGCGGTATTCAGTAAATAACGCATTTACGATTCCTTGCGATTGGCCGAGATACGCGCCTCGATGCGCTCGCGCAAGCGGGTGCGCGCCGCATCGGCCAGCATATCGGCCGCCCACAGATACACATTGTTGTGTTGCACGGTAGAACGCAGGCTGCGCATGCGGTCGCGCTGTTCGGCGTCGGACATGGTCAGTGCATCGTGCAAAGCGGATGCGGTGTCTTCAATGTGATAAGGATTGATGATCAGCGCATCGGGCAATTCGTCGGCTGCCCCGGCAAAGCGGCTGAGCAACAATACGCCGCGTTCATCGTCACGCGCGGCAATGAATTCCTTGCACACCAGGTTCATGCCGTCATGCAGGCTGGTCACCATGCAGGCATCGGCGGCACGGTAATAGCGTTGCAGGGTAATGGCATCGTGGTGGCTGGCAAACAGATGCACCGGCTGATAGCCTGGCTGGCCAAAGCGCGCATTGACTTCATGCACCCGTTTGTCCAGCCGTTCCTGAAAGGTGCGGTATTCATCGAGCGAACTGCGAGTGGGCGCGGCGATTTGCACCAGGCTAAATCGCCCGACCAGTTCCGGATGCTGCTCCAGCATCGCCGCCACCGCGCTGACGCGCTCGATCAAGCCTTTGGTGTAATCAAACCGATCCACCCCTATAGCGATCAGATGGTTGGCATCCGCGCCTATCCGCTCGCGTAATTCCTGCCGACACGCTTCGACCGGCGGCATGCTGCCTTCCGGCCAGGCAATCGAGATTGGATAGTTTTTGACCAGCGTCTGATGCCCGCCATAAGTGATGGTGGAATGCTCTTGCTCGATATTGGCTTCCAGCAAATGGTCGACGGTTTCGGTGAAATGCTTGCAGTGATACGGCGTGTGGAAGCCAAGAATGGTGCTACCCAGCAAGCCATCGACTATCTCGCTGCGCCACGGGCAAATGCTGAACGATTCGCTATTGGGCCAGGGGATATGCCAGAAGGTGATGATGGTGGCGCGCGGCAGCTTCTCGCGCACCATGCGCGGCACCAGCGCAAAGTGATAATCCTGCACCAGCACCACCGGGTCTTCGGTGCGCGCGGCGCTCACCACGGCATTGGCAAAGCGTTGGTTCACGGCGCGATAGTGTTCCCAATCGCTGGCCCGAAACACCGGCCGCACATGCGCGATATGGCACAAGGGCCACAGGCCTTCGTTGGCAAAGCCAAAGTAATAACCGGCCTCTTCGGCCTCGGTCAGCCAGACCCGTTTGAGCTGATAGCTGGGGTCCTCCGGCGGCACCGCCACCTGGTCCAGCTTGTCGACGGTGTCACGGTCGGCGCTGCCGCTGCCATGCGCAATCCAGATGCCGGAACACGCCCGCATCACCGGCTCAACCGCCGTAACCAGCCCGCTGGCGGGCCGATTGATCTTGATGCCGCCTTCCGGCTTGTGCTCATGGATATACGGTTCGCGGTTGGAAACCACGATGATTTCGTCGCCACGCAAATCGCTCTTGAGCAAGCTGCGCAAACGCTCGGGCGTCCAGATATTGCTGGCGCGATGCAGCACGCGCCGCTGGTCTTCCAGTTCGCGCAACATGCCGCGCAATTCTTCCACCACTGGCATCAGCTCACGATTGCCCATGCCGCCAAACGGCCGCACCAGACCCTCACCGCGCAACAGGGCCTGCACCCCGGCCAGCCAGCCCCGCCAGGTCAGTTGCGCAATCACCAGCGTAATCAAGGCAATCACACTGCCCAGCACCACAAACAGCACGATCAGATATTGCCGGGTGATCTGGCTGCGCCGTTCAACAAAGCTCATATCGTGCAGCAAGACCAGCTGCTCGCCGCTCTGATCGACGGCTAATGGCAGCACGGCCACATGCGCCAGGCCATACGGCAGATGCGCCAGTGGTGGTTGTTTTTGCGCCAGTTGCGCCAGCGTGGCGCAATCAAAACCGGCGGCAGGAAAGCCCAGCGAACGTACGCTCCACGCGCCTTGTGCGGTGCAGATGCCCGCGCCCAGCACGCGTTCGTCACTGACGATACGGTCCAGCAAGGTTTGCGCGTGGGCGGGCCGTTCTGGCACCGAGGTATCGCCCATGCTTTCGCTGAAGGTGGTGGTGATCAGACTGGCGCGAGTGTCCAGATCTTTGACAAACCAGCGCAGGGTAAGCTGGTCGACGATGGGAACGGTAATGTAGGCAGCCAGCAGCAAAACACACAGCAGTGGCAAGAAAAAACGCAGCGGCAAAGGCAAAAACTTCAAATCGAGGGCCTCCAGGCGGTCGGTGAAAAGGACGGGCGCGTGGCTGCCTGGCACGAGGCGAGACGTTTTTAAGATAAACCGCAAAACTGCATTTGCACAAATGGAAATCAGCGCGCGGGCTGCTGCGGCGGGTGCGCTGAATACGGGGCGGCGTGCAAAAAAATCACCGGCGCGTTACCCGCCGCCGGTGATGGATTGCACCCCTGCATGCCCGTTTTGCTTGCCTCAAAACGACGCGCAATCAGGCACTTATTGAATCACCATGGTGGCAACCCCATTGAGCTGCGTAACGCCATTGGTGGCGCAGGCATCGATTTGCAGATTGGGATAAACCAGCGTTTCGATCACTGTTTTCCCCAGATATCGCCCACTCAATACCGTGGACGTGCGCACGATGACCGTATTGTTATCAACCCGGGTAACCAGAGGCGCCGGTCCATTCCAGACACTGGTTTCGCCATCGCTCCAGGTCAGCGTTTTATTGCCGATTGGGCTGCCACCAGGCAATTCGAGTTCTTCACAACTCATTTGCGAATCAAAAATCGATTCCCCGTGCGCGGTACCCGACCAGAGCGGCAACAATTCGGTACAGCTGGGGTAATCGGTAATGGTGGTGCGATGTATCAATTGACTGGTATTGGTCAGGCCCGGGGTATAGCTGTCCGCGACCGTGCCTATGCAGGTGGTTGGCGTTGCCTGAGCAACGCCGCTGCAAAATATGAATAGCGCAAACCATAAAAGCGGCCCGCGGAAAACGCCTGATAAATGCAAATGCCTTGCTACGAATTGACTGGGTTTGCCCATCACCACTACTCCTTGGTCCAAAGACGGAAAAAGCACGGAGAGCGGGTTTGGCGAGTCTGAAGCTCGTCTGCTGTTCTGGTTTTATATATCTAATGCATAAAAATGCTTTAACGGCAGATCGGTGGCTGGATGAATTATTTTTTTAATTATTTCAAATGACTTGATTGCACTCGTTTTTAGCGCGTATGCAATAAAGCTGCAATAGCACCAGCCAACCTTGCCACCCTGCGCCGTCATCAACAAAATACCGCCTCAGCACAGTGTTGGGCGGAGCTATGCCCCGACGCGCAATCCCCCCAAATCAGAACAGGCCGCGGTGTTGCTTTACGCTGCCGCCCCCCCATCACACTACCGCACTCTGGAAAAAGACCATGAGCCACGAACCCGGGCACAACGCAGACACCGCCGCCTCTGACCACATCGAGTGCGACCGGCACGGCCATGCCCACGCGGCATTTATTTGCCAGCATTTACTGGCGCAGCCACGGCAGCATTGGGCTTGCGAGTACCCCACGCCTGACCAGCCGTGGCCCGACGCCTGGTGCGCGGAATGCGACGCCGCATTTTTGCAGGCAGGCGGCTGGGACGAGAGCAACGAAGCCACTGCGGACATTCAGATGGTATGCAGCAGCTGCTACAACGAGCTCAAGGCGGAAAGCGTGCTGACGCTGGACGAGGCCGAGCTGGAAGCATGGAACGCCGGGCAGCACGCATCTGGCCAATGGCTGGCAGCCAGACAAGCCGCGCTGATCGCCGAGTACGCGTTTACCAGCTATCCGCGGTACGACTACGACCAGCACGCCGCCACCCTGACTTTTTCTGGCGCTGAGCGGCCCGACCTGATCGCCGACGTGGAATTTGTCGGCACTTTGTCGACTGCGAGCGGCACCTGGATGTGGTCCTGGGCTAATTTCAGCCTGGCCGAACCGGTGCGTTCCAGAATCACGCAAGTGCGCGACGCGCACACGGGCATACCGCATTTGACGGTGCCGCTGTGGGCTGCAGATCAGCACGATGGCTGGCATATGACCGCGATCGCGGCGGAAGTGCTGGATGCCAAAGGTGCATACCGGGTACCGACGGACCACGGATTTATTTATATGGTCATGCTTGATATGCACTATCGCCAATAAGCCTGGCTACGGCCCGCCCGCCGCTGCTGCGCTTCAGGCAAAAAGATCAGAACGGCCTCGCCAAAGCGGGGTCATCCCCGCAAAATAGCGGCCTTTGCCCCTGCAGCGGACAGCCCATGTACACCCTGTTTTATTCCCCCGGCAGCGCCAGTCTGGTGGTGCACCAGACCCTGCTGGAAATCGGCGCGCCGTACACCCTGCGGCGTGTCGACTTTGCCGCGCGCGAGCAAAAAGACCCGGATTATCTGGCGCTGAACCCGCAAGGCGTGGTCCCGACGCTGGTAGTGGACGGCCAGGCGTATGGCGAATCAGCGGCTTTGCTGCAGCTGCTGACCGAGCGCCATCCTGCCAGCGGCCTGGCGCCTGCGCCGGGTTCGCCCCAACGCGCGCAGTGGCTGTACTGGACCACCTGGCTGTCCACCACGCTGGGCGCGTGCTACCGCGCGCATTTTTATCCCGCTGATCTGGGGCTGGCCGAATGGCCCCCGGCACAGCGCGAGGCCTTGCAGCAGCGCTTTGCCGGTTTCTGGACGCAACTGGAACAGCAGTTGCAACAGCATGGCCCGTGGCTATTGGGCGAACAGATGAGCACGGCCGATCTGCAATTGATGATGTATCTGCGCTGGTCGCGCAATATGCAGCGCCCCGCCACGCAATGGCCGGGCCTGGCCGCTTTTGCGGCACGGATGGCGGCGCGCCCGAGCTGGCAGCAGGCTCATCAACTTGAGGGCCTGCCGCTCTGGCCGTAGTGGCGGCCGTTAGCCCAGGACCCCGTCAACCAGCCACAGATTAGTGACGGTAATGACGGCAAACAAGCCCCACGCCACCCAGCGTGACGGCCGATTGATGGTGTAGCGGCCCATCACCTTCGGGTCGCTCACCGAACGGATCAGCGGCCACATTGCAAACGGCAACTGCAAGCTAAGCAATACCTGGCTCCAGATCAGCAATTTGCCGGCCGAATCGTTGCCCAGCCACAGCACGCCCAGCAGTGCCGGTGCCAACGCCAGACCGCGCGTAATCAAGCGACGTTGGTAGCACGGAATTTTGAGATGAAAAAAGCCGTCCATGATGACCTGGCCCGCGATGGTGCCGGTGAGCGTAGAGCTTTGCCCGGACGCGAGCAGCGCAATCCCGAATAACCAGGCGGCTGCCGCGCCGGCAATGGGCGTAATCAGCGTATAGGCGTGTTCGATATCGGCCACTTCGGTGTGGCCGGAATAATGAAACGCCGTGGCGGCCAATACCAGAATGGCGCCATTCACCAGCATGGCAATCAATAAGGCCGCCCAGGTATCGAGCCGCACCATATTCAAGGTGGATTCCACGTCGTGTACCGATTGCGCGCCGATTACGCGCCGCGTTTGCACCACCGAAGAATGCAGATACAGGTTATGCGGCATGATGGTCGCGCCCACGATGCCCAGCGCCAGAATAATGGCGTCTTTGTGATCATGCCCCGGATTACCCGGAATCAGCCCCAGTGCCACGGCGTGCCAGTCTGGCTTGACCATGATCACCTGAATTAAAAAACACAGCGCCATGGTGGAAATCAAACCCAACACAATGGCCTCGACCTGGCGAAAGCCTTTGCCCTGCATGCCTAATACGATGACGGTATCAAAGGCCGTCAACACAATGCCCCACGCCAAAGGAATGCCGAATAAAAGCTTGAATGCCAGCGCGCAACCAATCACTTCGGCGATATCGCAGGCAATGATGGATATTTCGGCGGTAATCCATTGCAGCACTTTGCCAAACGGACCGTATCTTTCATAACTGGCTTGCGCGAGGTCTTTGCCTGCAATCAAGCCCAGACGTGCCGCCAGCATTTGCAAAAAAATTGCCGCCAGGCTGGAAAACGCCACCACCCACAACAGGGCGTAGCCAAATTGCGAGCCCGCCTGTATATCCGTGGCCCAGTTGCCGGGGTCCATATATCCAATGGCCACCAATAAACCCGGCCCGGCAAAACGTTTGAGTTTGGAGAAAGTAGATGCCGTTGCGGCAATAGTGATGCTGCCTTTGACTTCAGTTGGACAAAACGGAGCGGTAGCGGTGGTGGGTAGTCGCATAACCTTTTACGCAGATTTTTCAGATGCAATTAAAACGCGATAAACCGCCTTGTTCGGCGGGGCCGCAGGCTGGGTCAAACCCGGCGCTGCAGATTTCAGAACATTGTATTGTCGTTGGCCGAATGTTCCGGCACGGCCTCGATCACGTCCCAATGCTCCACAATCTTGCCGTCTTTGACGCGAAAGATATTCACAATGGCGCGCCCGCGATCATCCGGCCCACTGCGCGAATCATTGTGCATCCATACCATGTCGCAATCGACCGCCGTTCGGACGATACGTGAACGGGCTTGCGGGTTCTTTTTAAAAAAACCGGTGAAATAGTCAACAAAGGGCGCTTTGCCATCGGGCACGGTGGGATTGTGCTGTTTGTATTCAGGCGCAACCAGTTTTGCCGCCGATTCAATATCGTGTTGGTTGAAAAACTGGTCGTAGAAGTGGATGACCAGTTGGCGGTTTTGCTCAGCGTTATCGCAGGCGGCGGGCGCGGCCCAGGCAGGGGCTGCTGCCAATACGCCCGCGAGGAATGTGATTATTGCTTTGCATTGCAGTGGCATAACGGGACTCCAGAATCGTTTTACTCGGTGCAAATCGGGCCTGAGCGTGGGCGGCAAAGTCTGTGTTTGCCGGCCATGGCGAGTATTGCGGCCAGCGGCACTCTAGCGCAATCCGGGCGGCGCTCGGCCATTGCGCATGGATGGCGCTGGGTCACGCTGATGCGGACGAATCGAACGCGGAAGTCGCCATGGTGAATACGCCCAGGGTTTCCACCCACAGCCACATCAGTCCGCCGCTGATAACCGCCTGCGGCACGCCTGGCCAAACTACCTGACAACCCCCATCGCATTAACGCGGTGGCCAAGGAGGGCAGTATGAGTGAACCGCACAAAGACAACCGCCACGCAGCGGACCAGATTCCTTCCAACCAACATAACAAGAGCAATTTTGAATCGAATTACCCGGACGGCGCCGCCGATAGCACTGGCCAGGATAAACGTAGCCAGCGCGACGCCAGCCAGTTGCACGGCAAAGAAATCGGCAAGCCCACGCCGCATCATGATGATCAATACGGCCCGGCGCCGCCACGTGACCAGATCCGCCCGCCAGAACTGGACCCCGCCGCCCAGAATAGCCCGGCTGCGGGCGAGAGCATTCCGGCTTCGGTAAGCAAACGCAGCGACGGCGAAGAATACGCGCGCCATTTTGGCGAGGGTAATACCGGTGATGCCGGTGCCAACCCCAATGCACGCGGTGGCAATACCCGCCACTGATTGCGCAAAGAACCCTGTGGCGGCACAAAACACAGCCGGTGTTTTGTGCCGTTTTTTTATGGGCGCAATCCGGGCGAGCGCATCGGCCAGATCGTCGATCAATACAAATTCCGGGCAAAAAAACGCCTCGACGTCGAATATCGGGCGGTCGAGGCTACAAGGCACCAGGAGGCTGATCCGATACGCCCTGAGCGTACCGCGATGAGCTTGATTTCATGGTCCCCCACTCGCGCCCTGCTTTAAGCCAGACCGCGTTGGCTTTCTACGCAAAGAAAACCCGCACGCCGCTGCCAGCCAGTGGCCCCACAGATTGTGTCGCCACGCCTACACAGCCGATACACGGCGGCCTGACCAGTCAGACCGTTTTCTGCATGGTGCTGCCGCGATCTGCCGCTTTAATCCATCTGCGTTTAAAACGTTTCCGCCGCAATGCCAATAACGGCGCGGGTTGTAGCGGCATCTCATGCTGCAACGCAACAAGCTGCAACCTGTCCGGAATGTGCATGAACACAGCAGAAAACAACATACCTATCCGCCTTGGCATGACGCACGATTCCGCTCATTCCGCACTTTGCGGATACACACTGGCCGCGCACAGAACGAGCCAGCACGATAGCGTTCAACAGGAGTCGAGCGACATGCGATCTGCAAAACTGAAAGTTCTTGCCGTAATCACACTGGCTGCCGCGGGGCTGTATAGCTCGATGGCGGTGGCCGCCGACAAACTCGTCCTCGGTTTTGCCCAGGTGGGGGCAGAGAGTGAATGGCGCACCGCCAATACCGAGTCCATCAAGAGCAGCGCCAAAGAAGACGGCGTTGACCTCAAGTTTTCCGATGCGCAGCAAAAGCAGGAAAACCAGATCAAGGCCATCCGCTCTTATATTGCGCAAAAAGTGGACGTGATTGCGTTCTCGCCCGTGGTTGAATCAGGCTGGGAACCGGTCTTGCGTGAAGCCAAAGCGGCCAAAATCCCGGTGATTCTGACCGACCGCGCCGTCAAGGTCAGCGATGACAGCCTGTATACCGCGTTTATTGGCTCCGACTTCCTTGAAGAAGGTCGTCGCGGCGGCCGTTGGCTGCAAGAAAAGTACAAAGGCCAGCCTGGCCCGATCAATATCGCCGAGTTGCAAGGCACGGTGGGTTCGGCCCCGGCCATTGATCGTCGCAACGGTCTGCTGGAAATCATCAAGAATGACGATCGCTTTAAAGTGATCGCCAGCCAGAGCGGCGACTTTACCCGGGCCGGTGGCAAGCAGGTGATGGAAGCTTTCCTGAAGGCCCATGGCAAGCAAATCAATGTGGTGTATGCCCATAACGACGATATGGCTATCGGCGCCATTCAAGCCATTGAAGAAGCGGGCCTCAAACCCGGTAAGGACATCATCATTGTGTCCTTCGATGCCACCAAGGGCGCCTTCCAGGCCATGATGGCCGGCAAGATGAATGTGTCGGTCGAATGTAGCCCGCTGCTGGGGCCACAACTGATGGAAACCGCCAAGCTGGTCGCCGCTGGCAAGCCGGTGCCCAAGCGCATCGTGACCAAAGAAACGGTCTTCCCGATGGAAACGGCCGCAGCCACCTTCCCTTCGCGTAAGTACTGATCGGACGCATCAGGCGGCGCAGGTCGCCTGAACCCGTCCGCATAAGCGCGCGCCCTCCAGGCGCGCGCCAAGGAGCTTGCATGACGACCGCCGCCGCACCCGCTTCCGCCGCCCCGATCCTGACCATGACGGGCATCTGCAAATCTTTTCCTGGCGTTCGCGCGCTGCATGACGTGACCTTTCGCCTGTTTGCGGGCGAAGTGCACACCATCATGGGCCAGAACGGCGCGGGCAAATCCACGCTGATCAAGGTGTTAACCGGCGTACACCCCACCGATGCCGGCCAGATCACGCTCAATGGCACGCCGCTGACCATAGACACCCCGCGCTCGGCCGAGGCGGCAGGCATCCGCACCGTGTATCAGGAAGTGAATCTCTGCCCCAATTTATCGGTGGCAGAAAATATTTATATCGGCAACCTGCCGCAAAAAAATGGCCGGATTGATTGGCCAACCTTGAACGCCGCCGCCGCAAAATTACTCAGTGGCCTGGCGCTGCAAATCGATGTCACGCGGCCGCTGGATTCCTATCCGATTGCCATCCAGCAAATGGTGGCCATCGCCCGCGCTTTGAGTACCGAAGCGCAAATCCTGATTCTGGACGAACCGACTTCCAGCCTGGACGAGGATGAAGTCCAGCGCTTGTTTAATCTGCTGCGCCAACTTAAAGCGCGTGGCATGGCTATTTTGTTTGTGACGCATTTTCTGGCGCAAACCTATGCCATTTCTGATCGCATTACCGTGCTGCGCAATGGCGAGCTGGAAGGCGAATATCTGACCGGCGATTTACCGCAGCTCAAGCTGATCCACAAAATGGTCGGCCGCGAGATTGACGTCGATACGCTCACCCAGCCGCAAGCCGCGCAAATGGCGCAACCGGGCGCAACCTTTATCAGCACCCAAGGCATGGGACATAAAGGCACGGTGCATGATCTGGATCTGGAAATCCATGCTGGCGAAGTGCTGGGCCTCGGCGGCTTGTTGGGTTCCGGTCGTACCGAAACCGCGCGTTTGTTGTTTGGCGTGGATCGCTGCGACAGCGGCGCCGTTAACATCAATGGCCAGGCGGCACGTTTTAATTCGCCGCGCGATGCCATCAAGCACGGCATTGGTTATTGCCCGGAAGATCGCAAAAAAGAAGGCATCGTGGCCGAATTGTCGGTACGCGAAAACATTATTCTGGCCCTGCAGGCGCGGCGCGGATTGTTCCACTTTTTATCGCGCAAACGCCAGGACGCCATCGCCAATGAATACATCAAGGCATTAGGCATCAAGACGCCCGATGCGGAACAGCCGATTGGTTTGTTATCCGGGGGCAATCAACAAAAAGCATTGCTGGCGCGTTGGTTGGCCACTGAACCCGGCATGTTGATTCTGGATGAGCCCACGCGCGGTATCGATGTCGCGGCCAAGCTCGAAATCATGGATCAGGTATTGGCGTTGTGCCGCAAAGGCCTGGCCATTTTATTTATCTCGTCCGAAATGGGCGAAGTGGTGCGCGTCAGCCATCGCATTGCCGTATTGCGGGACCGCGAAAAAATCGGCGAACTGGAAGCGGGCCAGGCCGATGAACGCGCGGTATTTCATATGATTGCTGGAGGTGGCGCATGACCCGAGCCCGGTTCTCCGCCCTGATGCGCCATCCTTTGGCGCTGCCCTTGATTGCGTTGATTGTGCTGTTGCTGGTTAACCGCGCGTTTAATGCCACGTTTTTTCATATCGAAAGCAAAGACGGCCATTTGTTTGGCAGTCTGATCGACATCCTGAATCGCGCCTCGCCATTGGCCCTGGTGGCATTGGGCATGACGCCGGTGATTGCCACGCGCGGTGTGGATGTCTCCGTCGGCGCAGTAGTCGCCATTTGCGCCGCCGTGGCCGCCGTTATGATCGGCGGGCAAATGCACGTGGAAAACGGCGTGGAGGTTTATGTTTCCAACGTACCGATGCCACTGGCGATATTGGCGGCATTGGCGGTCGGCCTGATTTGCGGTTTATGGAATGGCACGCTGGTTTCAGTGGTCGGCATGCAACCGATTATTGCCACGCTGATTCTGATGGTGGCCGGGCGCGGCATTGCGCAATTGCTGACCTCGGGCCAGATCATCACTATTTACTACCAGCCTTATTTCTTTCTTGGCGCGGGCTATCTGTTCGGTTTGCCTTTTTCGCTGTTTATCGTTGCCGCGGTGTTGTTATTGCTGTGGCTGCTGACCCAACGCACCGCGCTCGGCTTGTTTATTACCGCTATCGGGATTAATCCGGTCGCTTCTTACTTTGCTGGCGTCAAGGCCCGGGCCATTACCTTGTGGGTCTATGGCTTTTGCGGCCTGACCGCAGCCATGGCGGGTTTGATGATCAGCTCAAACGTCAAAAGCGCCGATGGCAATAACGCGGGCTTGCTGATGGAGCTGGATGCCATTCTGGCGGTAACGCTGGGCGGCACCTCTTTGGGCGGCGGCAAATTCAGTTTGATCGGCACGGTCATCGGCGCCTTGATTATCCAGACTCTGACCTATACCACCTGGTCTTTGGGCGTGCCGCCCGAAGCCAATCTGGTGGTTAAAGCGGTCGTGGTGTTTATTGTTTGCGTAACGCAATCGGACCAGCTGCGCCAATGGCTGGTGCGGCGTCCGCTGGAGGCTTGACCGATGAATCTGCCACTTTGGCGCACCGGGCGTTTATCTGACCCGCGCACCCTGCCCTTGCTGATTACGCTGGCGTTGTTTATTGCCATGTTTGCCTACGGCTCGTTTGCCTATCGCGGCTTCTTTTCGATGCAGGTGTTTTTGAATCTGTTTATCGACAACGCGTTTCTGCTGATCGTGGCCATCGGGATGACTTTTGTGGTCATTTCCGGCGGCATTGATTTGTCGGTGGGAGGATTGGTGGCGCTCACCACCATGGTTTCCGCCACGCTGGCGCAAAACCACCATTGGCCAATCTGGATAGTAATTCCGCTGGTATTGGCTTTGGGCGCTTTGTTTGGCGCGTTCCAGGGGGTATTGATCCAGTATTTTCGCTTGCAGCCTTTTATTGTGACGCTGGGTGGTTTGTTTCTTACCCGTGGGCTGTGCTTTTTAGTGAATATCGAATCAATCACCATTACCGACCCGGCCTACACGCATCTGTCCGAATTCCGCGTGCACCTGGGCGAATACGCCATTACCACCAATGTGCTGATTGCCGCGGTGACCTTTGCCGCAGCGATCTGGCTGGCGCATTTCCGCCCGTTTGGCCGCTATGTTTATGCCATCGGCGGCAATGAAAAATCGGCCCTGCTGATGGGCTTGCCGGTGGCACGCACCAAGGTGCTGGTGTACACGCTGTCGGGCTTTTGCGCCGCATTGGGCGGGGTGACGTTTACCTTCTACATGCTGTCGGGCTACGGCTTGCATGCGCAAGGCATGGAGCTGGATGCCATCGCCGCCACCGTCATCGGCGGCACCCTGCTCACCGGCGGAGTGGGCTATCTGACCGGCACGCTGTTTGGGGTGTTGATACTCGGTGTTATCCAGACCCTGATTACCTTCGACGGCACCCTCAGTTCCTGGTGGACGCGTATTGTCATCGGTGCCTTGCTGTGCGTGTTCTGCGTAATGCAACGCCTGTTGGAAAAGCACACCGCCGGACGGCAAAAGCATCGCTCAGACATCAAACCCGTATCGGGCGGCCGACGCGAAACTGCGCCGGTCACACCTGCGGCAGCGCGCACCGGCACGCTGGACCAACTGGCGTCCTGAGCGGCGCGCCACTGCCACCAAGCTGCCGGGCATGTAGGCCTTTGTAGGCCGCAGCCCGGCAAGTGGGTGATTTGAATTACCGTTTCCATTCAACAGGTTGACGACTATGACAATGTCGTTAAACTAGCCCGCGACCCGTCAATAAGGCGGGCGTTGATTAAACATGGATGGATGGAGACGTTAATGAAGAACCCTTTGTTCGCACGCGGACAACGGAAGCTTGCGCTCGTCGCGCTTCCGGCCGCTTTTGCAGCCTCAATGGCTTTTGCTTATCCCGCCTGGCAAGACGGCGGCACTTATACCGCCGGCACCATCGTGGTTTATAACGGCCACGATTACAAAGCGCTGGTCAACCAGACCGACTACGCAGGCGCTGGCTGGAACCCGGCCGCGACCCCGGCGCTGTGGCAAGACTTGGGAGTGGATAGCGGCGGCACTACGCCGACGCCTACCCCAACGCCCGCGCCGACACCCACACCTACTCCGGCCCCCACGCCCAAACCCACGCCAACGCCAACGCCAACGCCGGCCCCCACCCCGGTGCCCACGCCCACACCAACCCCGGCGCCGACACCAACCCCTACGCCGACCCCCGCTCCCACCCCATCAGCCAGCCTGCCCAAGCATGTGCTGGTCGGCTATCTGCATTCCAGCTTCGCCAACGGTTCTGGCTACATCCCGATGGCCAATGTCTCGAATGACTGGGATGTGATCGCGCTGGCGTTTGGCGATTCCGACACCAACGGCAACATCACCTTTACCCGCTGCAAACCGTCGGAGTGCCCCAATGTCGAAAGCGACGCCGACTTTAAAGCGGCAATCAAGGCCAAACAGGCACTCGGCAAAAAGGTGATCATTTCGGTGGGCGGCGCCAACGGCCTGGTGCAACTGACCAGTGCCACGGCGGTGAGCAATTTCGTCACTTCGGTAGAGAAAATCATCGATACCTGGGGCCTGGACGGCGTAGACATTGACTTTGAAAACCAGTCCGTAATGCTCAACCAGGGCGACAACGACTTCACCGCCCCCACTACCCCCATCGTGGTCAATCTGATCTCGGCGCTCAAACAGATCACCAGCCATTACGGCAGCAAGTTTGTGCTGACCATGGCGCCGGAAACCTTCTTTGTGCAACTGGGCTACAGCTTCTACGGTCCGGGGCCAAACGGGTCTTCGGATGCGCGCTCGGGGGCCTTCTTGCCGGTGATTTACGCCATGCGCAACGAGCTGACGCTGTTAATGGTGCAGGACTACAACTCCGGCCCGATCACCGGACTGGATGGGCAGTATCACACCATGGGCGGCGCTGACTTTTTGACCGCGATGACCGATATGGAACTGGCCGGGTTTACCGTAGCCAGCACCGGCAAAACCTGGCCGGGTCTGCGCCCGGATCAAGTGGCCGTAGGCATCCCGGCCAATGCCAACGCGGGCAACGGCTTTGTTGACACCGCCGGGGTGGAAAGCGCGCTGGATTGTTTGATGAAGGGCAGCAACTGCGGCAGCTACAAGCCCAAAGCGATCACCCCGACCCTGCGCGGGCTGATGACGTGGTCGATCAACTGGGATGCGTACAGCAACTTTGCCTTCTCGAAACCGTATCGCACTTACTTGAACAGCTACGGCAATTAACCGGTGCATCGGGTGGGTCTGGACCCACCCGCCAAAGCTGCCATTCACGAACTGTGGCACGTGGAATGGCATTGAGCGGTGGGTCTGGACCCACCCTATCTTGCTACGGCAAGTAACCGGTGCATAGGGTGGGTCTGGACCCACCCGCCAAAGCCGCCATTCACGAACTGTGGCACGTGGATATGGCATTGAGCGGTGGGTCCAGACCCACCCTATCTAGCTACGGCAAGTAACCGTTGCACGGGGTGGGTCTGGACCCACCCTATCTTCATGCCACGCAGCCTGTTAATTTGATTGCGCGCAATCCATCCTAGTAGCACTACCAGTTCTGCCCTGGGTCACGCTTACATACCATTGTCATCAAGAAGCACCGCCAACGGTGTGGAGAAGAAGATGACAATCAGCAAGTATTTTAATGTGGTGATCAACCCGTATTTCGAGGTGCGGGCGGTCAATGAGCAGGGGCAGCCCACCGAGGCGCTGCATGGCATGTGGCGGGCGCGGATGGTGGAGTCTCCGTTTGCGGGCGTGTTGCGGGCGGTCGAATTGCGTTTGGTCAAAGACGCGCCACCGGTCTATATCACCGACGGCCACCCCATGGCGGACAAGATCGACTGGTATCACTTTCCGCATCGCAGCGCGCTGTTTACTCCGACAGCGCAATCAGTGCGGGCCAACCGCCCCTCCCTGGCCATGCAATTGCGTGAAGCCAGCGGTAGCAAAGAAAACTGATCGCGCCGCCTTGGCGCCATCCCTCCTCACAAAAAAAACGAGCGCAGCCGTAGGCCACGCCCGTTTCTTCCGGCAAGTCTGCTGCAGCCGTGCTTATTCGCTGCGACCAGCGCGCTTTTTACGCGCAGCCAGCAAAGCCACCAACCCCAATCCCATCATGGCGTAGGTTTCCGGCTCCGGTACGGCTGCCAGGGTGTAGTCATAGGCCAAGGTCACCGATTGCCCGGCGGCCAGCGTGCCCAGATTAAAGCCCAACGCCAGATCCAGGTCGTCCGTACCCGAAGTGAAGCTGGACGCCGCACTGAGTTCGTACGGATCAATGCTCCACGGGTATTGCGACGAAATCAGCCCGCTGACGCCACCGCTACTTACATCGCTCAGGGTCAGCTTGAGCCCGCTCAATGCGCCATAGGCCGAGCCACTCCCCGCACTGTTCTGCGTATTGGTGGTTTCGAATTCGCCGCCGGAATAGTAGTTGAGGTCGGCATCAGTGCCCACCGCATACGCCACCTGATTGATGTCGGCGTCGGTGGTGTTGGTAAACGTCACGGTAAAGTGCACCGTGCCGCCGTCCAGACTCACCGTTTGCAGCAGACCAAGCCCGTTGTACGACCCTTGTTGGGTTAGCGTCGACGCCGTGCTGCCGGTAATGCTGAAGCCAAAGGGATTGGTGCCCTGATAGAACTCGCCGCCCGTGGTGTCGTAGCTGCCGCCCACGCCGAGCGAGCTAAAGCCGAACGCCACGCCTGGCCAGACCAGGTCATTGCCGTAATTGCCCTTGCCGCTGGGGTCGTAAGTCAGGCCCAGCATTGCGGTCTGGTCGATGAGGGCGCCGCCGTCATCAACACCCACCTGCAGCGTGCCGTTCTGTAACACATACGCCTGGGCCAGCGGTGCGCACAGCGCCGCCAGTAAGCTTAACGCCAGTACTTGTTTATGCATTCCTGCCTCTCCTCAGATAACCGCAAAATACGGCCCCGTCCGGCCGCCCTTATCGCTTTCGCATTGCTTCGCCCATTTGTGTTTTGGTGCACCGCAGCGGGGCAGCGCTCGCATCTGGTCGCCCCGCGTAAGCAATAAACCTACAGCGCAGTATTAATCTTCTTACCCTACTTGTAACTTTTTGTTTCGGGGTTATTATGAAACCGCTTTCACAAATATGCCAAGTGGATACGTAAAAATTTCATCAAAACAAGAGTTTGCTGATATTTGGGTTCAGTTGAAAACGCATTGGTTACAAAACACAGAAAGCATCTTCATGCGCAACCGCGCACAAATGGAGCAGGAGGTACGATGAAGCGCGCAACAACCGCGATGCACAGCTTTGCATCGAAATGGCACCCCAATCTGGTGCGCAGCGGCCTGGCCGTTGCGATGACCGTAGCCTTGGCGGCGTGTGGTGGCGGTGAGGACGGCAGCAGTCTCAGCGCCAACCAGCTGGCCGCCGCACCCACCCCAACCCCGAACCCCGGCAACCCCACCCCGACACCCGCACCGGTTACGCCAACGCCCACACCGGCACCCGTTACACCGACGCCAACACCGGCACCGGGCAATAACGCCGCCCCGCCGCTGACCCAACTTAACGACTGGCCCAAAATCAGCTACCCACGTCCCAACGACGCGCAAGTCGAAGCGCGCGTTACGGCGTTGCTGGGCCAATTGACGTTGGCGGAGAAGGTCGGGCAAATGACGCAAGTCGAAATCGCCTCGGTCACCCCGGCTGAGATCACGCAGTACCACATAGGCTCGGTCTTGAATGGCGGCGGCTCATGGCCCGGCGGCAAGCAAGCGGCCAGCGTGCAAGACTGGCTGACTTTGGCCGATAGTTTGTGGGCTGCCTCGACCAGTTCGGCCAATGCGCATCCGATTCCGCTGATCTGGGGCACCGACGCGGTACACGGGCACAACAACGTGCGCGGCGCCACGCTGTTCCCGCAGAACATTGGCCTGGGCGCCACGCGTGACCCGGCCTTGCTGCGGCAGATTGGCGCAGCGGTGGCACAGGAGGTCACGCATACCGGTATCGACTGGGCGTTTGGCCCCACCGTGGCGGTAGTGCGCGATGATCGTTGGGGTCGCACTTACGAGGGCTATGCCGAATACCCCGAAGTGACCGAAGCCTATGCCCGCGAAATCGTCGAAGGCATGCAAGGCACGCTCGGCCTGGATAGCAGCAATGAAAAAGTGGTCGCTACGGTGAAGCACTTTCTGGGCGACGGCGGCACCACGCTGGGCACCGACCAAGGGGTGACCGCAGTCGACGAGTACACGCTGCGTAATATCCACGGCCGCGGTTATATCGGCGCACTGGAAGGCGGCGTGCAAACCGTGATGGCATCGTTCAGCAGCTGGCAAGACACCGCCAACCCCAACGCCAAAGCCATCAAGATGCACGGCAACAAGTATCTGCTGACCGACGTGCTCAAGACCAAAATGGGCTTTGACGGCTTTGTGGTGTCGGACTGGAATGGCATCGGCCAGATCACCACCGCCAACAGCGATAGCGCCACCAATTGCAGCAATAGCGATTGTCCGTGGGCCATCAATGCCGGCGTGGACATGATCATGGTGCCGGCGCATGACGACTGGAAAGCGTTTATCGCCAATACCATCGCCGAAGTGCAAAGCGGCGCGATTGCGCAATCACGGATCGATGACGCAGTGCGACGCATTCTGCGGGTGAAGGTACGCTTGGGCTTGTTCGAGAAGCCACGTCCGTCTGCGCGCACCAAGTCGCATGCCATCGGCACGGCGGCCAATCGGGCACTGGCGCGGCAAGCGGTACGCGAATCACTGGTCTTGCTGAAAAACAACGACCAGACCCTGCCCTTGAGCCGCAGCGCCAGAATCCTGGTGGCGGGCAAGAGTGCAGATAGCGTATCCAACCAATCGGGTGGCTGGACCATCAGTTGGCAAGGCACGGGTCTGACTGCGGCGGATTTCCCCGGCGCAACCAGCTTCTGGTCTGCCGTGAAGAGCATTGCGCCCAACGCCACGCTCGACACCAGCGCCACCGGCGACAAGGCCAATTCGACCTATGACGTAGCCATTGCGGTGATCGGCGAAACGCCGTATGCCGAAGGCCAGGGCGATATCGGCAAGACCAAGACGCTGGAACTGGCACGACTGCATCCGGAAGATCTGGCGCTGATCGAAAGCCTGAAAGCCAAGGGTGTGAAGAAGATCGTGACCGTGTTGTATTCGGGCCGCGCGCTGTATACCAGCCGTGAAATCAACCGTTCGGATGCGTTTGTGGCCGCATGGTTGCCGGGCTCGGAAGGGGGTGGTGTCACCGACGTCTTGTTCCGCAAGGCTGACGGCACCGTCAACTACAACTTCCACGGCAAGCTGTCGTACTCATGGCCCAAGTCGGCCTGCCAGGCACCGCTCAATATCGACGATGCCAGCTATAGCCCGCTGTATGCCTATGGCTACGGTCTGACTTATGCCTTCACGCCCAACCAGCCGCAATATGACGAAACCAGCCAGGCTTATGGTTGCGGTCAGAGCGGCACCGGCGGCCCAGGCGCCACCGATACGCTGGAAGTCTATCTACACGGCAACCAGGACCCATGGACCATGTATATCGGCGCACCCTCCAACTGGGGCGGCGTGACGGTGGCGCAAGCCACGGCCAACGCCACGGCCACGCCAGCGGGTGAACTGAAAGCCACCCCGGTCGATGACCAGGGCGGTATTCAGTGGGGCGCGATGAAGTTCAGCTGGAACGGCGTCGGTCAGGCTTATATGCAGGCCACCAGCGTGGATCTGTCTTCGTATCTGGCGACCGGCTCGCTGGTATTCGACGCGAAGATCAGCAAAGCGCCCAGCGACGACGTGATTGCGCGTGTCGATTGCGGCTATCCGTGCATGGGTCAGATCAACATCAAGAGCGCCATTGTGGCGCAGCCACTGAACACGTGGAAAACGCTGGCGATTCCGCTGGCATGCTTCGCGGCGGCGGGCACGGACTTCACGCAAGTGAATACGCCGTTCTTGATGTACAGCAGCGGTACGTTCGAGATCTCGGTCGGCAATATCCGCTGGGAACCGAACAATGCCGGCAACATTACTTGCGCGGGCACCGCCAAGTAGCACAGCAGTAGAAAACTCTCCTTGTCATATGACGCGGGCCGCTGAATGCGGCCCGTTTTTTTTACGCCACGCCCGCTGGACGATCCAGGCGCCGATGGCATTATCGGCATTGCGCCGACGGCTTTGCCCAAGGCTGGCGAGTACAACCGCAGCATCGCCCGTCTAACCGTGCGCACGCGCAGAGGCCTGTCATGGCTGCCCAGCTCGACGAATACAACCGCAAACGTGATTTTCATGCCACGCCCGAACCGGCTGGCAAACCCGTCGCCCGGCGGCCGGACCATGCCTTGCAGTACTGCATCCAGAAGCACGACGCCACGCGCCTGCATTACGACTTTCGGCTGGAACTCGACGGCACCATGAAAAGCTGGGCCATCCCCAAAGGCCCTTGCCTTGATCCCGCCGTGCGGCGTCTGGCCGTGCATGTGGAAGACCATCCCTTGTCTTATGCCTCGTTTGAAGGACATATCCCGGAAGGCCATTACGGTGCGGGCGATGTAATTGTGTGGGATCGCGGCGTGTGGATTCCGCAGGGTGATGCGGAAGAAGGCTATCGCCAGGGCAAGCTCAAATTCACCCTGGAAGGCGAAAAGCTCTCCGGCCTGTGGAATCTGGTACGCACCACCATTGCGGGCCGACAAGAACAATGGTTTTTGATTAAACATCGCGATAGCGCAGCACGGGCCGAGGGTGAATACGATGTCGTCGCGGCCCTGCCCGACAGCGTGCTGAGCGAGCGCAGCATCGTACCCAAACAACGCGGCGGCAAGGCGACCAGACCCAAGCCCGTCGCGGCCAAGCCCGCCACGCCGCGCCCCGGCCCCCGCAAAAAAAACGCCGCCGCAGCCCCCAACGCGCCGATGCCCGAGCAAATCGGCCCGCAACTGGCCACCCTGGTTGAATCCGTGCCCGATGGCGACTGGCGCTATGAGATCAAATTTGATGGCTACCGCATCATGGCGCGAATCGAAAATGGCGATGTGCGCTTGCTGACCCGCAACGGCCACGACTGGACCCGCAAAATGCCGCGTCAGGCCGAAGCGCTGGCCAGCCTTGGACTGGAATCGGCGTGGCTGGATGGCGAGGTCATCGTCGCCAACGACAACGGCGTACCCGATTTCCAGCTTTTGCAAAACGCCTTCGAGAGCGGCCGCAGTGGCGAAATTGTTTACTACCTGTTTGATCTGCCCTATCTCAATGGCCACGATTTGCGCCAGCTTCCCCTCGAACAGCGCCGCGCCGCGCTGGCCGAAGTACTGCAGCGCGCTGAAGACGAGGTATTGCGTTACTCGGAAGACTTTGCCGAATCGCCCGACGCCTTGTTGAACAGCGCATGCCAAATGAAGCTGGAAGGCTTGATAGGCAAACGCGCGGGCAGTCTGTATGTGTCACGGCGCAGCAATGACTGGATCAAGCTCAAGTGCAAATTGCGGCATGAATTTGTGGTGGTCGGCTATAGCGAACCCAAAGGCTCACGCAGCGGCTTTGGCGCTTTGCTGCTGGGTCTGTACGACGCTGATAGCGGCGAGTTGCGCTACGCGGGCAAAGTCGGCACCGGGTTTAATGAGGCGACGTTGCGCACGATTTATGCCCGCTTGCAGGCGCTGCACAGCAAAAAGATTGCCGTGGTCAATCCGCCCAGCGGGGCTGATGCACGCGGGGTGCACTGGATCAAACCGGAACTGCTGGCCGAGGTGGCGTATGCCGAAATGACGCGCGAAGGCTCGGTGCGGCATGCGGTATTTCATGGTTTGCGCAATGACAAACCCGCCGCAGGCGTGACGGAAGAAAAAGCAGTGCCCGCGCGCACGGTGGCGAATAAATCCAGCGCCACCCCAACACGCAGCCCCGCCCCGGTCACCACCCACAAAGTGGCGCGCAAACCCGCCAGCAAACTGCATATCACGCATCCGGAACGCGTGATTGATGCCAGCAGCGGCACCACCAAACTGCAGCTGGCCGAGTACTACGCCCAGGTGGCCGCGTATATCTTGCCGCATCTGCAAGACCGGCCTGTGGCCCTGGTGCGCGCGCCGGAAGGGATCGCGGGCGAGCTGTTTTTTCAGAAAAACGCTGCCACGCTGCGCATTCCGGCCATCCAGTCGCTCGATCAGGCTTACTCCGGCCAACCCGTCATGATCATCAATAGCGCCGAGGCCTTGCTCGGCGCGGTGCAGATGAGCAGCATCGAATTCCACACCTGGAACGCCACCGGCGACCAGCTGGACCAGCCCAACCGCTTTATCCTCGATCTGGACCCCGACCCGGCCTTGCCATGGAAAACCATGGTCGAAGCCGCACAGTTGACCCTGGCGGTGCTGGACGAGCTGGGCTTGACCAGCTTTATCAAAACCAGCGGCGGCAAAGGCCTGCATATTGTGGTGCCGTTAACCCCGCGCGACGGTTGGGCCGAGGTCAAAGCGTTTAGCGAGGCCATCGTCAAACATATGGCCAAACAGATTCCGTCACGTTTTTCGGCGGTATCCGGCCCCAAAAACCGCGTCGGCAAAATCTTTATCGACTATCTGCGCAACAGCCAGGGCGCCACCACCATCTGCGCCTATGCCGCACGGACGCGGGAAAATCTGCCGGTGTCGGTACCGATCTGGCGCGAGGAAATCCACGATCTGAAGAGCGCCAATCAATGGACCATCCACAACCTGCATGAACGGCTGGCCGAGCTGGAAGGGAGCGATCCGTGGGCTGATTATGCGAACACACAGCAGTTGATTACGGCGGACATGCGCAACCGCCTTGGCATGAAGCGCACCTGAGGAGCCAACCATGGAAGAGCAAGTGAGTGTGAGTAAAGAAAACGGCGCTTTTGTATTTCATAAAAGCGGCAAGAGCCTGCTGCGCATCGGCGAAGAAGAATGCAATACCCACGAGCAGCTATTGGCGCGCGCCAATGAATTGCGTGCCCAGGCGTGGGCCACCGCGGCGATAGTGGGCGAATTTACCCAACTGGCTGGCGATTACGATTCCGAACTTTGATGCGAACGCCGCCACCCTTGGCCCAGCCGATACAGCACGGCCAGATTGCGCGCAGTGGCCTCCAGCCGCGCGGCGGTATCGCGTAATGCATCGTCCAGCGAACCCGGACCGGGCTGAATGCTGAAACCGGCCGCAATGCCATGGCTTTGCAACTCGGCCGCATCCGCGCTGACGCGCCCTGCCAACGCAATGACCGGCACGCCGTGCGCACGCGCCAGCGCGGCCACACCCAGCGGCGCTTTGCCGTGCAGCGTCTGCGTGTCGAGATGACCTTCGCCGGTAATGACCAGATCGGCGTCCGCGAGATGACGCGCCAGGTCTACGGTCTGCAGTACCAGCGCAATGCCCGGGCGCAGTTGCGCTTGCAAAAAAGCCAGGGCAGCCGCGCCCATCCCACCCGCCGCGCCCGCGCCCGGCACATTGGCCACTGCGCGACCAATGGACTGCTCGATCACGCGGGCATATTGGCTGAGTGCGGTATCGAGTTGCTTCACCTGCGTGGGAGTCGCCCCTTTTTGTGGACCGAAGATGACGCTGGCACCGTGCGGCCCGGTCAGTGGATGGTCCACATCACAGGCCACATCAAAACGACAGGTTGCCAGCCGGGGGTCGAGCCCGGATCGATCCAGTGACGCCAGTCTGGCCAGGGCCAGGCCGCCAAACGGCAAGGATTTGCCCGCAGCGTCCAGCCAGCGCATACCCAGCGCCTGCAGCATGCCCGCGCCGCCATCATTGGTTGCGCTGCCGCCCAGCCCCAGCACAATATGGCGCGCGCCATGGTCGAGCGCGGCGCGGATCAATTCACCCACGCCATAAGTGGTGGTGCTGCCGGGATCGCGCAACGCCGGGGGCACTAGCATCAAACCGGCGGCGCTGGCCATTTCTATAAACGCCGTCTGCCCGTCGCCGCTCAAGCCCCACTGCGCTGGCACGCATTCGCCCAAGGGCCCGGTCACGCTCTGGCGTAACAGCCGGCCGGCGGTGGCGGCCACCAGCGCGTCCACCGTGCCTTCGCCGCCATCGGCCACCGGCAACAGCACGCATTCGGTTTCGGGCCAGGCGCTGTGCCAGCCGCGTGCAATCGCCTGCGCCACCCTGGCGGCGCTGAGGCTTTCTTTGAAGGAATCGGGGGCAATGACCAGTTTCATCGCGCGGAGCATGTCGCCATCAGTAACGGCGGCGCTGCGTGGATTCGCGCACCACCACCGTTAACGGCAAGGCGATGGGTTCGCATTTTTCGCCGCGCAACAAACGCATCAGTGCGCTGGCGCTTTGATAGCCGATTTCGTACACCGGTTGCCGCACCGTGGTCAGCGGCGGCGTACAAAAAGAAGCTGCGGGCAAGTCATCAAAACCAATCAGCGAGACGTCTTCCGGAATACGAATGCCACGCCGATAGAACGCCAGGCGTGCGCCGATGGCCATCTGGTCATTGGCAGCAAACAGCGCGGTAAAGTGCTGGCGGCTTTCCAGCAACTGCGCCACCGCCACCACACCCGAGTCATCGCGAAAATCGCCCTGCACCACCAGGCCGGGATTGAACTCGATATTGCGTTCCGCCAAAGCGCGCTGATAGCCCTGCAGCCGCGCGATCGAATCGCCCATATGCGGTGGCCCGGCAATATGCGCGATGGCGACGTGGCCCAGGTCAAGCAAATGGCAAGTTGCCTGGTAGGCAGCGTGTTCGTTATCCAGTTGCAGATACACCGCGTTGTCACGCACCACGCGATGCCCCATGGTCACCATCGGCACGCGCTCGGCAAAGCGGGTGAGCAAATCGTCGGGAATCGCGCCAGTCAGCACAATCAGGCCATCGACCGGCCGCCGCGCCAGCATGGTCAGGCGCTGGATTTCCTCGTCGGCATTCCAGTGGCCGCTGGCAAAGATGGGCGCAAACCCGGTGCCCACCAGACCATCTTCCACGCCTTGCAGAATCTCGTTGTAGAACGGACTGGAAATATCCTGGGTCAGCACGCCGATGGTCATGGTGCGCCCGCGCGCCAACCCTTGCGCCATGGCATTGGGCTGGAAATTGAGCGCAGCAATGGCGCTTTCGACGGCGGCGCGCTTGGCCTGATCGACCCGCGCGGTGCCGTTGAGTATGCGCGACACCGTACTGGGCGAAACGCCGGCAGCCGCGGCCACCTGCGCCAGAGTGACAGGAGAAGTATTCATGGCGCCGATTCTTGGCGCAGCGCAGCAGCGCGTCAAGCAAACGCCGCCGACGTGACGGCCGGGTTTTGGCGTTTGAATCTTTTACGAGACATGCAAGCTTCTAGCTGCGGCTTTGCTGCGCCGCCAGTTGCAGGGCAACTGTGGTCAAGGCGGCATAGACCGCACCGATCTCGGGCGCCAGTTGTTGGGTCAGGGCTTGCTCGGCCTGCAGAATGGCGTGATCGCCGCGTGCGGCAGGCCCGGTCAGCGCTTCCACCGTGCCGCGCGCAGCGATATTGGTCAGTGTGCCTTGCACCAGGGGCTGCAAGGCCGGCCATGCGGCCGCACGCGGCAAACCCGCCGTCTCCATGCATTGCAGCGCGGTATCGATTAAAGCCACCAGATGATTACAGGCCAGAACGGCGCCAGCGTGATACAGCAATTTATGTTCAGCCTGCAGGGCAAACCACTGCCCGCCGATCGCCTCGAAGATGGGCTGCAGCACCGCCAGCGCAGCGGTATCCCCTTCGCCGCCACACCAAGTGCCAGCAAAACTGGCGGCCGCGGCGAGCGGCTCGGCAAAGGATTTGAGCGGATGCACGCTGGCAATGTGCACACCCTGTTCGCGTAAGGGGGCCAGCACCGTACTGGCGGTCGCCCCGCTGCAATGGAACAGCACGTCGCCGGGCCGCAACACGCGCGCAGTGGCAAGATGGTGCGCCACCGTGGCAATGGCAGCGTCGGGCGTGGCAATCAGCGTCAACGCGGCAGGCGGCAAGGCGCTGAGCTCGGCCGGCGCGCCAGCACCGATCAGGGCACAGGCCGCTGCGGTCTTGCGCGCGTCGCGCCCGCACACGGCTTGCAACTGCACCACGCCCGCTTGCTGCCAAAGCCGCCCCAGCGTCTGCCCCAAGCGGCCCGGCCCGATCAGATTAAGGCGCGGCATGCCATTGTCCTGTCTTGATTTGTCCATGCAAGCCACCCATGTAAGGCAAAGGCCCGTATTATGCCGCCCCCTGCCCATCACCACGAAGCCCACCATGTCCGCACGCCGTCGTCCGTTTGGTTTTGTCATCATCATGTTGTTGGCCCTGCATGCCTATATCGGCGCGCGTTTACTGCCTGATCTGCAAGGTGGGCTCGCCGTCTGGGTGCTGGGTGGACTGGTCTTGTTAGCCTCTTTGATCCTGATGCCGCTGGGCATGATGTCGCGTAATTTCAAGAATCATGCACTGGCTGATCGCGTCAGCTGGGCCGGCATGCTGGCAATGGGCTGGTTTTCCTCGCTGCTGGTTTTCACCTTTGTGCGTGACCTGGTGCTGCTGATATTGGCGCTGTTGCCAGGTTCGCTCAGCCCGAGCGTGCAGCACGACAGCGCGGTCTTCGTGCCCGCACTGGCTTTATTGATTAGCGCGATCGGCTTTTTTAATGCGCGCCGCACTGCCAGCGTGGTGAGCGTGGACATCCCGGTGGCTGATCTGCCGGCTGAATTGCAAGGCTTCACCATTGCGCAAATCAGCGACATCCATGTCGGCCCGACCATCAAGAACAACTACCTCAGCGCCATCGTCGCGGCTGTCAACGCACTGGACGCCGATGTAGTCGCCATCACCGGCGACCTGGTCGACGGCAGCGTCGCGCAACTGGCACCACATACGGCGCCACTGGCGGATCTGAAGGCGCGCTATGGCAGCTATTTTGTGACGGGCAACCACGAATACTATTCGGGCGCAGCTGCCTGGGTGGCCGAGTTGCAGCGGCTTGGTGTGCAAGTATTGATGAACGAACATGTGGTATTGAATGCTGCGAGCGCGCCGCTGGTGCTGGCTGGTGTGACGGACTTTGGCGCGGGCAGTTTTGACCCGGCCAATGCCAGTGACCCGGTGCGGGCCATGCGCAATGCGCCCGCTGACGCGGCGGTGCGCATCTTGCTGGCACACCAACCGCGCAGTGCTCCGGCGGCAGAACAGGCGGGCTTTGACGTGCAATTGTCGGGACACACCCACGGCGGCCAGTTCTGGCCGTGGGGGCATTTCGTGCGCTTTCAGCAACCGTTTACTGCCGGGCTGCATCGGCTGGGCAAGCTGTGGGTGTACACCAGTCGTGGCACCGGCTACTGGGGGCCGCCCAAACGCTTCGGCGCTCCTTCCGAAATCACCCGTTTGCGCCTGGTGCGTGCCTGATACCCGAAGCGGGTAACGACCCGGCAAGCAAAGCCACCAGGCGCGACGCATGCAGCTCGCCACGCCGCTGTGAGCGGTGGCTTTAACAACCTGAAAACCAAAGCGCTGAGCTTCCGCCATTGCGGCTGGTCACGCCGTCGCCTGGCCTGGGCCTTGATCCACCCTGGGCTTGCTGCAATCGGCTAATGCGCGTCCGCATAAACCTGGATAGAATCCGCCCCCCGCTCAGAAGCTGGCGACCCACTCGTCGAGCAGCGCGCCGATGGTTACGCCGCGCGCTTCGGCTTTCTCTTTGAGCAGGCGCCGTGTGCGCTCATCCACCACGGCATTGAGCTGCACCGGAATCTGCACATTCGCCACATCCCCCGACTTGAGCGCTTGCTGCAGCCGGTTCTGCCGACTACGGCGCTTGCGCTCTGCACTTGTCATCGGGCGCAAACCCACGCAGGGTCGGCCACGGCGCGCGGCCTTGGGCATGCCTGGCAATTCTGCGGTAACGAAATCGGCTGAGTGCTTCATGAGAGTGTATCCGGCGATCGATTGAGGGATGACGCAATTTTGCCCCAAGTCACGAAATCAGGCAAGCAAAAACAGCGGGGCTTATCAAGGCGGAATGCGGCCGGAGCAGGCAATACAAGCGCGTCACAAAACCCCTCTCCAACTCAATCCATTACTTGATGAAACGATCTCAAGCCATTGATTAATAACGACACGGCAAATAAACGTGACTCGGTCACAAAATCGTGACCGCCCGTAACACTGGCGAGCACACCCATCGCACCCGATAATCCCGCATCCTCGTCCCGCCCTGGCTCCATTTTGCCCAGCAATCGCCGCGCCCTTCTTTTGCTTGCCCTGCTAGCCAGCGCTTTGCTGCTGGCGCTTGTGCTATCGATCGCCAGCGGCGCCCTGTCGATTCCGTTGACGCAATTTCCCGGACTGATCCATCCGCAGACGACGGAGCACGCCCTCTGGCAAAGCATCGTGCTGGAGGTGCGCCTACCGCGTGCGCTGCTGGCCGCCCTGACGGGGGCCGCGCTGGCCCTGTGTGGCGCGGTGATGCAGGCCTTGTTTCGTAACCCGCTGGCGGAACCGGGACTGGTCGGCATTTCTGCCGGCGGCGCTTTGGGCGCGGTCGGCGCAATCGTACTGGGCGCAACCAGCAGCTGGACTATCGCGCCCTCGGCCTTTGGTGGCAGCCTGCTCGCCACCACCGCCTGTTACGTGCTCGGCCGTCGCCAGCACAATATGGCCGGACTTTTGCTGGCTGGCATCGCCATCAACGCCTTGTGTGGCAGCCTGATCAATCTGCTGACCTACTTTGCCGATCCGGCCCAGCTGCGTGGCCTGACCTTCTGGACCATGGGCAACCTTGGCGGCGCCACCTGGCCGCTATTGGCGGAACTGGCGCCATGGACCCTTGCGCTGAGCGTTTTGCTGTGGCGCGACTGGCGTGCGCTCAATGCACTACTGCTCGGCGAGCGTGAAGCCAGCCATCTCGGCTTTGCAATCAAGCCCTTGCGCCGTCGACTTATTGTGATGGTTGCGCTGTTAGTCGGCCCTTTGGTGGGCGCCACCGGCACCATCGGTTTCGTTGGCCTGGTGGTGCCCCATCTGGTGCGCTTGCTGTCGGGCGCGAACCATCGTTGGCTGCTACCCAATTCAATGCTGGGCGGCGCCGCGGCATTGACCGGCGCGGACTGGCTGGCGCGCACATTGATGCCGCCCGCCGAACTACCCATAGGCGTCGTCACCAGCCTGGTCGGCGCGCCGTTCTTTTTGTGGCTACTAGCCCGGAAGGTGCGCTGATGCTGCGTGTAGACCAGGTTGAATGCGCACGCGAAGGCCGCACCGTGCTGCGCAATGTCAGCTTTGAAGTGATGCCGGGCCAGATCCTCGGCGTACTGGGCGCAAATGGCGCGGGCAAGTCCACTTTGCTGGCGACCCTGGCGGGTGAGCTGCGCGCAAGCTCCGGCCGCATCGAGTGGTGCGGACATGATCTGCAACAGCTGAAACCTGGCGCCCTGGCGCGGTGCCGCGCAGTGCTACCCCAGGCGTCGACGCTGGCCTTCGATCTGGAGGTGCGCGAAGTGGTGGCGGCAGGCGCTTACCCTTATGCCGAGATGACCCCGGCGGACGTGGCTGCGCTGGTTGAGCATGGCCTGGCGCTAGCCGATGCCAGCACTTATGCCGGACGCAGCTATTTGCAGCTTTCTGGCGGTGAACAGCAGCGGGTGCAGTTGGCGCGCGTATTGGCGCAAGTGCTGGCGCAGCGCCCCAGCACTGAACCACGTTTGTTATTACTGGACGAGCCCACCGCCAATCTTGATCCGCGCCACCAGCTCTTGCTGTTGCGCACGCTGCGACAAGTGGCAGCGGACCACAGCCTGGCCATCGTGATCGTATTACATGACGTCAACCTCGCCGCCAGCGCCTGCGACCAACTACTGCTGTTGGCGCAAGGCCGCGTCGCCGCTTATGGCGCGCCGCGCGCCACGCTAACACCCGACCACCTGCACGCCGTATACGACACGCCCGCCCGCGTCATGGAGCATCCAGACGGGGACGGGCGTTTATTGGTGCTGTTCAATCTGTAACTGCCGCAGTGCAGCCGCCTAACGCGGCTGAAAGCCTGCCTTGCCGGTACGCCAGAAGATAAAGGCGTATTGGTCGGCCAGCTCCTCATCGATCTGCATGCGGGTAGAGCCGATGCCATGACCCGCATCGATATTCACCTTGAGCAACACCGGATTATGCGAGGCCGTGGCGCGTTGCAAGGCCGCGGTCATTTTGGCCACTTCCCACGGCGACACGCGCGGGTCGTGCAGCCCCGTGGTCAGCAGCACCGACGGGTATTTGACGCCCATTTTGACGGCCTGAATGGAATCCATTTCCTTGAGCGCCAGAAATCCGTCATGGTCCTTGATGGTGCCGAATTCCGAAATATTTGGCGGGCCGTTGGGCGAGAACTCTGCACGCAAGGTATTGGAAGCCCCCACGTCCGACAGCACCACCGCAAACAGATCGGGCCGCTCGGTCAAGGCTCGCCCCACCGTAATCCCGCCTGCAGAGCCGCCCTCGATGGCCAGATGCTGGCGATCGGTCCAGCCATCCTTGATCAGCTTTTCGCAGCAATCGATCAGATCGCGCCAGGTGTTGTGCTTGGTCAGCCCTTTGCCCGCTTGCCACCAGCGCTTGCCGTATTCACCTCCACCGCGCACACCCGCGGTTGCCATCACGCCGCCCTGCTCCAGAAACGCAATAAACCGCGTCGAGAAATACGGCTGACTAACCACCTGATACGAGCCGTAGGCATCGACCAGGGTCGGGTTCTTGCCCTCTTTTTTCAGGCCTTTGCGCGCGATGATGGATAGCGGCACCTGAGTGCCATCACGCGCGGTGGCGAAGGTGTGGATTTCTTCGTACACACTCAGATCAATATTCGGCCGCGCGCAAATGCCGGTGTCGCTGGCCTTGTTGCTGGCCGGATCAAAATGGAACACGGCAAACGGCGTCAGCCAGCCCGACCCGAGCAACCACACGCCGTCCTCCGAGGTGGAAACGCCCAGAGAACTGATCGAGCCTTCAAACGGCAGCGGCACAGCGGCACGGCCCCCGCTGGCGTCGATTTTTTGCAAGCTGTTATAGCCGCCATCCATCAAGGTCACATACAAGCCATCACGCGCGGCGGCGATGCTCTGGATGATGCTGGCGCTGGCTGCCTGTACCACGCGGGCCTGCGCCAGATCCGGCGTGGCAGCAGAAACCTTCAGAATCTGGCCATTGTCCGCGCCATGCGTACTGAGCAAATACAAATCGTCGCCCGCCTGCGCGATATTGGTAACGTCATCGGCCACGTCACAAATCTTGCGCCATTGCGGCTTGCCCGCCAGTACATCAGCCAGCCGGGCGGAGAACCAGGGGTTATTCGGGCGCACGCCACCGAGCGGACTGGCGATCACATACTCCGAGGTCACATCGGCCGCGACCGCAGGAAAATCTGCCGCTTCAAACTGGATTTCGGCGTACTGACCCTGGCTGAGGATGAGCTGATCTTTATCCGGATCGGTGCCGAGCTTGTGCAACCACGCCGCGCTATTCAGAAAGAAATCCTGATCGCCAGGTTTGGGCCCTTTAGCGAGGCGGTTATAAAAAAAACCTGAGCTATCTGGCAGCCACGACGGACTGGCGTATTCGGTGCGATCGATTTTTTCCGGCAACAATTTGCCGGTGTCCACCTGCAGAATTTGTGCCACCGAGTTTTCCGAACCCGCAGGCGACATGCCATACACCACCAGCTTGCCGTCGGGCGATGGCACCCACCAATCCAGCGAGACGTGCGAGCCTTCCAGTTTGATGACGGTCGGATCAAGCAACAATTTTTCCGGTCCGCCAGCGGCATCGCGCACATACAGCTTGAAATTGTCGCCATTGCGCGGACGCTTGCTATAAAACACCCGGCCACCGCTGGGGTTGAGCGCCGAGATCGACTCTGCGCCCGACGACAAAGCATTCAAGCGCCGCCCGAGCGCCGCCCGACCGGGGATGGCATCGAGCACTTTGCGCGTGTACGCACCCTGCCCGCGCATAAACGGCTCCCACTCGGGATCGGCTGCGTTTTCCATCCAGCGGTAGTTGTCGGTGATCTGTTCGCCCCAGAGCGTTTCAGTCACTGGCTGCACGCGCGCGACCGGCGGCCGCCGTGGACCCGTAGCGGCCTCGGCCAGCCATGGATAAGCAGCGAGAACGGGGGCTGCGCCCAACATTTTAAGAACATCGCGCCGTTGCCAGCCTGATCGGGACATGCAGTGACTCCAGAGTAAATAAACGGATGCGGTCGGAATAAAGCAGCGCGCTATGGCTGCAAGGTGCAGCCGGTGCCAGTGACCAGATCTTTGGCAATTGCCAGCGGCGCCAGCAAACCCATGTCGCTATGCGCGCTTCCACACGAGGCGCGTTGCGCCTTGGCCATTTCTCTCGCCAGCGCACTGGGCTGCGCCGGTTTGGGCAAGGACAAATCGGGAAGCGTCGGCGCGCTGGCATCGGCACGGCGCAGGGTTTTACGCACACTGTCACGCAAGGCATCGATATTCAAAACCGGCGCTACTGGCTCGGCCGCGGGCACAGCGCCGACCACATCCGGCGCAGCGTCAGGTGCAACATGCGCGGCCGACTGCGGCGCAATGAGTGCGTGCAGCGCACGCCGGGCATGCGTGGTCGGATGAGGGGGCACCAGTGGCGCGGGCGCCAGCGCTTTCGACAAGGGTTGGGCGGGCGCAGGTCGGTCTGCGGGCAGCAAACGCACCAACACATCGTGTGCCGATTGCGCCAGCGGCGCGCGCTGCCGAATCGACAACAGCAAAGCAATCACCGCAGCATTAAATGCCAATGCCACCAGCGCGCCCACCCAACGTGAGCGTTGCAGCGGACGATAAAACACGTGACCTGCCCAGACCAAAGCCATCCACCCCTCCCGCCACGTGACCCACTGGCATCGGGCTGAATTTATGCTTTCAAATAGCAGAATTTGCAAGCGGCCGATTGTGCGAAGGCGGCCACAGACAAAGCCGATCATGGCGCTGGTTGATGCCGCGCCAGAATGCCCCTACAATGGCGCTCCTTTGCGGGTGTAGTTCAATGGTAGAACGGCAGCTTCCCAAGCTGCATACGAGGGTTCGATTCCCTTCACCCGCTCCAGAATCAATGCAAAAAGCCGATGCCCGCGCGCATCGGCTTTTTGCATTTGCGGCGTCCGCCCGGCGGAGACTGAGGATTTCCTCATAAAACTCAGGCGCTTAACTGAGCGCCGCGCGCATTTGCCATTTGCCGCAACGCAGTCCAGGCTTACCAGCGTGGAATGATCGTGATTGCAGGTGTAAGATGCCAAAGTTTTACATCGCCAGCGGCTCGTCCGCCCGCATGTATCGTATGTCGGGTTGGTGCGCTGGCCAGCATCGCGTCAGGGCATTTCAAATGACGACATTCGTGCAAAACATCCCGGAAAACATGAAAAAGCGGCCACTGCGTGCTTGTACAGGCGCAATCAGACCCTCATATCCGGTGCAACTGGACTCCAGTTGCGCATAGCAAGTTCAGCCCCAGAGGCTGGTTCCATAGTGAGTACAAGGCGCGTCGCAACGACTTCGCGCATCCGACAGGAGCAGAAGAAATGTCCAAGCAACAGATCGGTGTAATTGGTATGGCGGTAATGGGCCGCAACCTGGCACTGAACATTGAAAGCCGTGGCCATACGGTTTCGATCTACAACCGCTCGGCAGAAAAGACTGACGAAGTGATTGCAGAAAACCCGGGCAAGAAGCTGGTGCCGTACCACACACTGGAAGAGTTCGTTGCTTCGCTCGAAACCCCGCGTCGTATTCTGCTGATGGTGAAGGCCGGTACCGCTACCGACGCAACCATCGACCAACTGAAGCCCCTGCTGGCCAAGGGCGACATCATTATCGACGGCGGCAACACCCTGTATACCGACACCATCCGTCGTAACAAGGAATTGTCCGACCTGGGCTTCAACTTCATCGGTACCGGCGTGTCCGGCGGTGAAGAAGGCGCGCTGAAAGGCCCGTCCATCATGCCGGGCGGCCAGAAAGAAGCTTATGCCCTGGTTGCACCGATCCTGACCCAGATCGCCGCCAAAGCCCCGGCAGATGGCGAACCGTGCGTGGCCTACATCGGCCCGGATGGCGCTGGTCACTACGTCAAGATGGTGCACAACGGTATTGAATACGGCGACATGCAACTGATCGCCGAAGCCTACGCCATCCTCAAGGATGTGGTTGGCCTCAGCAACGCCGAACTGGCTGATGTGTTTGCCGACTGGAACAAGGGCGAACTGGACAGCTTCCTGATCGAGATCACTGCCAACATCTTCAAGAAGAAAGACGAAGAAACCGGCAAGGAACTGGTCGACGTGATTCTGGACAAGGCTGGCCAGAAAGGCACCGGCAAGTGGACTTCCAAGTCCGCGCTGGACCTGGGCGTGCCGCTGCCCCTGATCACCGAATCGGTGTTCGCACGCTTTATCTCCGCACTGAAGACCGAACGCGAAGAAGCTGCCAAGGTGCTGAATGGCCCGGCCAGCAAGCCTGCCATCGCTGACAAGGCTGCCTTTGTTGAATCGGTACGCCGCGCGTTGTACCTGTCGAAGATTGCTTCGTACGCGCAGGGCTTTGCCCAGATGCGTGCGCAATCTGAAGAAAGCAAATGGGATCTGCAATACGGCGAAATCGCCAAGATCTTCCGCGCCGGTTGCATCATCCGCTCGGGCTTCCTGCAGAACATCACCGACGCGTACACCAAGAACCCGCAGCTGAGCAACCTGCTGCTGGATCCGTACTTCGCCAAGATCGCCAATGAATACCAGGCTGCGCTGCGTGATGTGGTGGCTGCGGCTGTGCAAGCTGGCGTTGCTGTTCCGACCTTCGGTTCGGCCATCAGCTACTTCGACAGCTACCGCTCGGCTCGCCTGCCCGCTAACCTGATCCAGGCTCAGCGCGACTACTTCGGCGCTCATACGTTCGAGCGTACCGACAAGCCCGGCATCTTCCACGCCGAATGGTTCTAATTGTGGCGTGGGGCGCACGCTAGCGTGTGCCCGATGCGGCGTTAAAACCTCAAAAGCCGACCCAAAAGGTCGGCTTTTTTACGCCCATAGGGTGGGTCTAGACCCACCAGCCAAAGGCACGAAGAGATTCAGCGGTGCATGCTTCTCGATGGCCTTGAGTGGTGGGTCTCGACCCACCCTATGCACCAGAACACCCCACAAGCCAGATCATTCCGGACACAACGACCCAAAATTGTGCGTGCGGCCGCGTCGCGCGCGCATTCTTGTGCTATCAAACAGGCAGCCGTGCTGACGCCAAGACTTACACCTGTTGGATATGCGCATCACTTTGCCGGGTATGCTTACAGTGGCATGGATGTTGCTCTCTAACTGCTCTTTGAAATCGGCTTCGAACGCGATCCCCAAGCATTCATTGCGTTATATCAAGTTACCCGAGCATAAGCAGGTGTTCGGCGTGGCGCGATTGCCGGCCTGACGCATGCAAACAGTATTAACGCTTGCCGACGGCAGCCAACTCAACGATGTCGGATCGCGCGAATTGATCTAAGCTATGCCCCCAGCCGATCTCAGCCCACCCGCTGCGGCTGTATCCAGACCCGAAGCAGCGATAGCCACCTGGTTTACCCGCATACCAGGCGTTATCGCACCAGAACGCCAACACGATTGGCAGGAGTAGCCTTAATGACACGCAAGATCATCGCCGCCGCACTGGCCGCATCATTTGGCCTGGCCGCTCTGGTAGCCAGCGCCGCCAACGTTCCCGCTGGTGTGCAACTGGCCGCCAAACAGGAACTGGTGCGCCACAACGGCACCGAGCCGGATTCGCTGGACCCCAGCCTGGCCGAGACCAAGCAATCCAACTACATCCTGTGCGACCTGTTTGAAGGCCTGACCCGCAATGGCGCCGATGGTGCGATCCTGCCTGGCGTGGCCGAAAGCTGGAAGCAGACCGACGCCCACACCTGGGTGTTCAAGCTGCGCAAAGATGCCAAATGGTCGGATGGTTCGCCGGTGACGGCCGATGATTTTGTCTACTCGTGGCAACGTGCGGTCGACCCCAAGACGGGTTCGAAGTACACCATCCTGCTCGAGTTCATTACCAATGCCAAAGACATCGTCGACGGCAAAAAGCCGCCGAAAGAACTGGGCGTAAAAGCCACTGACAAGTACACGCTCGAAGTCAAAACCAACGACGTAGTGCCGTTCTTCCCTGGCCTGGCCACCATGAGCACCATGGTCCCGCTAAAGAAAGACAACGTTGAGAAAGGCGGCAAAGACTGGAACAAGCCGGGCAAGATGATTTCGAACGGCGCCTACACCATGGCCGAATGGGTGCCTAACAACCGCGTGGTGCTGGCCAAGAATCCGCAATACTGGAACGCCAAAAACGTCCAGATCACCAAAGTGACCTACAACCCGACCGAGAGCGATGACACCGCACTCAAGATGTACAAGTCGGGCGAAATTGACTGGACCGACCAACTTCCCACCGGCATCTACGGTTCGCTGCAAAAAGACTTTGGCAAAGAACTGCGTAACACCCCGTGGCTGGGTGTGTATTACCTCAACATGAACAACAAGCTGCCCGAGTTCAAAGACAAGCGCGTGCGCCAGGCGCTGACCATGGTCATCGACCGCGACATCCTTACCCAGAAGGTTACCGGCAACGGCGAAACGCCGGCCTACAGCCTGTTTGTCAAAGGCACCGATGGCGGCACGCCGACCGTTTACGCATGGCAGAAAGAGCCGATGGCACAGCGCGTGGCCGAGGCCAAAAAGCTGCTGTCTGATGCCGGCTATGGCCCGGGCAAAAAGCCGCTGAGCCTGAAGCTGAGCTACAACACCAACGAAATGCACAAAAAGGTGTTGTTGTTTGTGGGCTCGGAATGGAAGAACAAGCTGGGCGTACAAACCAGCATGGAAAACCAGGAATTCAAGGTGTTTGTGAAGACGCGTCACGACGGCAATTATCAGATTGCGCGTAACGCCTGGATCGCCGATTACAACGACGCCACCACCTTCCTCGACCTGGTACGTTGCGGCAGCGCGCAGAACGACACGTTCTATTGCAACCCCGCCGTCGACAACCTGATCAAGGAAGGCGGCCAGCAAACCGACGCTGGCAAGCGCAACGCGGCGTTCTCCAAAGCCATGGGCATTGCGATGGACGATTACGCGGTCATCCCGATGTTCCAGTACGCCAAAGCCCGTCTGGTGAAGTCCTATGTTGGGGGGTACACCACCACCAACTTTCTGGATGATTACCTGAGCCAGGATTTCTACATCATCAAACATTAAGCGTTTGAAATTCGGGGCTTTTTATAAGCGGAACACCGTACTCGTCCCGTCAGTAGAAGCCCCCAATTGCGCTTTATTTCTGGAATAATGGCGCGTCCCGAGAGGGCGCGCCTTTCTTCGTTCCGTCCAGGAAGATAAATACACATGTGGTCTTATATTTTTCGACGGCTGCTGTGGGCGATCCCCACTGCGCTGGCCGTCATTACGCTGTGCTATCTGATGTTGCACCTCACCCCGGGTGGACCTTTTGATAGTGAACGCCAGGTCTCTGCGGCCGTATTGGCCAATCTGCAAGCCAAGTACCATCTGGATCAGCCGCTGTGGCGCCAGTATTTGTACTATCTGAATGACCTTCTGCACGGCGATCTGGGCGCGTCCTTCCGCTACGCCGACTGGAGCGTCAACTCGCTGGTGGCACAAGCGTTGCCGGTATCGGCGACTGTGGGCGGCCTGTCGGTGTTGTTCTCGCTGGTGATCGGCGTGGTGCTGGGTATCGCGGCCGCCTTGCGCCAGAACAGCATCGTCGATTACGTGGTGATGTTCCTCGGCAACATCGGCAATACCGTGCCCTCGTTTGTAATGGGCCCGGTGCTGATCCTGATCTTTGCCATCTGGCTGAAGCACCCGGACGGCAATGGCTGGCTGCCCGCTGGCGGCTGGGATGGCCACACCATCTATATGATTCTGCCGGTTGCCCTGCTCACGCTGATCAACGTCGCCACCATCGGCCGCATCATGCGCGCTGGCCTGATCGAAACCATGTCGAGCAACTTCATCCGCACCGCACGCGCCAAAGGCTTGCCGATGCGCACCATCGTGTTTCGGCACGCGCTCAAGCCAGCGCTGATTCCGGTGGCTTCGGTGCTGGGCCCGGTGGCCATCAGCGCAATTACCTCGGCTGTGGTGACTGAGACCGTGTTCTCGCTGCCCGGTCTGGGCAAGCTGATCGTCAACGGCGCCTCCAACCGCGATTACACGCTGGTACTGGGTCTGGTAGTGCTGATTACGGTGATCGCCGTGGTGTTTAACCTGCTTGTCGATCTGGCGTACGCGCTGCTCGATCCGCGCATCCGTTACTGAGGGTAGCCATGTTCTCCAAACGCAAACAGCTTGCGCTGGCTGGCACCGTCGCGGACCTGCCACTCGAATCCGTCAAGGGCCGCAGCCCGTGGCGCGATGCCATGAACCGTTTTACCCGCAACAAAGCCGCTGTGTTCAGCGTGGTGTTGCTGGCACTGATTACCATCGCCTGTATCGTCGGGCCGTGGCTGGTGCCGCATACCTTTGATGACACAGATTGGGGCGCCATCAGCCTGCCGCCCACCTGGGCTGGCGCGCATTGGTTCGGCACTGACGAACTGGGCCGCGACATCCTGGTGCGTACCCTCATCGGCGGCCGCATTTCTTTGCTGGTGGGTCTGTTGGGCACCATCGCTTCGGTGGCGCTGGGCATTGCCTGGGGCGCTGTCGCGGGTTTTCTGGGCGGCAAAACCGACTCGGTGATGATGCGTATCGTCGACATGATGTACGCGGTGCCGTATCTGCTGATCGCCATCCTGATGATGACTTTGTTCGGGCGCGAGTTTTATCTGGTGATCATCACGATTGCCGTGTTCTCGTGGCTGGACACCGCCCGCGTGGTACGTGGCCAGACGCTGACGCTTAAATCGCGCGAATTTGTCGAAGCCGCGCACGCCATCGGTGTGCCAACGCATCGCATCATCTTTAGCCATATCGTGCCTAATCTGCTGGGCATCGTGGCCATCTACACCACCGTCACCGTACCTGGCGTCATCCTCACCGAATCAGTGCTGTCCTTCCTCGGCCTCGGCGTGCAAGAGCCGATGACCAGCTGGGGCGCGCTGATTGGTGATTCTGTGGGCAAGATGGACCAGCAACCGTGGATGCTGCTGTTTCCTTCCTTGTTCCTGTGCGCCACGCTGAGCTGTGCCAACTATATTGGCGACGGCCTGCGCGATGCATTTGACCCGAAAGACCGGTGAGGACGCCATGAGTCTGCTTGAAGTTAAAAATCTGGGCGTGAAGTTCAGTACGCCCGATGGCGTAATCAGTGCCGTCAATGGCGTCAATTTCAACCTGGAACGCGGCCAGACCATCGGCATCGTGGGCGAATCGGGTTCGGGCAAAAGCCAGACCGTACTGGCGATGATGGGTCTGCTGGCCAAGAACGGCATCGCCAGTGGCGAAGCGCTGTTCGAAGGCAAAAACCTGCTGACCATGCCCGCCAAAGACCTAAACCGTGTGCGCGGCGATCGTATCTCGATGATCTTTCAGGATCCGATGACGTCGCTGAACCCGTATCTGACGGTCGAACGTCAGATGACCGAGGTACTGGAACTGCACAAGGGCCTGAGCCGCAAGGCCGCCCGCGTGCGCGCCATCCAGTTGCTCGACGCCGTTAAAATCCCCGAAGCCGCCCGCCGCGTGGATATGTATCCGCATGAGTTCTCCGGCGGCATGCGTCAGCGCGTGATGATTGCGATGGCCCTGTTGTGCGAACCGGAAATCCTGATCGCCGATGAGCCCACCACCGCGCTGGACGTGACCGTACAAGCGCAGATCATCACGCTGCTGAAAGAACTGCAGCGCGACTTTGGCACCGCCATCATCATGATCACGCACGATCTGGGCGTGGTGGCTGGCATCTGCGACCAGGTGATGGTGATGTACGGCGGCCGCACCATGGAATACGGCGGCGCGCGCGATATTTTCTACGACGCCACCCACCCCTACACCATTGGTTTGCTGAACGCCCTGCCGCGTCTGGACCACGATGGCGCTGAGCTGATTTCTATTCCGGGTAACCCACCCAATATGGCGCATATGCCAGCTGGCTGTCCGTTCTGCGAACGCTGCAGCCTGGCTGACGAACACTGCCACCAGGTGCTGCCGGCGCTACTGCCGGCCGAAGGCAAGCCGCAAGTACTGCGCGCCTGCCACAAGACCGGTGAGCCTATCCTGCGCTTGAAAGAGGTGGCCCATGGCTGAGCAAAACAAAGAACTGATCCTGTCGGTGCGCGACGTTAAAGTGCACTTTCAGGTACGCCAGGGCAATACATGGCCGTGGCAACCGTCGCGCACGCTGAAGGCGGTGGACGGGGTGTCGTTTGACTTGTACGCCGGCGAGACGCTGGGCGTGGTGGGCGAATCGGGCTGCGGCAAATCCACGCTGTCACGCGCAATGCTGAATCTGATTCCGGCCACGGCGGGCAGCATCGTCTGGCTGGGTAAAGAAATGCGTGGTGCCAGCCATGGCGACTGGCAGAGCGCGCGCAAAGATATCCAGATGATCTTCCAGGATCCGCTGGCGTCGCTCAACCCGCGCATGACCGTGGCACAAATCATCGCCGAGCCGCTGCGCACGCATAAGCCCGAGCTGTCCAACGACGAAGTGATGCAACGCGTGCGTGCCATCATGGTGCGCGTGGGCTTGCGTGAGCAGCAGATCAACCGCTACCCGCACGAGTTTTCCGGCGGCCAGGCCCAGCGTATCGGCATCGCCCGCGCGCTGATCCTGGAACCCAAGCTGGTGATTTGCGATGAGCCGGTGTCGGCGCTGGACGTGTCGATTCAGGCGCAGATCATCAACTTGCTGAAGGAACTGCAGCGCGAGATGGGCCTGGCGCTGATCTTTATCGCGCACGATCTGGCGGTGGTGAAGCACATCAGTGATCGCGTGCTGGTGATGTATCTGGGCCACGTGATGGAGCTGGCCACCAAGGAAGCGCTGTACGCGCGACCGACGCATCCGTATACCCAGGCGCTGATGTCGGCCATTCCGCTGCCGGACCCGGAACTGGAAAAGGCCAAGGTCATCCAGATTCTGCAGGGCGATCTGCCCTCGCCGATCAATCCGCCGTCTGGCTGCGTGTTCCGCACGCGCTGCCCGCGCGCGATTGAGGATTGCGCCAAAACCGTCCCGCCGCTGCACGAATCGCAGCCCGGCACGCTGGTCGCCTGCATCCGCGCGTAAACACTGCGTCCGCAAAGGCGCCGTAGGGTGCGTTACCCCGCAGGGGCAACGCACAGTTCGGCTATGCCATAGACGGCGCACGACCCCGGTGGGGCCGAGGCTATCGCCTCAAAATGTGCGTTGCCCCTGCGGGGTAACGCACCCTACCACCGGCCTGTTTAGTCTGGATCGCGTCAAACCATGCGGCACGCTGGTCGCGTGCATCCGCGCGTAAACGCATAGGGTGGGTCTGGACCCACCATTCAAAGCCAGCGAGAGATTTGCTGTTGCATGCTTCTCTGCGGCATTGGGTGGTGGGTCTGGACCCACCCTATACAAGCTACCCGCCAGCCGGTTCGGTCTGGATCGCGTCAAACCATCCGGCACGCTGGTAGCGTGCATCCGCGCGTAAACGCATAGGGTGGGTCTGGACCCACCACTCAAAGCCAGCGAGAGATTTGCTGTTGCATGCTTCTCTACGGCATTGGGTGGTGGGTCTGGACCCACCCTATACAAGCTACCCGCCAGCTTGTTTGGTCCGGATCGCCAGAATGGCCTGGTTGCGCAGTGTCTTCAGCATATTCAGTTCGTTTGGCCCGAACTTGAGTGAACCTGCTTCCAGCTTGTCGCCGTAGAAAAACCCGATCATGCGGTCGCCGACCTTGAGCGGAAAGATGATGAAACTGGCGGCCGGAATGTTCTCGCGATACCAGGCGGGCACACGGTCCGCGATTGCGGGCGCGTCGATGTCGTCGATCAGGATATCCAGATTGCGTTCCAGCGCCACCTGAAACACATCCCCCGTCTGCGTGGTATCGAGCTTGAACTGCGGAATGATTTCGGCCGTATCGCTGCCAAAGCCAAAGCGCGCCAGCATCAGCGGCTTTTTGGCGTCACGCGTACAGAACAGCACGCGTTCAAAGCCCACGCCGCGATACATCGTTTCCAGAATCATGCGCAGCACGTCGTTCAGATTAAAGCTGCTGACCAGGGTATTGGTAATGTCCTGCACGCCCGCCGACAGCACGCTCGCAATATCTGCGCGTTGCTCGGTATCGTTATGCAGCACCGATTCTTCCAGCGAGTCGCCGTGGGCCGTTTCTTTACCGTCCGGTAAATCGCGCGCGTTCTGCTTGGCCAACTGGCGCAAGAACACCGAGCTGCGCGCATCCACACCAATCGCCGATAAATGCGAATACAAAATATCGGCTGCGCTGCGCAGCACGTCTTGCAACTCGCGGGCACCCAGTTTGGTGGCGCTGCCGTATTGGCGCAGCAGCGTGGTCATTTCTTTTTGCTGCTCGTTCGCCCCCATCCCTACCAGCGGCACCAGCCGTGCGCTGAGATTGGCAAACACCCGCAAACGCTCATTCTGACTATTTGGCTCGCGCGGCATGCCATCGGGCAGTGGCCGCATGGCGTTAACGATGCGATCCGGAAACAGCCAGTGTTTGGCAATGCCGATGCCCAACTCGTCATACGACAAGCCCAGCACCGCCACCACGGCCACGTCTTCTTTTGTGCCGCCTTCCACTTTGCGGCTGATTTCCTGCTGTTCTTCCGGAAAGTAATAGATGGTCAGCAGCTTGCCCAGATGATGGAACATGCCGCAAATCATCACTTCTTCCATATCGCGCGCACCGGCTTTGCGGCCTATCTCGCGCGCCAGCACGCCGCCAAAAAACGCGCGCAGTACGGATTCTTTTAACTTGTTGGCCTGCGCCTTGTTGTGCATGTGCTCAAACAGCAACAAGGTGATGGCCAGGTTGCGAATCGTGTCGAAACCCAGAATCACAATCGCGCGTGAAATCGTGCTGATGGTGCCGCCAAACTGGCCATAGCTGGCCGAATTGACGATGCGCAGCAGTTTGTTCACCAACGAGAAATCGTTAAGGATGACGCCCGACAGCACTTGCAGCCGCTCGGCATCCGATTCGTTGATCTTGTTGATGGCGCTGATGGCTTGCGACAAGGCCGGAAAGTCGCTGGTATGGCGCATGCGCCGCAGCAGAAAATCCAGCGTGCTTTGGCGATCGTCATGGCCTTCTTGCGCCGCATGTTCGCCACGCCAGGTTTTGAGCGCATCGCGCATGGCGGCGGCATCGCTAAAGCGTTCGCGCGGGTCTTTGAACAAGGCGACCATCACCAGATGATCGAGTTTTTCATCAATGGCGGATTCGATCGATGACGGCGGCGCAATCGGCTGCGTGGCAATGCGGTACATAATCGCCCACGCCGATTCGCCTGCCACGGCCTGTTGCCCGGTCAGCATCTGATACAGCGTCATGCCCACGGCAAAAATATCGGCCTGCGCATCCACGGGCAGATTGTTGATCACTTCCGGCGCCATATACGCGGCCGTGCCCTGGGCACTGGCCTGCGCCCCGCGCGCGGCAGCGATACCGAAATCCATAATGCGCGGGCGCAGTTCGCCATCGAGCATGATGTTTTGCGGTTTGATATCGCGATGGATCACGCCTTGCGCATGCGCCACGGCCAGGCCATCGAGCACGCCTATGGCCACGTCCACCGCCTGTGACGGCGTCATCCGGCCCGCGCTTTTCAGATACGCTGCCAGCGTCTGGCCTTGCACATATTCAAATACCAACCAGTGTTCACCGTCGGCGTCGAACGCATCGTGCAGGGCAACCACGTGCGCATGCTGCAAGCGGCTTGCAAGCTGGGTCTGCGTCGCATTGTAACTACCCGCACGCACTTGTTTGACGGCCACCTGGCGATCCAGGCGTTGGTCATGTGCCAGCCACACCTTGCCCTGAGCGCCTTCGCCCAGGAGTTTTTGCAACTGGAACCGATTTTGTAACAGCGTCGGCATAGAGGTCCCCTTATGCCGCCATCATAACGGTTTGCCTCGTCCCGGCGAGTAGCGCCGATACAGTTGCAACACTTTGAAAGCAGAAAACTTACAAGCGGCGCGAATGCCGGGGACAAGGGGTTTTTTGATTTCTACGCCGTTAATCCTGGCGTCAACCGCACCCATGCCCGGCGGCCTGCCCGGCTATTTTTTCAGGCGCGCCACCAGGGCATGCAAGGCGGTCTGCGTGCTCTCAGCAAACCACTGGGCGACAAACTCGCTCAGATCCGGCACCTGGCCATGGGGATAGGCCGCCTTGATATCCGCCCGCGCAATGGCTCGCGTGGCCAGCATGGCGGCGCGCGGCAACTTATTCATTGCCTGCAACCAGCGCAAGGCCGCTGCCACCACGGCATCGCCCGCCGCCAGTTCGTCCACCATGCCGTATTGATGCGCTTGCGCTGCGGTGATCATGCTGCCCGCCACCAGCAAGCGTTCGGCGCGATATGGCCCCACCAGACGGCGCAGACCGATCTGCACGCAATCCGGCGCCACCAGGCCAACCTGGACTTCATTAAGGCCGATGCGGAAATCGCCCTCGGCCATGACGCGGTAGTCACAGAAAATCGAGATCACCGCCCCACCCGCCGGGCTATGCCCGGTAATGGCGGAGACGACGGGGATGGGGCTATGCGCCAGTGCGGCAAAGATGCCGAAAAAATCATCAAAAGCAGCTGCCAGGCCATTCCGGTCCAACGCCAACAACGCGGGCACGTCCAGGCCGGCAGAAAACAAGCCGGGGGCGCCCGACAAAATCAGCGCACTAACACCCTGCGCCGGGGCCGCCAGAATCTGCTGGCGGATTTCGCGGATCAGCGCCGGGTTGAGCGCATTCACCGGGGGCCGCGCCATGCGCAATTCGCGGATCGCGCCTTCGTGTTCGATGATTTCAAGCATGGGGGTAGAGATCCGACAAGCGAAATGCCGGCGATTATGGCAGCTTCCGCCACGCCTGTTCGTTTAAAACGCCGGGCGCGGCGGCACTACTGCTCAGTGCGCAGTGGCCTAAGCGCGCCGCCAGGTGGTGCCTGCAGCGCTGTCTTCCAGCACCACACCGGCCGCGGTCAGGACGTCGCGGATGCGATCGGATTCGGCAAAGTTTTTGGCGGCCCGGGCCGCTTTCCGTTGCGCAATCAAATCATCAATCGCGGCGGCGGTTAATTCGCCCTCGCCAGCGTTGGTGCCCGCCTGCAAAAACTGTGTGGCATCCCGTTCCAGCAGACCCAATACCGCAGCCAGCGCTTTCAATTCGCCAGCCAATTGCGCCGATTGTTGTTTGTTGGCTTCATGCGCCAGTTCAAACAGAATTGCCACGGCTTCCACCGTATTGAAATCGTCATCCATGGCCGCCTTAAAGCGGGCCGGATACGCGCTACTCCAGTCGATGCTCACATCCGCCGGGGCCACGTTTTTCAGCGTGGTATACAAACGCGTCAAGGAATTGCGCGCGTCGTCCAGGTGCACGTCGGAGTAATTCAGCGGGCTGCGATAATGCGCGCGCAGGATAAAGAAGCGTGCTACTTCCGCATCGTATTTTTGCAGCACTTCGCGGATGGTAAAAAAGTTGCCCAGCGACTTGGACATCTTTTCGTCATCGACGCGAATAAAGCCGTTATGCATCCAGTAATTAACGTACTGGTGGCCGTGCGCGCCTTCGGACTGGGCAATTTCATTTTCATGGTGCGGAAACTGCAAATCTTCGCCGCCACCATGAATATCAAAGTGTTCGCCAAGGTGATGGCAGCTCATGGCCGAGCATTCGATATGCCAACCCGGACGGCCCGCGCCCCATGGCGATTCCCATGCCGGCTCGCCCGGCTTGGCGGCTTTCCACAGCACGAAATCGAGCGCGTCCTGTTTGTTGTGATCAATATCGACGCGTTCGCCGGCACGCAAGTCTTCCAGCGATTTTCCCGACAATTTGCCGTAGCCATCAAACTTGCGCACGGCGTAGTAAACGTCGCCATTCGGCGCCGGATAAGCCAGACCTTTGGCGACCAGTTGGCCGATCATGGCCAGCATTTCATCCACGTATTCGGTGGCTTTAGGCGCATGGGTGGGGCGTTGCACGCCGAGTGCATCGGCGTCTTCATTCATCGCATCAATAAAGCGCGTGGTCAGTTGGCCTATGGTTTCGCCATTCTGCGCCGCGCGTTGAATAATCTTGTCGTCGATATCGGTGATATTACGCACGTAATCAACGGCATAACCCGAGGTGCGCAACCAGCGCGCCACCATATCGAAAACCACCATGACCCGCGCATGCCCAAGGTGACAGTAGTCGTATACCGTCATGCCGCAGACATACATATTGACCTTGCCTGGGGTGATGGGAACGAACTGCTGTTTCTGGCGGGCCAGCGTGTTGTAGATATTAAGCATGGTGGAGTCAGGAATTATGCAAAAGCGGCATTCTAACAGGCCAGGACGACGCTGGCGCATCGCCCGGCCGCCTTGCGCTCAGGGTCGTTGATCGTGCGACGGCTTCTCCCACAGATTGATGCCGCTTTCGACCGCGTATTGGTCAATTTCGGCTAATTCTTCGGCGCTGAATTGCAGATTGGCCAACGCGCCGACGTTCTCCTGGATTTGCGCCGGGCTGCTGGCGCCGATCAAGGCCGTGGTCACTTTGGGGTCGCGCAATACCCATGCCAGCGCCATTTGCGCCAGGCTTTGTCCGCGCCGTTGCGCAATCTGGTTGAGTGCCTTGACGCGAGCGATATTGTCGTCATTGAGATGGCTTTTTTGCAGCGAATCACCACCGGGTTGATTGACCCGGGCTTGCGCCGGAATACCGTTCAAATATTTGTCGGTCAGTAAACCCTGCGCCAATGGGGTAAACGCAATGCAGCCTACGCCTTCGGTGTGCAGCGTATCGAGCAAGCCGTCTTCGACCCAGCGATTCAGCATGTTGTACGACGGTTGATGTATCAGTAATGGCACTTTCCATTCGCGCAGCAAAGCGGCCATTTCGCGGGTTTTATTTGGCGAATATGAAGAGATGCCGACATAAAGCGCCTTGCCTTGTTGCACGGCCGTGGCCAGCGCGCCTGCGGTTTCTTCCAGCGGGGTATCCGGGTCAAAGCGATGCGAATAAAAAATATCTACGTAATCCAGGCCCATGCGCTGCAGGCTTTGATCAAGACTGGCCAGCACATATTTGCGTGAACCGCCGCCCTGGCCATACGGCCCTGGCCACATATCCCAACCCGCTTTGCTACTGATGATCAATTCGTCGCGATAAGGCTTGAAATCCTCGCGCAACAAGCGACCAAAATTGATTTCGGCACTACCATAAGGCGGGCCGTAATTATTGGCCAGATCAAAATGAGTAATACCAAGATCAAATGCGCTGCGTAATAAAGCGCGCTGTTTATCCAATGGCACACTATCGCCAAAGTTATGCCACAACCCTAAAGACAAAGCCGGAAGTACCAGCCCGCTTTGGCCACAAGTCCGATAGACCATCTTGTCGTAACGCGCCGCATTGGCCAGATAAGCCATGACATTTCTCCATGTTGATCTACATTGCCAGACACATGACCGGATTAATCCGCTTATGGTTCCGCGTTGATATGAATCAAATCAAATATTTCAGTCGCAAACACAATGCGCAAGCATTTTATTCTTGAGGGTTCAATCATGTACATCATTAACACCGTGGGCGGACTGCTGCTGGCTGCAGCCAGTCTGGTCGCATTGGCGGAAGACCATCCGGCGTGGACTTACGAGGGCGAGCACGGGCCATCGCACTGGGCGCAGGTCGACCACAATTTTGCTGCCTGCGAAAGCGGCCGCCATGAATCACCGATTAATGTCGACAAGGCCATACCCGCACTCGCCGGATATCCCCACCTTGCAATCAGCTACAAGAAATTACCGCTGGATATTCTCAACACCGGGCACGCGGTACAATTTCAGGCGCAAGCGCATGGTGGCCAGATTGCTTTGGGCAAGACCGTTTATCAACTCATGCAATTTCATTTTCATTCGCCGGGCGAAGAGCGTTTTGCCGGTAAATCCAGTGATCTGGATGCGCATTTCGTGCATAAAAATGCCAAAGATCAATTAGCGGTGCTGGCTGTGCAATTCAATGTGGGTACGCATGCCAACGCGGAATTACAAAAATTGCTGGATCAAATTCCCGCCACGCCGGGCAAAGAGCAAAAGCTGGATAATACCCAGATTGATCCGCTGGCTTTATTGCCCAAAAAACGCGGCTATTACACTTATGATGGCTCGCTAACCACGCCGCCGTGCTCGGAAGGGGTTACCTGGATTGAATTCAAACAAGCCGTCGAGATTACCCAGGCGCAGCTGGAGGCATTGCAACACTATTACCGGGGCAATCAACGTCCGGTGCAGCCTTTGAATGGCCGCACCATTTACGAGGTTAAATAAGCCAGACGGCAAGACGTAAAAAAAGCGACCCCGCAGGATCGCTTTTTTTCGCCTTGCCGTAGCCGGTACTCAGGTTTTGGGCAGCGTAACGCCCACCTGGCCCTGATATTTGCCGCCACGATCGCGATAGCTGGTTTCGCAGATATCGTCGGCATCGGCTTCAAGGAACAACACCTGCGCCACGCCTTCGTTGGCGTAAATCTTGGCGGGCAATGGCGTGGTATTGGAAAATTCCAACGTCACATAACCTTCCCATTCCGGCTCGAACGGGGTGACGTTAACAATAATGCCGCAGCGCGCGTAGGTGGATTTGCCCAGGCAGATCGTCAGCACATTGCGTGGAATGCGGAAATACTCAACCGTGCGCGCCAGGGCAAACGAATTGGGCGGGATGATGCAATAGCCCTTGCCGGACACATCGACAAAGCTTTGTTCATCAAAATTTTTCGGGTCAACGATGGTGGAATTCAGATTGGTAAACACCTTGAACTCGTCCGCACAGCGGATATCGTAGCCGTAGCTCGACGTGCCATAAGACACGATGCGCTCGCCATTGGCCACCTTGACCTGGCCTGCCACATAAGGCTCGATCATGCCGTGGTCTTCGGCCATGTGTTTGATCCACCGATCCGACTTGATACTCATCGCTTGTCACACCATTTCCACAAAATGGCCGCTATTGTACCGGGTCAGCGCGGCGCTGTCTGGCACCCGGCGCCGCACCCGCCCGCATAACACGCGAGCCACGCAACAAGCCTGATTTTCCTTCTTGCTGCTGACGGCTGCTTTGGCCAGAATGCAAGCAGAGGGGCAAGCATTACGATAACAAGGAGAACCTGATGCTCGATCAATCCTGCCCGTCTTTGACCTTACCCATGACGGGTGGCAAAACCTTTGACCCCGCCGCGCTCAAGGGTCAGGCGTTTGTGCTGTATTTCTATCCCAAAGACAACACGCCGGGATGCACCGTGGAAGGCAGTGACTTTCGCGCCCGCGCCGCTGACTTTGCCGCGGCGCATACGCTGGTGTTTGGTATCAGCCGTGACAGCCTCAAATCACACGAAAATTTCAAAGCCAAAATGGAGTTCCCGTTTGATCTGGTGTCGGACCCCGACGAGATCGCCTGCGAAGCATTTGGCGTAATGAAAATGAAGAATATGTATGGCAAACAGGTTCGTGGTGTTGAACGCAGTACCTTTTTGATCGACAAGGAGGGCCGCATTGTTCAGGAATGGCGTGGCGTCAAGGTGCCGGGCCATGTTGAAGCCGTGCTCAGTGCCGTGCAACAGCTCACATAAACGGAAGGCGACCCGCAACGGTCGCCTTTTTTGTTGATGCGTTTAATCTCGTTATCCCGCCCACAGGAGAGCCCGATGGCCGCTCGCAAGCCGAAGAAAGCGCAGGACACCAAGCTGTTTGTCGTGGATACCAACGTTCTGATGCACGATCCCACCTCGATCTTCCGCTTTGAAGAGCACGATTTGTTTGTGCCGATGATGACGCTGGAAGAACTCGACGGTAACAAGAAAGGCATGTCGGAAGTGGCACGCAATGCGCGCCAGACCAGCCGCTTTATCGAAGAACTGATTGCCGGGCGCGAGACCGACCTATCGGATGGCGTGTCGCTGGAAGACGCCAGCAAAGGCCAGGCGTCGGGCAAGCTGTTTCTGCAGACCGAGGCCATCAGCAGCCTGCTGCCGGCGCAGTTGCCCATGGGCAAGGCCGACAACCAGATCCTGGGCGTGGTGCATCACCTGCAGCAAATGCAGCCCAAGCGCGAAGTCATCCTGGTCTCCAAAGACATCAACATGCGCATCAAGGCGCGCGCATTGGGTCTGGCGGCCGAGGATTACTTTAACGACAAGGTGCTGGAAGATACCGACTTGCTGTACACCGGCATGCGCGAAATCGATCAGTCCTTTTGGGAGAAAAACGGCAAGGATCTGGAGAGCTGGCAAGACGGCGGCCGCGGCTACTATCGCCTGAAAGGGCCAGACGTATTTGATCTGCACCCTAACCAACTGCTGTATCAGCAAGGCGATAAACCGTTTGCCGCACGCGTGACCGAGCTGGAAGGCAAAACCGCGTTAATTGAAAGCCTGAAGGATTATTCGCACCAGAAAAACGCGATCTGGGGCATCTGTGCGCGTAATCGTGAACAGAATTTTGCACTTAATTTGTTGATGAATCCGGATGTGGATTTCATCTCGCTGCTGGGCCAGGCCGGCACCGGTAAAACCCTGCTCACGCTGGCGGCGGGCCTGTCGCAAACACTGGAATCCAAGATTTATTCCGAGATCATCATGACGCGCGTCACCGTGCCGGTGGGCGAAGATATCGGCTTTCTGCCGGGTACAGAAGAAGAAAAGATGCAGCCGTGGATGGGCGCGCTGGAAGACAACCTGGACGTACTCAACCAGTCGGATGCCGAAGCGGGCGACTGGGGCCGCGCCGCCACGCGCGATTTGATCCGCAGCCGTATCAAGGTGAAATCGCTTAACTTCATGCGCGGCCGCACTTTCCTGAATAAATTTCTGATCATCGATGAAGCGCAAAACCTGACGCCCAAGCAAATGAAGACCTTGATTACGCGCGCCGGGCCAGGGACGAAGGTAGTTTGCCTCGGCAACGTCAGCCAGATCGACACGCCCTATCTGACCGAGGGCTCGTCCGGCCTCACCTATGTGGTTGACCGCTTCAAGGGCTGGTCGCACTCCGGCCATATCACCCTGACACGGGGCGAACGTTCGCGCCTGGCCGATTACGCGGCCGAAACCTTGTAAGAACCGTACCGCGCCGTCTCGATTGATGGCGCGGTTTTTTTGATTCACTTTCGTACACGCGGTTACAAGTTGATGGCACCGGTTACCCGACCGACGAACGGCAGGCCACCCCTCCCCGCCAGCCCAATAAAACCGTCACTTGTCAGCTTCCACCTCACCCGACCGGGGTAGTCGGTTGTCTGGCACTTGTGTAGTCTTGCCGCTTACAACAAGGCGGCCCGCTGCGGCGGCTGACGACACGGGGCAAGTGCAAGGCAATGACCATCATCGCAGTGTTCAATCAGAAAGGTGGCGTGGGCAAGACCACGGTTTCCGCCAATCTGGCTGCCGCTATGGCGCGCAACGGTGTGCAACCGCTGGTGATCGATCTTGATCCGCAGGCGCACCTGACCTCGCTGGTCGGCATGAATCCGGCTTCGGTCGATACCATTTTCAATTTCTATCGCGGCACAGGCCCACTGACGGAATTGATCACCTCATTGCCGAATGGCGTGCATTTCATCCCGTCGCATCTGGAACTGGGCAAAGTGGACGCGCAACTTACCCGCCATCGCGATAACGTCTGGCGCCTTAAATTGGGCCTGACCGCCGAAATGCTAAGCGGCGGCGAAATGCCCATCATCATTGATTGCAGTCCTAGCCTTGGGGTATTAGCGTTTTCGGCGCTATTTGCCGCCGATATGGTGCTGGTGCCGGTAGCGGCCGAATACCTGGCGCTGAATGGCGCCAATCTGCTGCAACGCACACTTGCCGGGCTGGAGAAATTTGGCCCGCGTATTCCACGGCGATATTTGATTAATCGCTATGTGCCGGATCAAGTCACCAGCGAAAAGATTGCCGGACAATTGGCCCGCGCTTTTCCGGGTGAAATGCTGCGCACACGTATTCGAGAACAAGAAGTCATCGCTGCGGCCGCCGGCAGCGGCGAGGATATTTTTGAATTCGCCCCTGAAAGCAAGGCGGCGACTGATTTTGCGTTTTTGCTCGACGAGTTGCTGGAATCAGGTTTGCTGGAAATGCAGTCCGATTAAACCAAACAGGTCAGTCAAAAAACAGCGGGAACGAGGAGGATATACTTCATGCCAAGCATCAAGATTCATCGTACGGGTAGTCTGGGCCGCCAACCTTGCATGTTGGTCGATGGTCGCCCGGTGGGTTTGACCACCCACGGCGCGTGTCTGTCGGCAGCGCTGCCCCCGGGCCGCCATGTCTTGCAAGCGCAACTGGACTGGGGCAAAACCCCGCCGGTGGAATTTGATATCGAAGGCGATGACGTGCATTTCACTGTCAAAAGCAGCATCCATGGCTGGAAACTGCTGTTTGCGCCGTTCTATCTGTTTGCCCCGCATAACGCACTGGTAGTAGAACGCCGCCACTAAGCGCGCGCCTTGCGCGGGATTGCAACCGGCGACCTTTACGGTCGCCGGTTGCGTTTCAGGCAGGCCGTTTTAGTTAAGCACTACAAAGTACTTTTTTACCGGCTCCAGCACTTCAAACTTGCCCACAAATCCTTCCGGAATGACCGCGGCATCGCCGGGCCCGAATTCTTCAAAGCTGCCATCCTCGGCATAAACCCGCGCACGCCCACTGATAATGCTGAAGAACTCGGCGCTGTCATCCGCAAAACGAATCTTCCAGCTGCCCTTCTCACACGCCCAGATCCCGGCGTTAAAACTGCCGGACGCATTGGAATAGTGCGTCCAGCTGGTACGTTCAGGCACGCCATCAACACGGCGGTCTTCGCGCGGGTAATCAATTTCGGCGGGTACGGTCTGTTTGCCCAGGTGGATAACGTGCATACAAGTCCTTTACAGATCAGTGAGTTAACCCCGACCAGCGGGGTGGCGGCGATGAAATGGTATTAACGCTTTCCCTGTTGGTAATTTCGGCAATAACCTCTGTTCAGGGCACGGTTCATGCTTTTCTACGGTTTCATTCACGAAACTAAAACCAGGAGATCAGCATGCTTTCCAGACTGTTTCAACGCAGCCTGTTTGTTGCCGTAACGTGTAGCGCCGTGTTTGCGCAAGCTGCCGACAAACTGCCCAATGTGGTTATTCTGGCCACCGGCGGCACCATTGCCGGCACGGGCGCCACCAGCACCACCACCGTCGGCTACACCGCCGCCAAAGTCGGCGTGGATCGCCTGATTGAAGCCGTGCCGGAGTTGAAGCAGATCGCCAATGTCAGCGGCGAGCAGACCTTCCAGATCGCCAGCGAAAACATGACCAATGAAAACTGGCTGACGCTGGCAAAGCGCGTCAACGTACTCCTCAAGCAAAGCAATGTCGATGGCATTGTCATTACTCATGGCACCGACACCATCGAAGAGACCGCCTACTTTCTCAACCTGACGGTAAAGAGTCGCAAACCGGTGGTGATCGTCGGCTCAATGCGTCCCTCCACCGCCATCAGCGCAGATGGTCCGATCAATCTGTACAACGCGGTGGCCGTGGCGGGCAGCCCGGACTCGGCTAACCGGGGCGTGCTGGTGGCCATGAACGACGAAATTCTCGGTGCGCGCGATGTCACCAAGACCAACACCATGCTGGCCAATACTTTCCGCTCACCGGAACTGGGCGACCTGGGTTATATCGTCTCGGGCAAACCAAAGTTTTATCGCGCCACCACGCGCAAGCACACCGCGGATACCGAGTTTGATATCAGCAAGCTGGACAAACTGCCGGCCGTGGACATTGCTTATGGTTCGGCCAATGCCAACACCATCGCGATTGACGCTTTTGCCGCTGCGGGCGATGAAGGGATCGTGTATGCCGGTACTGGTGACGGCAGCTTGTCGACGCCAGTGCGTGCGCGCCTGACTGAGCTGCGGCAGAAAGGCTTCTTCATTCTGCGTTCTTCCCGCGTCGGCAACGGCCCAACCGTGCGCGGTGGTGAGAATGATGATGACAAGACCGACTTTGTTGTGTCGGACACGCTAAGCCCGCAAAAAGCGCGCATCTTGCTGATGCTGGCGCTGACCAGAACGCACGACACCAAAAAGATTCAGGACATGTTCTACACGTACTGATGGCGGCAGCACGGCCCGGCGCGGGTGGGTGGGCGGTGCGCCATACCGCCTGCCCTCAGAGCCGGGAGATTTCAGTGTCGGGCGCGCCGCTGGCAACAGGATGGGGCGCGGCCTGCTGCTGATATTGCCGAAATGGCGTCTCGATGGCAGGCCGGTCGGCCTTCTGCCAAGGCACGCCCAGACTGGTGGCTATCAACCAGAGCGCCATCAGACTGGCAACCAGGCTCAGCATGCGCTTGCTGCTTTGAAACTGCTTTTCAAGGCTATCGAAGCGCGTACTGATCATTTCAAAACCGCTGGCCATCCGTTGGTCCAGGGTACTGACCCGGTTATGCACCGCACCGATTTCCGCGCGCAATGCCGCGCCCAGAACATCCACTTTGGCATCATGCCGACACCGCCCAGCGTGGATAGCGCCCTGAAGTAACGCCACACTCGCGCCGCATTCCTTTTTGCTCACGGATTCCATCGCCACGCGTCCCTGTCTTTTGATCAGCGGCCAATATCCGCCAGCGCCGATCAGCAAAACATAAGAAAAATCGCATAACTTTGGCGCGCACCCCACCCCTGGCTTTGCGCCGTGGCAAAGCTGGTTTTACTCCAGATCGCCCGACCAGCCTTCCGGTCGCACCAGCGCGTTATCAAAGCGCGAATGCATGCCCATAAACACCAGCGGCACTTTGCCGGTGGGGCCGTTCCGGTGCTTACCCACGATGCATTCCGCCAGGCCTTTGAATTGCGAGTCCGGGTTGTAGTACTCGTCGCGGTACATAAACATGATGATGTCCGCATCCTGCTCGATGGCGCCGGATTCACGCAAATCGGACATCATCGGGCGCTTGTCGGTACGTTGTTCCACCGAACGCGACAACTGCGACAACGCAATCACCGGGCATTTCAATTCTTTGGCCAGCGATTTGAGCGAGCGCGAAATCTCGCCCAGTTCGGTGGCACGGTTCTGGTCTTTAGCGCCGGCGCGGCCTGCCATCAACTGCAGGTAATCGATCACGATCAAGCCAAGTTGACCGTGCTGACGCGCCAGGCGGCGCGATTTGGTGCGGATATCCAGCGCGGTCAAGGCGCCGGTTTCTTCGATAAAAATCGGGGCTTCGGACAAGCGATTAATGGCATAGGTCAGCTTGGTCCAGTCCTCGTCTTCAAATTTACCGGTCTTGAGTTTGTGCAAGTCGATCTTGCCGATCGAGCCGACCATCCGCAAACCCAATTGCACCGCGCCCATTTCCATCGAATAAATGGCCACCGGCAAGCGCAATTCGGTGCCGACGTGCTCGGCAATGTTGACCGAGAAAGCCGTTTTACCCATCGAGGGGCGGCCCGCCACAATCACCAGATCGCCAGGCTGCAGGCCCGAGGTCATTTTGTCCAGATCAACAAAACCGGTCGCCACCCCCGTTACTTCGGATTGGGTATCCTGGTTGTAGAGATAATCGATTTTTTCGACGATCTCTTTCAGGATCGGCGGCATGCCGATAAAGCCCTGCTGCCCCTTGGCCGATTGTTCGGCAATCTGGAACACGCGCGATTCAGCCTCATCCAGCAATTGCGTCGCTTCGCGCCCATTGGGGTTGTAGGCGGCATCAGCAATATCGGTAGCCACGCTCGCCAATTGCCGCATCACCGATTTTTCGCGCACGATTTCGCCATAGCGGCGAATATTGGCGGCCGAAGGCGTGTTTTGCGCCAGTGCGCCCAGGTAAGCCAGGCCGCCGACGTAGGACAATTCGTTGGCATTATCGAGCGACTCGGCGACGGTAATCACGTCGGCCGGGCGGTTATGCTCAATCAGCTTGATAATGTGTTGCCAGATACGGCGATGATCATCGCGATAGAAATCCTGCTCGTTGACAATATCGGCGATGCGGTCAAAAGAGGGATTGTCCAGCAACAAGCCACCCAATACCGATTGCTCGGCCTCTACGGAATGCGGCGGCATGCGCAAACTATCAAGTTGCGCGTCATTCATGGGGGCGTTAGGATGCTCGGTCATTTTTCAGCGCCATCTCTTTAAATACTTTGCGTCGCGCCCCATGTGTTCCGGAGCGTGCCTTACGCAAAAAACTGCCAATTTTACGCCGCATACCGATGCAGTGCATACAAAAAAACCTGCTAGTTACCCATAGCGCCGAGCGCATGTTCAACCTGGTTGATCGTGTCGAGGACTACCCGCAATTTCTGCCCTGGTGTGGCGGCGTTGAGGTACATGAACGCACTGAAGACGTACTGGATGCCACCATCCGCGTTGAATTCATGCTGGTCAAAACCTTCTTTCGCACCCGCGACATCAAGACGCCCAATCAGATCGACATGCAATTCGTCGACGGTCCGTTCCGCACATTCCGCGGCAACTGGAAATTTACCCCGCTGGAAGTCGATGCCTGCCGCATCGAATTCGAGCTCAATTACGAATTTTCAAATCGCGCGCTCGAGGCGGTGATCGGCCCGGTGTTCAACAAGATTGCCACCACCTTTGTCGATGCCTTTGTTCAGCGCGCCGACAAACTTTATGGTTAAGCCCGTATGAGCCAGGATATTAACGTCGAAGTGGTATACGCCACGCGCGAAAAACAGAAATTGATCAGCCTTAAGGTGCCGGAAGGCACCACTGCCGAAGACGCCGTGCGGCGCTCCGGCATCATGACTGACTTTCCCGAAATAGATCTGGCCAAAAACAAGCTGGGCATTTTTGCCAAGGCAGTCAAAAACGATACCGTGCTGCGCGAAAAAGACCGCGTTGAAATCTATCGCCCCTTGATTGCAGACCCCAAAGAAGTGCGGCGCCAGCGCGCGCTGGAAGGCAAAGCCATGAAAAAAGGTGGCGGCAATCTCGAAGAGTAAAGTCCAAACCAGCCCGTCGCGATGACGGGCTTTTGTTTTGGTTGCCGCGCAACTTGTGCGGGTTGATCGCGTCACAGTCAGCGACGCGCGCACATGCGAAAATGCGCGCCCTCAGCACCTATAAAAATCCAACCGCAGTGTAGTCAGAAAGGAAATCTCCATGCGTACTCCCATTATTGGCGCCCTGATTGGCGCTCTTTTGCTGTCCGCTTGCGCCAACGATCTCGGCGACAAACGCAGCATGAACAATACCGAATCCGGCGCCGTCATCGGCACGCTGGGTGGCGCGGCCGTCGGTGCATTGGTCGACAAGAATCATCGTGGCAAGGGTGCCTTGATCGGCGCAATTGGCGGCGGTCTGGCTGGTGGCGCGATTGGCGCTTATATGGACAAGCAAGCCAAAGATCTGCAAAAGCAACTGGCGCCGGAAATCCAGGCTGGCAATATCACGCTGCAAAAAGTGGCGGATAACAAACTGGTGGTTACCATGACCTCTGCCACCGGTTTTGATACCAATTCAAGCACGGTCAAATCCGGCTTTACCCCAACGCTGAACAAGATTGCCGGCGTGGTTAACCAATATGGCAAAACCAGCATCGACGTGATTGGCTACACCGACAATGTGGGCAAGCCGGATTACAACATGGCGCTGTCGCAACGCCGTGCCCAGGCAGTGGTGGATTATTTCATTGGCAAATCGGTGAATCCGGTCCGTCTGGTGGCAGAAGGCCGTGGCATTAATGAACCGCGCGCCACCAATAGCACCGAAGCCGGTCGCGCCATGAATCGCCGCGTTGAACTGGTGATTACCGCTGTTAGCGCGTCCTGATTGACCAGCGCATAAAAAAAGCCCGCCCCATCAATCCAGATGGCGCGGGCTTTTTGCATTTGTCGACGGGCTCAGACTGCGAGATGGCGCCGCAAGAATTGATGAAAATGGCGCATGCCATCTTCCATAGGCGATTGATACGGCCCGACCTCATTGCGGCCTGCCGCAAACAAAGCCTCACGGCCTTGCTCCATACGCCGGATGATTTCGTTATCTTCCACCGCGGTTTCCAGATACGCCGCCTGTTCCGCCGCAACAAACTCAGGCTCGAAATACGCAATGTCTTCCGGATAATAAAACTCGACCACGTTCTTGTAGCTACGCGGGCCGGTGGGAATCAGCGTAGAGATCACCAGGGTGTGCGGATACCACTCCACCATCACGTTGGGATAGTAAGTGAGCCAGATCGCACCATACGGCGGTTGCTTGCCGGCGTTATAGCGCAATACCTGCTCGTGCCAGGCGTTATAAGTGCGTGAGCCGGGTTTGGCTAAAGCGTTATTCACACCCACGGTCTGCACCGAATACCAGTCGCCGAATTCCCATTTCAGATCATCACAGGTCACAAATTGACCCAGACCGGGATGGAACGGCTCGACGTGGTAATCCTCCAGATAAACCTCGATAAAGGTTTTCCAGTTGCCTTCATATTCGTCAACCGAGACGCTATGAAACACATAATTGGAAAAATCGAGATCTTTGGCCACGCCCAGATCCTTCAGGTCCGCTTCGATGTCATGGCCGTTTTTTTCAAACAGCATGCCATTCCAGTTAACCAGTTCGGTCTCGGGCAGATGCAGGCAGGGATTACCGTCAAAATGCGGCGCGCCCAGCAAATGGCCCTGGTCGTTATAGGTCCAGCGGTGCAACGGGCACACCGTGTGCGAGCCTTTACCGCGCCCTTCCAGCATCAGCGCCTGACGGTGGCGGCACACATTGGAAAGCACTTTGACATCACCCACGGCCGTGCGCTTGAGATAGCGCGCATTCGCGGTATTGGTCAGGACGTGATAATCGCCGGGCTCGGGCACCATTAATTGATGACCCAGGTAGCGCGGACCACGTTCAAACAGGATTTCCAGCTCGCGCTGGTAGAGGTCTTGATCGAAATAAGCCGACACCGGCAATTGGGTCGACATATCCAGCTGCAATTTTGCAGCCGTAGCCAGATTAGTCATGTTAATCCCACACCCCCTGGGCTAGAGGGTCTAAGACGTCTTGCCACTTTGCTGTCGCCGTGGCGCAGCGATGGGTGGGCAAGCCATCAAGTTGATAAACAGTTTTCGACGCCGCTTAAAACAAAAAAGTGACGTCGAGCCACTTTGAACGGCGGATTTTGACGCAAATCAATGACATCGGCAAGTTCGCTCGGTATACACCGCACGCCACCCCTGCCATCGAGGCAAGCAGTCAGCCATACAGGCAATCCGCCAGGCAGCATCAGAATGCACGTCTTGCCGCCACCGATGTTCTGCGTCAGGATGACGCGCACTTGGCAACACCCACCGCAAGGCACCCTATGCTCCGCTCGCTTTTCCGTTTGTCTTTTGTGTTGCTGACCGCACTCAGCCTACCCGCGCTGGCGGGTCAGACCTGCAGTGATAAACCGTTGGCGCCCACCACCGTCCGCACCGCGCTGCTGACCGGCTACAACCTGCAGCAGAAGCTGGACAAGCTGGCGCCGCGCGTGGCCTTGCTGGCGCGGGTCGGTCAGGATTTGCGCGAGTACAAACTGCATTACTCGCACTTTGCCTTTGTCTCGCGTGAGGCCGATGACCAACCGTGGCAGGTCAGCCATCTGCTCAACGATTGCGGCGCCGCCACCTCGGCCTTATGGCATGAGGGGCTGGGCAATTTCTTTCTCGACGATATGTTTGCCTACGACGCGCTGGTGGTCATCCCGGACGACGCCACACAGGCGCGACTGTGGGCGCTGCTGCACGACCCGGCCGCGCTGGAACGCCTGCACAGCGCCAGCTACAGCGTGGTGGCCTATCCGTTCAGCACCCTGCACCAGAACTCCAATCAATGGGTGCTGGAAGTGTTGGCCCAGGCATTAAGCCCGGATGCGCTGGGGCAACGCGGCAGCACCCAGGCGTGGCTCAAGGCGAACGGCTACAACCCGACCACCTTGCAAATCAACCCGCTCAAGCGCCTGGGCGGCCGCATGTTCAAAGCCAATGTGGCGTTTGATGACCATCCGTTTGATCGGCGCATGGGCGGGCAGATCGATACGGTGACGGTCGAATCGGTGGTTGCCTTTCTGCAGCGCATGGATCCGGGCGAGCAGGAACGCCGCATTCCGCCGCCAGAACTGGGCAAGCCGCAGATCAAAATGGCGAACCAACAATAAGAAGCATCCGGATATCAATCCGCAAGCATCGTTTTTCGATACTCCACGACCGAGCCGCACGCCGCAGCTTGTCTCTGGCTAAATGCGTTCACGGCAACGCACCCAGCGACGCCCTCTCACTAACAACAAGGAATAGCCCCATGCTGCGCACTCGCTCACTTGCCACCCTGATCACCGCCGCTGTATTTGCCAGCGCCACCCTCGCCGCCCACGCCGACACCTCGGACGGCTCCCAGACGGTCCAGAGCGGCGGCATGTCCATGGCGGCGGGCGTGCTGCTTTCAACCGAAGGCCATCCCTTTGAAGGCAGTGTCGCGGCCCCGGTCGGCAGCGCGATCGGCGCCGCGTTTGTGGTCACTGGCGTGCTGATGGTCGGCACCGATCTGGCCAAGGTGTCGATCACCAAAGCCGCCGATGGCAGCAAGGCAGTGATCGCCGTATCGGCTGATGTCATACACAAAACCGGCGTGGTGGCGGGTTCGGCGGTGCAGGCGGTTTCAGAAGTGACGGGCTATTCGCTGATCGCCTCGGGTCAGTTGCTGGCCTTTATTCCCAACCAGGCCGGCATGTCCCTGCTGCAGCACAGCCGTATTTCAAGCGCGGCATCGGCACCGGCCAGCAGCAAATAAGCGCCAGCGCCGCCGCAAAACAAAAACCCCGCGATCATGCATATCGCGGGGTTTTTTTGTGCAACAAACCGGCTTAAACGGTAACGGTATCCGCCTCGGCCTGGTAGCTATCAATCTGATTGAAGTTCAGATAGCGATACACCTCAGCGCCCTTTTCATTGATCACGCCAATATCCGCCATGTATTCGGCCACCGTTGGAATACGCCCCAGGCGTGAAGCAATTGCCGCCAGCTCAGCCGAGCTAAGGAACACATTGGTGTTCTTGCCCAAACGGTTGGGGAAGTTGCGGGTCGAGGTGGAAACCACCGTGGCGCCTTCGCGCACTTGCGCCTGGTTACCCATGCACAGCGAGCAGCCCGGCATTTCGGTACGCGCACCGGCCGTACCGAAGGTGCCGTAATAGCCTTCCTCGGTCAGCTGCTGCGCATCCATCTTGGTCGGCGGTGCAATCCACAACTTGACCGGAATATCACGCTTGCCTTCCAGCAATTTGCCGGCGGCGCGGAAGTGACCGATGTTGGTCATGCAAGAACCGATAAACACTTCATCGATATGCGTGCCCGCCACTTCGCTCAGCACCTTCACATCATCCGGATCATTCGGGCAAGCCAGGATCGGCTCTTTAACGTCGGCCAGATCAATCTCGATCACCGCAGCGTATTCGGCGTCGGCATCGGGTTCGATCAGGTTGGGGTTGGCCAGCCAGGCTTCCATGGCGTTCACGCGGCGTGCCAGTGTTTTGGCATCGCCGTAACCGTTGGCGATCATGGATTTGAGCAAGGTGATATTGGAATTCAGATACTCGATGATCGGTTCTTTATCCAGACGCACCGAACAACCGGCCGCCGAACGCTCGGCCGAGGCATCGGTCAGCTCAAACGCTTGTTCAACCTTCAGCTTGGGCAGGCCTTCGATTTCCAGGATGCGGCCAGAGAAGATGTTCTTCTTGCCCGCTTTGGCCACGGTCAACAAACCGGCTTTGATCGCATACAGCGGAATTGCATTCACCAGGTCGCGCAAAGTAATACCGGGTTGCAGTTCGCCTTTAAAGCGCACCAGCACCGACTCCGGCATATCCAGCGGCATCACGCCGGTGGCAGCACCAAACGCCACCAGGCCCGAACCGGCCGGGAACGAGATGCCAATCGGAAAGCGCGTGTGGCTATCGCCGCCGGTGCCGACGGTGTCGGGCAGCAGCATGCGGTTCAGCCACGAGTGAATCACGCCATCGCCCGGGCGCAGCGAAACGCCGCCACGATTGCGGATAAATTCCGGCAGCTCGTGATGGGTTTTAACGTCCACCGGCTTCGGGTAGGCCGCGGTGTGGCAGAACGATTGCATCACCAGATCAGCCGAGAAACCCAGGCAAGCCAGATCTTTCAGCTCGTCGCGCGTCATCGGGCCGGTGGTGTCTTGCGAGCCCACCGAAGTCATGCGCGGTTCGCAATAAGTGCCCGGACGCACGCCCTGGCCTTCCGGCAAGCCAACGGCGCGGCCGACCATTTTCTGTGCCTGGGTAAAGCCTTTGGTCGAAGTGACCGGCGCGGTCGGCAAACGGAACAGCGTGGAGACCGGCAGACCCAGCGCTTCACGCGCCTTGGCGGTCAGGCCGCGACCAATAATCAGATTGATACGGCCACCGGCACGCACTTCATCAAACAGCACGTCGGATTTGACCTTGAACTCAGAGACCACGGCGCCGTTTTTCTTGATCTGACCTGCGTAGGGCAGCAGTTCGATCACGTCACCCATATTCAGTTGCGACACATCCACTTCAATCGGCAATGCGCCCGAGTCTTCTTGCGTATTAAAGAAGATCGGCGCGATCTTGCCGCCCAGGCAGTAGCCGCCAAAGCGCTTGTTGGGCACGTAGGGAATGTCTTCACCGGTCCACCACAGCACGCTATTGGTGGCCGATTTACGGCTGGAGCCGGTGCCCACCACATCGCCGACATACGCCACGGCGTGGCCTTTGGCGGCCAGGTCTTGCAGAAACTTGATCGGACCGCGTTTGCCGTCTTCTTCCGGCGTGATGCCATCGCGCGTGTTCTTCAGCATGGCCAGCGCGTGCAGCGGAATATCCGGGCGCGACCAGGCATCAGGGGCCGGCGACAAATCATCGGTATTGGTTTCGCCAGTGACTTTAAACACGGTCAGCGTCACCGACTGCGGCACTTCCGGGCGGCTGGTAAACCACTCGGCATCGGCCCAGCTTTGCAGCACCGCTTTGGCGTTGGCATTGCCCGCATCGGCCAGCGCTTTGACGTCGTGGAAATAGTCAAACATCAACAGCGTTTTTTTCAGGCCTTCCGCCGCCACGGCGCCGACTTCAGCATCGCCCAGCAGATCGATCATCGGCTTGATGTTAAAGCCACCCAACATGGTGGCCAGCAATTCAACCGCATGGGCGCGGCTGATCAGCGCACAGGAATCCTTGCCTTGTGCCACGGCCGCCAGAAACGCGGCTTTGACCTTGGCGGCATCGTCCACGCCCGGCGGCACGCGGTGGGTGATCAGATCCAGCAGAAAACTTTCTTCGCCAGCGGGCGGGTTTTGCAGCAGCTCAACCAACGCTGCGGTTTGCTGCGCGGTGAGCGGCAGCGGCGGAATACCCAGCGCCGCGCGTTCGGCGACGTGTTGGCGATAACTTTCTAACATAGCGAATGCCTCTGGTTTTATGGGTTAAAGCCGCCCGCGGTGCAGGGTTCCAGCGCGATGCCATCGCGGCATCCGGCGCATCCCTGCTGTGTACAGAGCCAGCCCTTCGAGCGATGCCAGGCAGGATACCGCGTGCGCCATCCGCCTACAAACGAGTAATCGCCACAGACACTGTGAGATATACTCACAGCATGCCGCTTACCCTCCCCCCATTAAACGCGCTGCGCGCATTCGAGTCGGCCGCAAGGCTGGAAAGCTTTTCGGCCGCGGCCGATGAGATGTTCGTCACCCATGGTGCTGTGAGCAAGCAGATCAGACAACTGGAAGACTGGCTCGGCGCGCGCCTGTTTGAGCGTGCCGGTGGCCGCGTTCGTCTGACAGACGCGGGTTGGCGCTACCTGGTGCAGGTGCAGGATGGACTGGATATTATCTCCAACGCCACCGCCGAGCTGTTGCAGCCTGACCAGCAACGCCGCCTGGTGATCAACTCGACGCCGACGCTGGCCATGCATTGGTTGATGCCGCGACTCAAGGATTTTCGCGCGCGCCATCCGGATGTCGAATTGCGTTTAATGACTTCTGATCGGGATATCGGCCGCGTCGAAACGCCGTTTGATGTCGCCATTCGCCGTGGCCCGGCCGATTGGCCGGGTTACGTCGCCAAGCCGTTTCTACAAGAAACCGAACTGCCGCTGTGCAGCCCCCGCTTGCTGGCGCAATTGCCATTGGCGCGCCCCGCCGACCTGGCGGCGCATACCCTGCTCTACGCGGACACCCGTCCCACCGCCTGGCAGCGCTGGCTGACGCTGGCGGGCATGCCTGATCTGAAACCGGCCGCCACCCAGCAATTCGATCATTTTTATCTGACGCTGCAAGCCGCGATGGAAGGGCTCGGGGTGACGCTGGGCCCCCTGCCCATGATGCAGGCCGAAATCGATGCCGGGCGTCTGGTCGCGCCGCTACCCGGGCCGTTGGCCACCGTGCGCGGCTATTGCTGGGTGGTACCGCGCCTGCTGATGGATGAGCCTGCCATAGGCGCGTTTTGTCACTGGCTGGAACAACAGCGTTAGCGCAGATGTTCTTCTGGTGGCGGTAGTGCGCTATCGCTGGGCCGCGCGGGCAACATCAGCCAGCCCGGCCGATGAAAGCGCACGATGGCACGATACAGCCAGACATAAAACAGGCAGAACGCGGCAAACAAAACCCGTAGTACCTCATCAACATCCCAGAACAACATCGCCGGCAAACTGGCGCTGGCCGCCAAGCCCCATAGATAAATTGAAGTGCGCGCATTGCGCTGGGTTTTGATATCGACAGCGTGCGCATGCGCGTGCTGCCGCAGCAAACGCTTGTAGATCAGCATATGCATGTGCGCGCCATCGGGCTGCCCCGGCGACATGCCACGCACAAACTTTTTGCGATAAACCGAGAACAACGTTTCCACTACCGGATAAGCGCACAGCACCAGCGGATACCACACCGAGACGCGTGGATTGCGCGCCAGCAGCAGCACCGCCAGTTCGGCCAGCATAAAGCCGATAAAATAGGCGCCGCCGTCCCCCAGAAAAATCGCGCCGCGCGGAAAATTCCAGTACATAAATCCCAGCACTGCGGCCAGCAAGGCCACGCTGGCATACAACACCAGCGCGTCACCCACCCGCCAGCTGACATAAGCCAGCCCGGCGCAGATCAGGCAAGCCACGCCTGCAGCCAGGCCGTTGTAACCGTCGATGATATTGACCGCATTGGATACACCGGCCACCGCCACCACAGTAACCAGCGCGGCCAGCGCGTTGATCTCCATCAGCGTATCCAGCCGCGTGATGCCCAGCCGCGTTAGTTGCGCATCCAGCAACCAGATGGCCAGCGCCGCCGCCAGCATGATGCCGAGCATGCGCCAGGCCGGTCGCATACGCTTGCACAAGTCTTCGGCCACGCCCACGCCAAACGCAGGCACGCTGGCCAGCAGCAGCAAAGCCAGATCCCCCGCCACGTCCTGGCTGATCCCGCACGCCAGCAGCGTGGCCAGCACCATACCCAGCGCCACGCCCACGCCGCCAATGCGGGGGACCGCGCGCGCGTGGAATTTCTGTTTGCCGTGCATCTGGCAATCCGCACTGAAGGCCTGATGCCAACGTTGCGACGCAATCAATACCCCGGTTGCCAGCAAACTGCCCAGCAATCCAGCGGCTGCTACAAAAATTGCACTCATGAGTTTGCTCCCTTGCGTTTGCGCGCAGGCCACCAGGTCCGCACCAGCGCGGGCCAGCCGCTTTGTTGCATTACGGTGTGGCGCCAGACTGCGGCGATACAGCCGACAAACAAGGCCGCCAGCAAGCCGCCGACCAGCCCGACCAACACCACCAGAAGCCGCCGGGGCGCGGTGGGTGTATCCGGAGGCACCGCCACATCCAGTACCTGCAACGGCGCCACTGCCATCGCCTCATCGATGCGGGCCAGCTTGTATTGCTGCATCAGCGTCTGGTAGATGGTCTCTTGCTGGCTCAGCTCGCGTTGCTGGCCTTCAAAGGCCTGCGCCAGCGCGGGCACGCGGCGACGGGACAACACCACTTGTTCCGGATCGAATTGCGACATCTGCAGCAATTGCTGGCGCAAGCCATTCAGCTCGGCACGTGCGCGCTGCACCAGCGGGTTCTGCTCGGTGCCGGCGCGTTTAAGCCCGGCCAGTTCTACCGATTTGCTGGCCACCTGCGCCCGCAGACTGGCTATGGCCGACAAGGTGGCATCGGCTTGCACGGCGGGGCGTAACAGCCCGGTGCTTTCCTGCAGCTCTCGCATCGCGCTTTCCGCCCCACTCAATTCGGCCCGCGCCTGACGCAGCTGGCTGTCAAAGAACTCGCGCCGATGCGCCGCTTCTTCTTGCGCCAGCAACTGGCTGACCGAACTCAGTTCATCAACGAAGCCATTCGCCATTTGCGCGGCAAAGGTCGGATCTTTATCGGTAAACCAGACCTGGATCAGCCCGTCGTTGGTGGCCTTGATATCGGCCGCGGCCAGCATCAGGCGGATGGCCTGGCTTTCCAGCTTGACCTGATAGTGCTGGCGCAACGCAAAGCGCTGCACCAGCCGTCGCGCTACGGACTGGCTGGTCAGCATGCCCACGTACAGATCGTTCGGATTTTTCAGCCCCATCACCGCATCGGGCATCACCGGATCTTTGTTCATCTGGAATAACAAGGCGCCCGCGCCCGGCCGTGGCTGCGGCGGCATGATGGCGGCGCGGGCCTGATAGCGGTCAGCGGCAAAGATCGCATACACCAGCGCCAGCGCACTGATCAGGCCAAAGGTCAGCCCCATCAAGCGTTTGTGTTCGCCCATGCGCGTCAGCAGCTGCAGCAGGTCGATTTCGCCGTTTTCGTGGACCGCGCTCATTCGCCCAACACCTTGATCGCGACCGCGCCCAGCGCAAAATTGGACAAGATGCGCGTCCAGTCCAGCACCAGCCGTGTGGTGCCCGGCTGGACCAGTCGGGTGGGCACGATCAGGGTGTCGCCGGGCAGCGCCGCCAGGGCGCCCAGCTTGCCCGGCCAGCGCCGTTGCGCCGCGCTGACTACGCTGCCGTCGGCGCGCACTACATACATCTGGCCGTGGTCAGCCTGCTCGGTGGCACCGCCGGCCAGTGCCAGGTAATCGCCAATCTGCTTGCCCTGATCGAAGGCGAACGCGCCGTGGCGGTTATACACCTCGCCCACGACGGCCACCGTCGACGGCAGCGGCGGCACGTAAAAGCGATCGCCATCTTCCAGCGGCAGGGCCGGCAAGGCTTGCAAGGCGCTGGCATCGGCGGCAACGCCTAACACAATGCGGCCGGTGGCCTTTTGCGTTGCCAGGCGCCGCAACATTTGTTCGTTGGCTTGCTGTTGCACGCGGGCTTCGGCTGCCGTGTTGCTATCCGCACTGGCGGCGGCGGTTTGTTCGGCCGACTGGCGCTGGTTTTGCATATTCAGCTCATCCAGCATGCGATCAAGTTCGCGTTGTTGCTGTTGCTGGATGCTGGGACGGGTGAATTCGGCGGCATACAACCAGCCGCGCTGGCTCAGGCCGCCAATACGCGCGACCAGATCGCGTAGCGTTTCGCCCGGCCGCACTTCATAGATACCCGGCACGGCGACTTCGCCTTCCAGCCGCACATAGCGTGATTTGTCATCGCTGCGGGCCTCGATATCGGCGCGCGAAAACACATGCACGATATCGTCCGGCTGTAGCGCCAGATCGGCCGCGGGCACATGGTCGATGGCCTGTGCCAGATCAAAAGGCAGCAGCTTGCGGCTTAAGGTTTGCGGATCAAGCCGTTCGATGGTGGCGTAATGCCAGTTGATCTCATCCACTGCCGCCGTCAGATTGCGGCGCAAGGTGCTGGCCTCGGCGTTGGCCGTGCGGGCCGGTGGATCACGCCGCAGCCAGAAGGCGGGGTCGAGCAACATGTCGCGATTGGTGATCAGATCGCTCACGTGCATGCCCGGCACCCACGCCCGGCGCACCGGCTGCGCCACATTGCCGCGCAACGCCACGGATTGCCCCACCTGGCCGGACAAATGATAAAACCGCACGATATCGCCCGGCTTGAGCGGATAGCTCGCCAGTCCGGCCAGGGGCACGCTCTCGAGTACACGCTTTTGCTGCGCCTCGATGCGTTCCACCGACACCGGCCGGTCCAGCACTTCGGTGGCGGCGCCACCGGTCATGTCCAGCAACTGCTGCAGCGTTTCTTGCGGCAAGGCTTCGTAGATACCCGGCTGGCGTACCGCCCCCAGTAGCGCCACTTGCGCACCCGCGGCCGGCACATGAATCACATCGCCCGCTTGCAGCATCACATCGCCGCGCTTGTCGCCGCGCAACAGCAATTCATACAGATCAAGCGTGCGTACCACCACGCCGCCGCGCTTGAGTTGCACCTGGCGCAGACTGCCATTGGCGCTGGGGCCGCCGGCGGCATACAGGGCATTCACGATGGTGGACAGTGAACTGACGCTCACGCTGCCCGGATGGCGCACAAAACCCACCACAAACACCTGCTGTTGTTTCAGTTGGCCCATGCTGACGGCCAGATCGAAATCATGAAACACCTTGCCGATTGCCGCATCCAGATGGCGCTTGAGCGATCCAAACGGCACGCCCACCACATGGATGGCGCCCACGCGTGGGATAAACACGGCGCCGGTGCGATCGACGGTGAGCGCCAGGTCCGCTTCCAACTGGCCCCAGATACGCACATTAAAGGTGTCGTTCACGCCCAGCAGATAATCGGCGGGCACGGCCACGGCGTCTGCGGTAAAGCCGTTTTGTGCCCCGGCATTGAACAGATCGAGACCATAAACCGGCAGGTATTGATCCACGGTCTGGCACAGATAGCGCTGCAATGTCAGTTCGGGGTGATTGCAATCGCCGGGGGTGGCGGGCCTGGGCGCGACCGGCGCCACTGCGGGCGGCAAGCGCGCTGGGGGTGCGGCGGCGGTGGGGCTACTGGCGGCAACGGGCATCAGACAATCCACCTCGCCGGGCGCACACATGGCATGGGCAGGCGGTGGCGTGAGCAATACCCAGGCGCCAAGGACGAACAAAGCCGCCACCCGGATCAAGCAATAAATCATTAATTTTTTTAAATGCACAACGCGGGACCTTGCGAATTAATATCCAGCCGCCCGGAAATCCGGACAGCCATCAAAGCAGGCCGCCACTTTAAATTGGCCAGACTCAACGTCAAAAGCAACTATTGCCTGCAATGCCGCATTCTTTAAGAATTTTCGCATCCTAATTAACCGGGCAATCGGCAATAGAATGCATGCCCAATTGATATAAGCAAAACGTGTATCCCGCATGTCTGCCCCGCGCTTTGCGCAGGGCCGGCACCGCCCTGCACGCCTTAACGAGCCCTTATGCCCTACAGCAAGTCTCATCGCACCTTGTTTAAATTGCACCTCGCCGCCGTTACCGGCTTAGTGGCCGCGCTGATTCCCACGCATAGCCCGGATTTTTTCCGAATTATCTTGCCGCCTTTATGCCTGATTTTGTTATTGATTGCAGACGGCACTCGGCTATTTCTGAAAAGGCTGTTTAATCATACGGCCGCGCAATTCTGGCAAATTGCCGCGCGCATCAGTCTTTGCCTGGGTTTATGGTGGATATTCTGGCTGCTATTGCGCGCGCTTTATCAAACTGCAATTGCGCATACGCTGGAATTAAAATTAGCCAATACGCTTTATGTTTCCATCTGGGCCAGTTACGGCCTGACTTGTGCGGCGGCAACCCTGCTGGGTCTGAGTTATGCGCCGGGTGCCCGTGCCGCGTGGCAACGCTTGCAGCCATGGCGTAAACGCTAGCTCGCGCCGCGCACCACACCTGGCGGCCCGCATGCGCCCAGCCATCCGGCTACGGCGCATGTAGGCCAAAGCTGGCTTTCGGACTACGCAACGCAGTTCTATCCTTAGCGGCAACACGCCTCGCCCTCGCACGCGGGCGCCTGTATTGCATTCACGCACCGGATAACGCGAAGCACCCATAAGGAAGCCCGCCATGCCTCACGCTCTGCACGACACGCTCAAGACCCTGCCCGACCCCCACGCCCATTTGCAGTACTACAGCCTGCCTGCGCTGGAAACCGCGGGCATCGGCCCGATCAGCCGCTTGCCGGTGTCGATCCGCCTGGTGCTGGAATCGGTGCTGCGCAATTGCGACGGCAAAAAGGTCACCGAAGAACATGTGCGGCAGTTGGCAAACTGGAAGCCCACGGGCCATCGCGTTGATGAGATCCCGTTTGTGGTGGCGCGGGTGGTGCTGCAGGACTTTACCGGCGTGCCTTTGCTGGCTGATCTGGCCGCCATGCGCAATGTGGCGGACAAGCTGGGCAAGAACCCCAAACTGATCGAACCACTGGTGCCGGTGGACCTGGTGGTGGATCACTCGGTACAAGTGGATTACTACGGCACACCGGATGCGCTGCGCAAGAATATGGAAATGGAATTCCAGCGCAACAGCGAGCGCTACCAGTTCATGAAATGGGGCATGCAGGCCTTCGACACCTTCAAGGTGGTGCCGCCGGGCGTGGGCATCGTGCACCAGGTGAATCTGGAATATCTGTTCCGTGGCGTGCAAGTGCGCGACGGCATTGCCTTTCCCGATACGCTGGTTGGCACCGACAGCCATACCACCATGATCAACGCCGTGGGTGTCGTCGGCTGGGGCGTGGGTGGCATCGAAGCTGAGGCAGGCATGTTGGGCCAGCCGGTCTATTTTTTGACGCCTGATGTGATCGGGGTCGAGTTATCCGGCCACCTGCGTGAGGGCGTCACCGCAACGGATCTGGTGCTGGCCGTCACCGAATTGCTGCGCCATGAAAAAGTCGTCGGCAAGTTCGTCGAATTTTTTGGCCCGGGCACGGCCAGTCTGACTGTCACCGACCGCGCCACCATCGCCAATATGGCCCCCGAATACGGCGCGACCATGGGTTTCTTTCCGGTCGACGACAAGACAATCGCCTATCTGCAGGGCACGGGTCGCACCGAAGTCGAGATCGCGCAATTTGAGGCCTATTTCAAAGCCCAAAATCTGTTTGGCATTCCCCAGCCGGGGGAGATCGATTACACCCGCGTGGTCAAGCTGGACCTGGATGGCATCGTTCCCAGTCTGGCGGGCCCGAAGCGACCGCAAGACCGCATCGCGCTGACCGCCATGAAGACCAGCTTTAACAGCTTGTTTGCCGCCCCGGTCACCGCCAACGGTTTCAACAAGAAATCCGCACAACTGGCCGAGCGCTATCCCACCGCCAAGCCCGGCATTGATATTGGCAACGGCGACGTATTGATCGCGGCCATTACCAGTTGCACCAATACCTCCAACCCCGGCGTAATGCTGGCGGCAGGTCTATTGGCAAAGAAGGCGGTCGAGAAAGGCCTGAGCGTTAAACCGCATATCAAAACCAGTCTGGCGCCCGGATCACGCGTGGTGACGGAGTATCTGACCCGTACCGGGCTGCTGGAACCGCTGGCGCAACTGGGCTTCGCGCTAGCTGGCTATGGCTGTACCACCTGTATCGGCAATGCGGGCGATCTGGCGCCCGAGTTCAACGAGACCATCCAGTTGCATGATGTGGTGGCCGCCGCCGTGTTGTCGGGCAACCGCAACTTTGAAGCACGCATCCACCCGAACATCCGCGCCAATTTTCTGGCCAGCCCGCCGCTGGTGGTGGCGTTTGCTATTGCCGGGCGCGCCAATGTCGATTTGACCACCGAGCCGCTGGGCATCGGCACCGATGGCCAGCCCGTGTATTTACGCGATGTGTGGCCGAGCAGTGACGAAGTGGCCGAATTGCTCAGGTTTGCGCTCGACCCCGAGGTATTCCGCACGCTCTACAGCGATCTGACCAAAGACCTGGATTTGTGGAACAACATCCCCGCACCGCAAGGTCAGGTGTACAGCTGGCCGGAATCAACCTATATCGCCCGCCCGCCGTTCTTTGACCAGTTCAGCCCCACGCCGGGCAGCATCGGCGATATCAAAGGCGCCCGCGCGCTGCTGGTGCTGGGTGACTCGGTCACCACCGACCACATCAGCCCGGCTGGATCGTTCGGCGAGAAAACGCCCGCTGGCCAGTATCTGATCGCCCATGGGGTGGCGCGGCCCGACTTTAATAGCTACGGCTCGCGCCGTGGCAATCACGATGTGATGATCCGCGGCACCTTTGCCAATGTGCGGGTCAAGAATCTGATGCTGCCGGCCAAGGCTGACGGCGGGCGCGTTGAAGGTGGCTTTACCTTGCTGGATAACACGCTCTCCACCGTCTACGACGCCGCGCAGGCGTATATGGAACGCGGCACGCCCACCATCGTGTTTGCGGGCGAGGAATACGGCACCGGCTCCAGCCGCGACTGGGCGGCCAAAGGCACCTTGTTGCTGGGCATCAAAGCCGTGGTGGCCAAGAGCTTTGAGCGCATCCACCGCAGCAATCTGGTCGGCATGGGCGTATTGCCGTTGCAGTTCAAAGGCAATGACAGCGTGCAATCGCTGGGCATTACCGGCAATGAGCTGTTTGCCGTGCTGGGCGTGGATGAACATCTTAAGCCGCAGCAAGACCTGACCTTGGTGATCTGCCATCCCGACGGGCAAAAGCAGCATATTCCGGTGCTGTGCCGCATTGATACGCCGATCGAGGTGGATTACTACAAGCACGGCGGCATCCTGCCGTATGTATTGCGCGACCTGCTGCACTAAGGCGGCAAATGCCTGGGGACAACGCGTGGCGCGGCGGTCACACGCCCGCCCGCGTTTACGCGTACAATTACGCGTTTTTTTCCAGCCGGATCGATCATGCCCGACCTTATCCGCGAAGTGGGCCGCCGCCGCACGTTCGCCATCATTTCGCACCCTGATGCGGGTAAAACCACGCTGACTGAAAAGCTGCTGCTGTTTTCGGGCGCGATTCAGCTCGCCGGTACCGTCAAAGGCAAAAAGGGCGGCAAGTTTGCCACTTCCGACTGGATGGATATCGAAAAGCAACGCGGCATTTCGGTGGCTTCATCCGTGATGCAGTTTGATTACCGCGATCACGTGGTCAATCTGCTCGACACCCCGGGCCACCAGGACTTCTCGGAAGATACCTACCGCGTGCTGACCGCCGTCGATTCGGCACTGATGGTGATTGACGCCGCCAAGGGTGTGGAAGAACAAACCATCAAGCTGCTGAATGTCTGCCGCTTGCGCCACACCCCCATCGTCACGTTCATGAACAAATACGACCGGGAAGTGCGCGACAACCTTGAACTGCTGGACGAAGTCGAGTCGGTACTCAAGATCAATTGCGCGCCGGTGACCTGGCCTATCGGCATGGGCAAGACGTTCCGCGGGGTGTACCACATCCTGAACGACCAGATTTTGCTGTTCAAATCGGGCGAAGGCCGCAACGACGTCACCGAGATCATCGAAGGCCTGAACAATCCACGGCTGGATGAGTTGTTTCCGCTGGAAATTGAACAAACCCGGATGGAACTGGAGCTGGTGCGCGGCGCCTCGCATCCGTTTGATCTGGAGCAGTTTCTTGCTGGCTCGCTGACGCCGGTGTTCTTTGGCTCGGCCATTAACAACTTTGGCGTGCGTGAAATTCTGAACGCCCTGGTCGATTGGGCGCCGGCCCCGGCCGAGCGCGACGCAACGGCACGCGCAGTGGCACCAACCGAAGAGAAATTCTCGGCCTTTGTCTTCAAGATCCAGGCCAATATGGACCCGAAACACCGCGACCGCATTGCCTTCTTGCGCGTCTGTTCCGGCCAGTTTGAGCGCGGCATGAAGTTCAAGCATCTGCGCCTGGGCCGCGATATTGCAGCCAACTCGGTGGTCACGTTTATGGCGCAAGGGCGGGAGCAGGTTGAAGAAGCTTACGCCGGCGACATCATCGGCTTGCCTAACCACGGCAATATCCAGATTGGCGATTCGTTCTCGGAAGGCGAAGTACTGGCCTTTACCGGCATTCCTTACTTTGCCCCGGAAATGTTCCGCATCGTGCGCATTCGCAATCCGCTCAAGATCAAGCAATTGCAAAAAGGCTTGCAGCAGCTGGGTGAAGAAGGTGCGGTGCAGGTATTCAAACCGTTGAACGGTTCCGATCTGATCCTGGGCGCGGTTGGCGTGCTGCAGTTTGAAGTGGTGGCCAGCCGCCTGGCTAATGAGTATGGCGTTGATGCTATGTTTGAGCCGATCACCATCTACACCGCACGCTGGGTGACTTGCCCGGACAGCAAAAAGCTGCAGGAATTTGAACGGGCGCTTGAAAACAACCTGGCGCGCGACGCGGCCAACAGCCTGGCTTATCTGGCAACCAGCCGGGTTAATCTGGACCTAACGCGCGAGCGTTGGCCCGACATCGTGTTCCACGCCACGCGTGAACATGCGGTGACACTGTAAAAAAGATGAAAATCGGGCGTAATCGCCTGCAAGCGCGCTACAAAAAGCACCGGTTATCCGGTGCTTTTTTTATTTACCCCCGCCCTGCAAGAGGTTTTCTATGCTGAGGCAGTCTGGCCGCCAGGCCGCGCTGCCGTTGATTGCGCGCGTAACCGTGGTGGGAAACCCGTTGGGGTGTCGGAAAACGGCCCAAATACGCCAATGTCATACCTTGATTCATATCAAGTAATTACCGCAAACCTTCTCACAAAATGGCGTAGATATTAGCGAGAAATTGCAGCCGGGCCGGTGCTATTCTGCCCGCAGACAAGAATCGCGCAAGCCCTTGTAAGCAGCATGATCCAAGGGCCCCGCACCCACGGTTTGTCCATAAGACAGTCACCCAGGAGCACGAAACATGAACGCACCGGAACTCAATCTGCAACAGGACGCCTGGCGAGGCTTTACCGCCGGCGACTGGCAAAAGCAGGTCGCCACCCGCGACTTTATCCAGTTGAACTACACACCGTATGCCGGTGACGATCAGTTTCTGGCTGGCCCGACCGCCCGCACCACGCAACTGTGGGAAGAACTGTCTGTACTGCTGAAAGAAGAACGCAAACGCGGCGTGCTCGAAGTCTCGGCCCAGGTCGGCTCATCGATCACCGCCCACGCTCCGGGCTATATCAATAAAGACCTGGAAACCATCGTCGGCCTGCAAACCGACGCCCCGCTGCGTCGCGCCATCATGCCTAACGGTGGTTTGCGCATGGTGCAGAACTCGCTGGCGGCCTATCACTTTGAAGAATCGCCGCTGATTGCCGAAATCTTCACCAAGTATCGCAAAGATCACAACATGGGCGTGTTCGACGCCTATACCCCGGAAATCATGGCCTGCCGTCGCTCGGGCGTGATTACCGGCCTGCCGGATGCCTACGGCCGCGGTCGTATCATTGGCGACTACCGTCGCGTCGCGCTGTATGGCGTGGATTTCCTGATCCAGGACAAAAAACGCGAGAAGGCCGAGCTCGACGACGTACCGTTCACCGAAGACGTGATCCGTCTGCGCGAAGAGCTGTCCGAACAAATCAAGGCGCTGGCTGAACTCAAGACCATGGGCCAGTCTTACGGCTTTGACCTGGCCCGCCCGGCGGTCAATGCGCAAGAAGCCATCCAGTGGCTGTACTTCGGCTATCTGGCTGCCGTTAAAGAACAAAACGGCGCGGCCATGTCGATCGGCCGGATCTCTACCTTCCTCGACATCTATATCGAACGTGATATTCAGGAAGGCCGCCTGAACGAAGAACAAGCGCAAGAAATGATCGACCATATGGTCATGAAATTGCGCATCGTGCGTTTCCTGCGCACGCCGGAATATGACGAGCTGTTCTCCGGCGATCCGACCTGGGTGACTGAATCGATTGGTGGCGTTGGCATGGACGGCCGTCCGCTGGTTACGCGCACCAGTTTCCGCGTATTGCATACCCTGTATAACCTGGGCCCGGCGCCGGAACCCAACCTGACCGTGTTGTGGTCGACCAGCTTTCCGCAAGGCTTCAAGGAATTCTGCTCCAAGGTCTCGATCGACACTTCGGCCATCCAGTACGAAAACGATGACCTGATGCGGCCAAAATGGGGCGATGACTACGCCATTGCCTGCTGCGTCTCGGCCATGGCCGTCGGCAAGCAAATGCAGTTTTTCGGTGCCCGGGTAAACGTCGCCAAGGCGCTGCTGTACGCAATCAACGGCGGCGTGGATGAAAAGACCGGTAAGGTGGTGGCCAAAGGCTTTGAGCCGATCAAGGCCGACGTACTCGACTATGCCGAAGTCACAGCCAAATACGACAAGATGCTGGACTGGCTGGCCAAAACCTACGTGACCGCGCTGAACTGCATCCATTACATGCACGACAAATACGCCTACGAAAGGATCGAGATGGCGCTGCATGATCGCGACATCCTGCGCACCATGGCTTGCGGCATTGCCGGTTTGTCGGTGGCAGCGGATTCCCTGTCGGCCATCAAGCACGCCAAAGTGCATGTGATCCGTAACGAAGCCGGTCTGGCTGTCGATTACAAGATCGAAGGCAGCTATCCCGCTTATGGCAATAACGATGATCGCGTCGATACCATTGCCGTCGCCATCACCGAACAGATGATGGGCAAGATCAAGGCGCAACCGGCCTTCTATCGCAATGCCACACCTACTCAGTCGGTGCTGACGATTACGTCTAACGTGGTGTACGGCAAGAAGACCGGCAATACGCCGGACGGCCGCCGCGCTGGCGCTCCGTTCTCGCCGGGTGCCAACCCCATGAACGGTCGCGACGAAAACGGCTTTATCGCTGCCGGCTTCTCGGTTTCGAAGATTCCGTACGATGCGGCACTGGACGGGATTTCGTGGACCGCTTCGATGACGCCGGACGCGCTCGGCCACAACGAGCAAGACCGGGTGCGTACCCTGGCGGCTTCGATCGATGGCCTGTTCGGGCCGCATGGTGAAGGTGGCGGCTCTGCCTGCGATGCCACTTCCGCAGTCAAAGCGCAGATTGATCAGTTGTTCCATCTGAACATGAACGTGCTGAACCGCGACACGCTGCAAGACGCCATGGAACATCCGGAAAACTATCCGCAATTGACGGTGCGGGTCTCGGGTTATGCGGTCAACTTTGTCAAACTGACCCGCGAGCAGCAACTCGATGTAATCAGCCGGACATTCCACGAACGCTGCTAAATCGTTAGTCTGATCCGTAGTGCCGGCCGGGGTGGCGTGCAAGCGTCACCCCGGTCTTTGCTTGTAACCCGGACCGCATTGCGGTCGCTGCCTTGCCGGAGCCCACATGAATGTCATTGAACTGAAAAAGGTTGGAGAAATTGCGCCGCCGCTGTTCAACGAGCAAGGCCTGCCCTGTGGTTACGTGCATTCGATTGAAACCGGCGCCGCAGTCGACGGCCCCGGCATGCGCTTTGCGCTGTTTGTGAGTGGCTGCCAGTTCCGCTGTCTGTACTGCCACAATCCGGACACCTGGAAACTGCACAACGGCAAGCTGTACACCGTCGATGACATCGTGGCCGAGATCGGCAAATACGCCAGCTTTTTGCGCGTCGCCGGCGGACTGACCATTTCCGGCGGCGAGCCGATGATGCAAGCGCATTTCACCGGCGAAATCTTCCGCCGTGCCAAACATGATTTGCGCCTGCATACCGCGCTGGATACTCAGGGTTTTTTGTCGGGCAATCTGGATGATGCCTGGTTTGAGCCCATCGATCTGGTGCTACTCGATATCAAGGAATTCAACTCGGCACGCCACGAACGCCTGACCGGCAAACCTGTGGAGCCCACGCTGGCGTTTGCCGAACGCCTGGTGCGGCTAAAGAAAAAAGTGTGGCTGCGGTATGTGTTGCTGCCGGGTTTCAGTGATTTCGCCGAGGACGTGGACGACCTCGCGCGCTTTGCCGCCAGCCTCGGCAATGTGGAACGGGTAGAAGTGCTGCCTTTTCACAAGCTGGGCGAACACAAATGGGCTGACCTCGGCCTGACCTACGAACTTACTGATGTTCAGCCCCCGTCCCGCGACTTGATCAAGCGCGTGCAAGCGCAATTCCGCGCGCATGGGCTGACCACATACTGATCCGACGCCCCTGCCCGCAGCACGCGCGAATGGCCGTGCTGCAGCGGCCCGCGCGCATTTGCGATACACTCGGGCGGCTTATTTATTGATGAAGCCCATGTACGAATTCCTGATCGGCTTGCGCTACACCCGCGCCAAGCGCCGCAATAGTTTTATCTCGTTTATCTCCCTCGTTTCCATCCTCGGCATTGCCTTGGGTGTGGCCGCATTAATCATCGTGCTGTCGGTCATGAATGGCTTTCAGAGCGAGGTGCGCGACCGCATTCTGGCGATGGCGGCGCATGTGCAGATCAGCGGCCCGGAAAACCATCTGGCCAACTGGCAAGCCACCGCCACCCAGGCCAAATCGGCGCCGCACGTGGTCGCCACCGCGCCCTACGTTGTCGGTCAGGGTTTGATGACCAGCGGTGGCCAGGTCAAAGGCGCGCTAGTGCGTGGTATTGATCCGGCGCAGGAGCCTGGCGTTAGCCCCACCCTTGGCAATGTGTTTGGCGGCAAGCTAACCAATCTGGTGCCGGGCGGCTTTGGCATCGTGCTGGGCTGGCAACTGGCGGCGGATCTGGGCGTACACCCAGGCGACAAGGTCACACTGATCACGCCGGATGGCCAGGTTACCCCGGCCGGGCTGATCCCGCGCTTTCGCCAGTTCACCGTGGTCGGTTTGTTCCGCGCTGATTACTACCCCTATGACGCGGGCGTGGCGCTGATTCATATTGGCGATGCGCAAAAGCTGTTCCGCATGGGAGACGATATTTCGGGCGTGCGTTTGCGGCTGGATGATCCGCTGCTGGCCCGCGATGTAGCGATGGGATTGAGCAACGCCATGCCGAACAATCTGGTCAGCGACTGGAGCATGGAAAACCCGACGTATTTCCGCGCGGTCGAGATCGAAAAACGCATGATGTTTTTGATTCTGACCTTGATCGTGGCCGTCGCCGCCTTTAACCTGGTCTCCACGCTGGTGATGGTGGTGACCGACAAGCAAGCCGATATCGCCATCCTGCGCACGCTGGGCGCCTCGCCTGGCTCGATCATGAAGATCTTTATGGTGCAAGGCGCGGTATCCGGCTTTGTTGGAACAGCCACCGGCGTCATCGGCGGCGTGCTGGTTGCGCTCAATATAGGCACCATCCTGCCGTTCTTTGAGCGCCTGTTTAATACCCGCATTCTGTCCGCCGACGTGTATCTGATTACCGAACTGCCGTCGCGGGTGGAATGGACCGACGTCAGCAGCATTGCGCTGATCTCCTTGCTGCTGGCCCTGCTGGCGACGATTTATCCGAGCTGGCGTGCCTCGCGCGTCAACCCCGCTCAGGCTTTGCGCTATGAATAACCCTCAAAATCCACTGGTCATCGAAGCCGTTGGCGTCGGCAAAACCTATCAAAGCGGCAAGCTGGAAACCCCGGTGTTGCAGGCGGTTGATTTCCGCCTGGCCAAAGGCGAAACCGTCGCCATTGTGGGCGCGTCCGGCTCGGGCAAGTCCACTTTGCTGCATTTACTGGGCGCGCTGGACAGCCTGGATAACGGCAGCTTGCGCATCCTCGGGCAAGACCCGCAGAAATTGTCGGAGGCGGAGCGCGGCACGCTGCGCAATCAGCATCTAGGCTTTGTTTATCAGTTTCATCATTTGCTGCCCGAATTTACCGCCGCTGAAAACGTCGCCATGCCCTTGTTGATCCGTCGCATGCCCAAAGAGCAAGCGCTGGCACAAGCCCGGGCGATGCTGGCGCGCGTGGGTCTAGGCCATCGCGACCATCACAAGCCGGGCGAGTTGTCCGGCGGTGAGCGCCAACGCGCCGCCATTGCACGGGCGCTGGTAACCAATCCGGCCTGCGTATTGGCCGACGAGCCCACCGGCAACCTCGACCGCACCACGGCCGGTAATGTGTTTGGCTTGATGCTGGAACTGAACCGCGAGCTGGGCACCAGCTTTGTCATCGTGACGCACGATACCGATCTGGCGCAGCGTTGCCAGCGGCAGTTGCAACTGGCGGATGGGCAATTGACTCCGCTGGCGGCAATCCCCGCCTTGTAGGCCACGCTGTCACGCAAGGTCGGTCCAGGTGGAGGCAGGCATGAAGATCTACCGCACCGATCAATACCCCTTGTGGTTGCCGCCGGGACATCGCTTTCCGGCGCGCAAGTACAAGCTGCTGCATGACGCCGTCAGTGCCTTTGCCGCGCATTTGTTTGAAGACGCGCCGCTGGCCAGCGATGCCGAGCTGGCGCACGCGCATACGGCCGCCTACATCAATGCGGTTAGCCAGGGCACGCTCAGCAAAGCCGAGCAGCAGCAAATCGGTCTGCCCTGGTCACCCGAGTTGCCACAACGGTCGCGCGGCTCGGTGGGGGCGACGCTGGCAGCCTGTCGCAGCGCCCTGGTCAGCGGCTGCGGCGCCAGCCTGGCGGGCGGCACCCACCACGCTTATGCCGATCATGGCAGCGGCTTCTGTGTATTCAATGACAGCGCGGTCGCGCTCAAGGTCTTGCTGGCTGAAGGTGTGGTGCGGCGCGCCATGGTAATCGACCTTGACGTCCACCAAGGCAACGGCACCGCCCACCTGCTGGCCGACCAGCCCTGCCTGTTTACGCTATCGATCCACGGCGCACATAACTTTCCGTTCAGCAAAGAACACAGCGATCTGGATATCGAACTGGAAGACGGCTGCCAGGACGAGCATTACCTCGACATCCTCGAGAGCACGTTGCCGGGCTTGCTCGGCGCGCACCATCCCGATCTGGTGATTTATCTGGCGGGTGCCGATGCTTATGCTGGTGACCGGCTGGGCCGCCTGGGGCTGACCAAGGCGGGGATGGCGCAACGCGATCATCTGGTGATGGACTGGTGCGATCGTTTTGGTGTGCCGATGGCCATCACTATGGGCGGCGGCTACGCCACCCCCATCGAAGATACGGTCGACATCCACACCGCTACGCTGGCCGAAGCGGTGCGCCGTTATGGCCACGCGCACCGGCTTGGCGACTGATCCGCCCCGGTCAGCCGGCAAACCAGACGTAAATGCGCTGCGACCAGCTCAGACTGCGCCACCACGCTTCGCCGCGTTGCAGCACTTCATGGCCTTTGTCGGACAAATGCCAGGCCCGCATGCCATTGGGCCAATCGCGCGGGCTGACCCAGCCGTAATGCTTGAAGAAACGCAGCCAGAGCGCGGCTTCGGCGCCGTAGCCATCGAGATAAGTCATCATCGACAAAGGCCCGGCCTCCAGCAGCGGGTGGCCCGCTTGCATGCGGCGCATGACGCCCAGCGCACGGCGCGGACGGGGAATATCGAGAACTACGTTGCTCATACCGAGCCTTTCCAGACAGTCTATGTTGCAGAGCAACAAAGCATAGCGCATGCCTGACTGGCCCGGCCATCACCGATAACCCCAAGTACTTGATCACAGAGCGTTTTTAAACGACAAACGGCAGCCCGCAGGCTGCCGTTGTTTTACGCTGCCGTGGCGATCAGGCGATGGTTACGCGGGCAAACTTGCGTTTGCCCACCTGCAAGACCACGGTTTCACCTTTGGCCAGCGTTACATCGCGGCTGGCGACTTTTTCGCCGTTAAGCTTGACCGCGCCGCCCTGGATATCGCGGAACGCTTGCGAAGTCGACGGCACCAGTTGCGCCTCTTTCAACACCTGAGCAATCGCCAGGCCATCGCCTTCGGCAGTCAGCGTGAATTCGGGCATCTCATCCGGAATGCCGCCTTTCTGGAACCGCGCTTCAAAGTCAGCCAGCGCCGCTTCGGCGGCCTGCTGGTTGTGGAAACGCGCCACCAGTTCTTGCGCCAGCATCACCTTGATGTCACGCGGATTACGGCCATCGGCAATTTCCTGCTTGAAGCGCTCGATTTCGTCCAGCGCGCGGAAAGACAGCAGCTCGTAATAGCGCCACATCAGCGTGTCGGACACGCTCATCACCTTGCCGAAAATCTCGTTGGCGGGCTCATCGATGCCGATATAGTTACCCAGCGATTTCGACATCTTGTTAACGCCGTCCAGGCCTTCCAGCAACGGCATCATCAGCACCACTTGTGGCGCCTTGCCCGCTTGCTGTTGCAGCATGCGGCCCATCAGCAAATTGAATTTCTGGTCGGTGCCACCCAGCTCGATATCGCTGTTCATCGCCACCGAGTCATAACCCTGCAGCAGCGGGTACATGAATTCGTGCACGGCAATCGGCTGGTTGTTGGCAAAGCGCTTGCTGAAATCATCACGTTCCAGCATGCGCGCCACCGTAATGCTGGATGCCAGCTTCAGCATGCCGGCCGCGCCCAACTCGTTGTGCCAGGTGGAGTTGAACATCACCTCGGTTTTTTCACGGTCAAGAATCTTGAAAACCTGGCGCTCATAGGTCTCGGCATTGCGCTTGACGTCTTCTTCCGTCAGCGGCGGGCGCGTGGTGTTCTTGCCGGTCGGGTCGCCGATGCGGCCGGTAAAGTCGCCAATCAGGAATTGCGCGTCATGGCCCAGGTCTTGCAACTGGCGCATCTTGTTGATCAGCACCGTGTGGCCCAGATGCAGATCCGGCGCGGTCGGATCAAAGCCGGCCTTGACCTTGAGCGGCTTGCCGCTGGTACGGCTGTATTCGAGCTTCTTGATCAGATCTTCAACGGGCAGGATTTCATCCGCGCCACGCTGGAACACCTCCAGGGCGGCTTGGGTAGCGGGATGAAGAGGCGCTTTTTCTTGTTCAGACATGGATGTGAGGCAACCTGGCAGAGCGGCGACATGGGCCGGGAATGATGGCAGAAGGCGGGCAGCTTTGTTACGCTTCGGCGGCAGGGCTGCACCGGCTGGTGCACGATTCTAACTCAATCAGGCGCCTGGCCAGAAGCGCCGCAGCAGGAAGCCGTATGCGCACCGCCTCCCCCCCTTTGTCGCGTGATCTGTTTGTCGGTTTGATGACAGGCACCAGCCTGGACGGTATTGATGCCGTGCTGGTCGATTTCAGCGACGCCATGCCGCAACTGCTGGGCGCGCAAGCCCTGCCCTTGCCCGATGCACTCCGCCAGTCCCTGCTGCAATTGCAGGCGGCAGCGCCAGACGAACTGCATCATGCTTATCTGGCGAGTAACGGGCTGGCACGGGCGTATGCCGTGGCGGTAGAACAATTGCTGGCACAAAGCAGCGTGGCGCCCGCAGCAATCCGCGCCATCGGCAATCACGGCCAGACCGTGCGCCATCGCCCTGAACTGGGCTACACCGTGCAACTGGGTAACCATGCCTTGCTGGCGGAGCTGACCGGCATCAGCGTCATCGGCGACTTCCGCAGCCGCGATGTGGCCGCGGGCGGCCAGGGCGCGCCGCTGGTGCCAGCGTTTCACCAGGCGGTGTTTGGCCAGACCGGCGAGCCTTGCGTCATCGCCAATGTCGGCGGCATCGCCAATATCAGCGTGCTCGACGGCGCCGGCGGCATCAGCGGCTTTGATACCGGGCCGGGCAATGTGCTGATGGATAGCTGGATCAATCAGCATCAAGGCCATGCCTACGATGCGGACGGCGCCTGGGCCGCCAGCGGCAATGTCATTCCCGATCTGTTGGCGCAATGGTTGCAACTGCCGTACTTTGCCCAGCTTCCGCCCAAAAGCACGGGCCGCGATCTGTTCCACGCCGATTGGCTGCGGCATCAGGCCTGGGCCAACGCCTATGCGCCCGCCGATGTGCAGGCCACCCTCTGTGCGCTGACCGCGCAAACCCTCGCCGACGCGGTGCTGCGCCACGGCCATAACACCCGCGCCGTCTATCTGTGCGGCGGCGGTGCCCACAACCACACCCTGCGCCAGATGCTGGCCGCGCGGCTGCCGGGCGTGCGCATAGGCACAACCGCTTTGCTGGGCGTGGATCCGGACTGGGTGGAAGCCTATGCATTTGCATGGCTGGCGTGGTGCTGTCTGAATGGCCAGCCCGGCAACTTGCCGAACGTCACGGGCGCCAGCGGCTATCGCATCCTCGGTGCCATCTACCCGGCGTAAACCGGATGCCGCCGCCACCCCATGCGGCCGGATTCTTTGCCTATGGCCGGGCGAAAATCCGCCTGCGCAAACAAGGCCGATTTCCCCGCCCGCGGTGAACTATGCTGAATCCACATAACAAGCTGTGGAGGCCACATGCTGGCGCTGGCTCGTCGTCCTATCGTGTCGCAGTTCATCCTTCTGGGCACTCTGGTGTGCGTCGCGGTCTTTGGCTCGCTGGTGATCTTTACCAGTCTCAGCGTGCGCGATACCGCCCAGGACATCGCCGAACACTCGCTGCAGACCCAGCTGCAATTGCTGGGCGACGCGTTCACCCTGGCCTACACCGATGCCAGCACCCGCACCGCCAGTGTCGAACGCGCCTTCACCCAGCTGGTCACCGAGCCCCCGGCGCTGAGCGAAGAACGCGACAGTGCCGGTCTGCCGCAGATCAAAGCGGGCACGCGCACGCTTAACAACGACAACGCCTTGCTCGAAACCTTCAAGCAGCAAACGGGTGCCGAAGTCGCGGTAATTGCACAGGACCCCAAGGGCAAGTTGATCCGCGTCAGCACGCTATTAAAAGACCCCAGTGGCAAATCCATGGTCGGTAGCGTGATCAAAGCGGATGATCCGGTGGCGCAGCGGGTCATGACGGGCCAGGTTTATACCGGGGTGGTGCTGCGCAATGACAAGTACTACATGACGCGCGCCGTGCCGCTGAAAAACGCGCAAGGCCAGGTCGGCGGGTGGTACCAGGTGCGGGTTGATCTGACGCCCGAGCTGACTTCGCTGCGCGCCATGATGCACAAGCTCACCATCGGCGAGACCGGCTATGTGTTTGCCGTGGCCCCCACCAAAGACGAACACGTGGCGCGCTTTGTGGTGCACCCCACGCTGGAAGGCAAAACCGTGGATGGCGCGGGCGGCACTGACCAGACCGCCATGTTCCGCAGCATGTTCAGCCAGCAACAAGGCATCCAGCATTACCAGCTGCCCAACCCGGCCAAAGACGGCAAGGCGGAAGACAAAATGGTGGCGTATAGCCATGTTGACGGCTGGAACTGGACGGTGGCTGCGGGCAGTTTTACCAGCGAATTTATTGGCCATAGCATCACCTTGCGCAATCGTCTGCTGCTGTTCAGCGTGGCGCTGGCAGTGGTGACGCTGGCGCTGCTGTATATCGGTTTGCGCACCCGGCTGGCGCCGCTGGGCCAGGTGGTGCGCGCAGTGGATCGCTTTGGCCAGGGCGATTTGACCGCGCGGATTCCGGTCAGCGCCACGCGCGGCAGCCAGAATGAAATCGACCAGCTATCGCTGCAGTTCAATCAAGCCGCACAAGGCCTGCAGCACTTGATCGGCGACGTGCGCCAGACTGCGGGCCACGTGGACCAGGCCAGCGACCGCTTTGACGCCGCCATCGGCCGCATCGCCAGTGACACCCGCCAGCAAAGCGAATCCGCCTCGGCCATGGCCGCCACCGTGCAACAGATTACGGTGAGCATTTCGCACATTGCCGACCATGCCGGCGATGCATCGGGCGCGGCGCAGCAGGCCGAGGGCGCTTCGGTCTCCGGCAACCAGGTGGTCTCGCGCATGGAAACGCAAATGCGCGAACTCGGCGGCGCCGCCGAGCACGCCGCCAGCCGCATCAAAATCCTGGGCCAGCGTTCCACCGAAATCTCCGGCATCGTCAAAGTGATCAAGGACATCGCCGATCAGACCAATCTGCTGGCCTTGAATGCCGCCATCGAAGCGGCCCGCGCCGGCGAGCAAGGGCGCGGCTTTGCCGTGGTGGCGGATGAAGTGCGTCAGCTGGCCGAGCGCACCACGCGCGCCACCCAGGAAATCGGCCATTTGATCGAAGCCATCGTTAACGAAACCGGTCATGTTGCCGCCGAGATTGTCGATGTCTCCAGCCGCATGCAAAGCGGCGTTGTGCTGGCCAGCGACACTGGCAGCGCGCTCACTGCCATAGCTGGCCACACCGGCCGCACCGCTGCCATCATCGCCGACATCGCCCACGCCACCCGCGAGCAATCGTCGGCCAGCGCCGTACTGGCGCAGAATGTCGAGGCCGTGGCGCAGACCGCACAAAGCAATGCCAGCGTCGTGGAAACCAATCGCGACGAGGCGCGCCAGCTACGCCAACATGCGCAGAACCTGCAAGGCAAACTCGCACGGTTTCAGGTGTAAGCGGCAGAATTGCCACACTGACGGCAGTGCAATTCCCTGACGATGGCAATCAGGTAGACTACGGCCGAATCCGCTCGGGAGCCTGGTCGTTCATGCAATCACAAAATCAGTTTTCGTTATTTGGCACGCGCCGCTTTTTGCCGCTGTTCATCACGCAGTTTTTTGGCGCCTTCAACGACAACCTGTTCAAGAACGCGTTTCTGGTCATGATTGTTTATGCGGGTCTGAGCGCAGGCGGTATGGACTCGCAAACGCTGATCGGCGCCTCAGCCGGCATCTTTATCCTGCCCTTCTTTTTGTTCTCGGCCGTGTCGGGCCAACTGGCCGAAAAGTATGACAAAGCCAGGATGGCGCGGGCCGTCAAAATGCTGGAAGTGTTGATCATGCTGGCGGCGGGCTATGGCTTCTGGCAACACAACGCTTATGTCTTGCTGGGCTGTTTGTTCATGATGGGCGTGCATTCCACACTGTTTGGGCCGCTCAAATATTCGGTACTGCCGCAATATCTGCAGCCGCGTGAACTGATGGCGGGCAATGGTCTGATCGAGGGCGGAACGTTTATCGCGATTCTGCTGGGCCAGATTGCGGGCACGGTGATTGTGCAACATCAGCCCCATGGCGAAACCATGATCATCTGGGCCTGCGTTGGCGTGGCGGTAATCGGCCTGCTCGCCAGCCGCAGCATGCCCAAGGCCCCGGCCCCGGCGCCTGATCTGAAAATTTCGTGGAATGTGCTGGGCGAAACCTGGCGCATTATCAGCTTCTCGCGCCAGAACAAAACTGTGTTCAACAGCCTGTTGGGCTTGTCGTGGTTCTGGTTTGTCGGCGCTATCTATCTGACCTATCTGCCGGAGATGGCCAAAGCCGTGCTGCATGGCGATGCTTCGGTCTACACACTGCTGATCACGCTGTTCTCGGTGGGCATAGGCGCGGGTTCGGTGCTGTGCGACAAGCTGTCCGGCCACAAGATCGAGGTCGGGCTGGTGCCGTTTGGTTCGATCGGCCTGTCTTTGTTTGGCATCGATCTGTACTTTGCGCTGGGCCATGCGCCGGCCGGCAGTTACGACTGGATGAGTTTCTTTGGCCACCACGGCCACTGGCGCGTCATGTTTGATCTGACCCTGCTGGGCGTGTTTGGCGGGTTTTATACCGTGCCGCTGTACGCGCTGATCCAGACCCGCTCCGACAAGCGCTTTGTTTCGCGCGCCATCGCCGCCAACAACATCCTCAACTCGCTGTTTATGGTGGTGGCGTCGGTCCTGGGCATCGTGCTGATCAAGGCCGGGCTGACCATACCCGAGCTCTTGCTGACCGTGGCGCTGATGAATGTCGTGGTAGCGATCTATATCTACACGCTGATTCCCGAGTTCTTGATGCGCTTTCTGGTCTGGATCTTGATCGGACTGTTGTATCGCATCAAGGAAAGCGGCCTGGAACATATTCCGGACGAAGGCCCATGCGTGTTGATCTGCAATCACGTCAGCTTTATGGATGCCATGGTCATCGCCGGTACGGTGCGCCGCCCGGTGCGCTTTGTGATGGACCATCGCATCTTCAAGCTGCCGCTACTCAACTTTGTCTTCCGCGTGGCCGGGGCGATTCCGATTGCGCCCGCCAAAGAAGACCCGACGCTGAAAGACCGGGCGTTTGAACGCGTGGCGCAATATCTGGCGGAAGGCGAAGTGGTTTGTATTTTTCCGGAAGGCGCAATTACGCGCGACGGCGAAATCCGCACCTTCCGCCCCGGCATCGAAGAAATCATCAAGCGCACGCCGGTGCCGGTCATCCCGATCGCTTTGCAGGGTTTGTGGGGTAGCTTTTTCAGCCGCAAGGATGGCGCGGCCATGATGAAAATTCCGCGGCGTTTCTGGTCGCGTATCGGGTTTCGGGTAGGTACGCCGGTACCCGCCGAAATGGCAGATCGCACAGTGCTGGAAGCGCGCGTACGTGAGCTGCGCGGCGACTGGAAATAAACCGCAAGCGGGGCGCAGTGCCTGCTGCCCCCGCCTTGTCGCCCGCCTTGCCAGCGCGGTGCATGGCCGCACCGTGCTTGCGCCTGTCCGTCAGAACAAGCCTGATTTTGCACCGCAACAGGCCGAAAAGCGCCTACGCCAGAGCCGTCCATGCACCGGCTTATTGCATGCGGACCGTTCGCTAAGATGGCTTCCACGTCGAGCCACTGCAATCCCGCAGCTGGCGCGGCAGGTGAAGTAGCACGATCGTAAATCCTTCCACAGGAGAAACATCATGGCGCACAACAACCAATACACCAACAACGATTCGAAATCGAATTCCCAACAATCGCAAGCTGGCAGCAGCAAACAGCAAAGTGCTGGTAACAGCCGCAGCAACGCCTCTTCTTCGTCTTCGAAGAACCAGGTGAGCGGCCAGCAAGGCGGCTCGCACGAGCAGCACGTCAATGCCGGTCGCCAAAGCCACAAGAACAGTTAAGTGGCAGAACCTGCGCTCCGCTGAGCGTGGATGACCGACGGAAAAACGGCGCTTTAAGCGCCGTTTTTCTTTGGGTGGCAGTGGGTCCGGTGCGCCATTTGCATCCCGGCCCACACCGCGCACGGTCAGTTCAGTGAATCATCCGGGTAGAACTTGACGCCCTGGCCGGTCAGCTTGGGTGCCAGCGTTTTGCCTTTGACGTCCACTTCGTACATCCAGACGCCCGTTGCCACTTCGACTGCGCCTTTGGTTGCCTGCGCCGCACCGCTCTGGGCATCGGGACTGAAGGTCCAGCCCTTGGTCACGAACTCCTGATAGGTATCAGGCTTGTCGAACACAAACACCACGTTGTAGGTCTTGTGGCCTTTGCCCCAACTGCTGGGCGCGTGCGACATCTTCATATAGGTGGCATGTTTGGTCGCGGTTTCCACCGCCATGCCATTGCCGAAGATGCCGCCAGTCAGCACTTTGCTGGCATTGCTGAAGGTGGCATAGCCCGCCGCCGCGCTGACCTTGGACTTGGCCGAGGGGTCGGCGGCGTATAACGCATCCAGTTCATGCGACGATTGCGTGCGCAAGGCATCGCGCTTTTCAGCAACGTTGCTGGTGGCGTTTTCGGCGCTCCATGCGGGCACCGCCACGGCCAGCAAACTGCCAAGCAATAACAAACGGGACCAGAGTCGGGGTTGGTTCATGATGTTTCTCCGTGTTTTAGCTTTTGGGGTGAAGCTTAATGCGCAGGCGTAACGGCAACCGCAATCTCTTCGGTAATCACCGCCACCACCTGATCACCTTGCTTGATGTCATGCAATATGGCCGGGTCATCGATCTTGACGCTCACCACACGACCCTTCGGCCCTTTGAGCGTGGCTACCCCGGTTTTATGGTCCACTTTGAGCACGTTGGCCACCAGCGTCTGGCGTCTTGCTTCGTAGCCGCCTGGCTTCTCGCCTTGTGGGGCGGAGGCTTGCACCGAGGTCTCGACATCTTCGCGTATGCCCTCACCGCCTTTGCGCAAGGCCAGCGCGACCGCTACTTTGTATTCGGCCTGCACGCGGTCGCCCACTTTGAGCTGATCAAAATTCTTGACCGAATCGTCGACGCGGATTTGCAGCACGCGCCCCTTGTCGCCCTTGATGGTGATTTCACGCGTGGCCGGGTCGATCGCTTCGATGCGGCCGCCAGCACGTTCTTCGGTGGCGGCAACGCCTGCATCGGCCACCTTGGGCGCGTCTTCGGCCACGGCGAAATGCACGCTTCCGGCAAGGGCCAGCGCCAATAAGGTCAGATGGGATTTCTTCATACTGCGTACTCCATGACATCAAGAAAAAAATCAGGCCTGGCGTGCCGGGGCTAAAAGCTGTAACCGACGCCTGCGCCATAAGTCAGCTGATTGGGGGTGCCGCGCTGGGTGACGATGGGGGTATCGGCAGCGGCGGCAATCAGACGCTGTTCGATCACGCCGACGCCCACAAACCATTTGGGCGCCACGCGCACCACCGCGCCCAGCCAGCCATACACCTGCTGGCTACCGCCATGGGCGTCAAACGCAGGCAAGCCACTGGCGGCTGCCCCGGCGCTGCTGACGCCGTAATAGGTATTCATGAAGCTGTGACTGCCCCAGCCGTATCCGAGCCCGGCACCGAGCAACACTTTGGGTGAGGCGGGCACCCAGACCGAGCCATAGATCGAGCCACGGGCACCGGTATATTCCTGGCCCGCATTGGTCATCACATAGGTATACAAGCGCACGCGATACGGCACGCCACCCACGTGCAGATATTCGTAACCGACAAAACCGCCGACTTCCATGGTGTTGTGGATGCCGGGCAAAGCATCCAGCACGGGGTCATCCAGGTTGCTGCGGCCTAGGCGGAGGCCCACCACCGGCCCCCAGCGAAACGACGATCCCGCCTGGCCCAGATCAAGCTGCGCCAGCGGGCCATACCATTCCAGCGTGTAATTGCTGCTGTGATATTCCAGCGCCGGCATCACGCCGATCAGCGTGTCTTTGCAGCCGGTACATTGCGTGGTGACGCCCACGCCTACGCCAACCAGATTGGGCAAGGCGGGCAGATCAATGGCGGCGTGGCTGAGGCCAGTAACAGCCAGCAACAGGCATAGCAGAATTCGGCGGGGCAGCAGCAAAGGGGCGACTCCAGAGATCAATCGGACCTGCCAGGCGGCGGCACTTCATTAAAGATGACGAATTGCCGAATCCCAAGTGGTTTCGCACGCTAAAACATTGCTACCCTTACGTCTTTACGAAATGTCTCAACGGATTGCTTGTGAGAGTGTGTGTTCTTGCCCTGCTACTGGCTGCCGCCGGTAGCGCCCATGCCGACGACAACGCGTCGGCTGTCGCTGAAGCCTTGTTTCCCGAAGCCGCCACGCCCGCGCAACCGGCGATTGTTGAGCCGCCGGTGCCGCCGACCCTGCCGCCGCCAGCAGCCAGCCCTGCCAGCGCCATCCCGACGCCGCCGCCGGCGCCCCGCCCCTTGCTGCCCAATCAAGCAGTGACGGGTGAAAAAGACGGCCGCTGGTTGCTCGACCAGCTATTGCCCCGCGATATCAAAGACCGGGCGGGCTGGAGCAATGACATCTACACCGCCTTCACCGCATTGAAGATCCCCTATACCCCCGCGTATTACTGCGCCGCGATGGCGGTAATCGCGCAGGAATCCACCTGGCAAAGTGATCCGGTGGTCCCCGGTCTGCCCGCCATCGTCTGGAGTGAAATCGACAAACGTATTCATCGCTTTGGCATTCCCCGCCTGGTGGTGCAAGCCGCGTTCGCCAAAAGCTCGCCCGACGGCCGCAGCTACAACCAGCGCATTGATGCCTTGCGCACCGAACGCCAGATGAATGCCTTGTTTGAAGACATGCTGACCGAACTACCGTTTGGTCAGCAGTTGGCGGGTGACAATCCTATCCGCACCGGCGGCCCGATGCAGGTGGGGGTCGACTTTGCCACTGCGCACACCAAAGTCTGGCCCTACCCGTACAAGATCGAGCGCAGTTTGCGCGACGAAGTTTTCACCCGCCGAGGCAGCGTCTACTTTGGCACCGCCCATTTGCTGCAATACCCGACCACGTATACGCAGATGATTTATCGCTTTGCCGATTACAACGCGGGCCGTTACGCCAGTCGCAATGCGGCCATGCAAGGCGTGCTGGCGCGACTGACCCATCAGTCGCTCAAGCAGGATGGCTATCTGATGAGTTACAACGGCACGCTGCCGACTACCGCCGTCACCGACAGCCAGCAAGCGCTGTTTACGCTGAGTGGCGCATTGGGACTATCGCGGGCGCAAATAGTGGCCGATCTCAAGCAGGAGCGTTATGCCGCCTTTGCGCAGACGCCGACCTACACCCGTTTTTATGCCTACGCCGACAAAACGCTGGGCAAGCCGCAGCCGCGCGAGGCGCTGCCGCAAATCAAACTGGTCAGCCCCAAGATCACGCGCAAGCTCACCACGGAATGGTTTGCCAGGCGCGTAGACGGACGCTATCAGGCGTGTCTGGCCACCACGCCGCTGCTGCCGTAAGGCGCGCGGGCTGCCGGGCCAGCGGGCAACCAACGCACTTGCTGGGTGGGATTGGCCGCGTTGTGTTTTTGATAGCGCGCTGGCCACGCGCTACTGCGGTTATAGGGCACGGTGCGGCCCGACAATGCCAATGCCACCCGGGTAATCATGTTTTGCGTGGGTGCGTGCTGGCCGTGCGTGCTCCCCATGATCAATGCAATCAGCAACAGGCCAATAAACTGATAGGGATGGGCGCGCAAATCGCGACCTGAAGTCAAAGCCCACGCCAGGCTCACGCTGGTGCCCAGCATAAAGCCGCCGATCACCTCGGATTGCGAATGCAGATGCAGCACCACGCGTGAAACCCCGATGGCCAGCGCAAACAACACCCCAGCCGTCCATGCCAGCGCTTGCATCCTGACGCCGCGACGCTGCGTCATCCATACCAGCAAGGCGGGATAGATGGTGCTGGAAAACATGGTGTGGCCGCTCAGCCCGGTAAAGTCGAGGGCCTCGATGCCGACGCCCCAACCCAGAAATGCCACTTTGGTCAGCCCGACCAGCGACGCACCGCCGCCAAACAGCACAAGCCACCATGCCAGGCTGCGCCAGGCGCGCTCAAACACCATCCACAAGGTGAACAGTGCAGCCACCGGCATCAGCAAGGCGGAGTCGCCAAAATCGGTCAGTGTAGAAAAAATCGTATAAGCAGTCGGAGTCATGGTTTCTTCGGGTCAAGCTGCAGGCGGCGCGGGTGGGCGCCAGACAAAAGCGGCGGCATGGTTGCAGACTTCGGGCCAGAACGCCAGAAAGTCCGCTTCAAAGCCAGCGTAAGCGTGCTCCAGTTCATCGGCCGCCCCCGCCAGTGCATTCGGTTGCGACAAGCGGTGAACGGACATCGAATCTATGGCCTGGCGCACCGCCGACAGTTCCCGATAGGCTGTCAGCCAGTCAAACTGGCGCATGCGCGGCGCAATGCTGGCCAGCCGTGGCGGCAACCACGCGGCGTGTTCGTCCAGCGCGCCATACACCGATTGGGCAAACAGGGCCAACTCGCCCACGCCCAGTTCGGCCCAGTGCCGCGCCAGCAGATGGTCATAAAACATATCGACCATGATGCCGGCGTAGCGGCGCCGCGCACTGCTGATCCGTTCGCGACTGCGGGCAAATAGCGGATGCGCATCGGTAAACGCGTCAATACTGCGATGCAAGGCCACGCCGCGCGCCAGTTCCAGCGGCAAAGCGCCGGGCAGATGGCCTTTGACAAAGTCACCCAGCAAAGCACCGGTCTTGTCGGCCGCGCTCGGTCCGCCCAGCAAGGCATGCGCCAGATAATTCATACCATCACCCGCAACTGGCTCGCCACGCTGAACTTTTGCGCTGCCAGCGGGCCTGTGGAGCTATCAATCACAAATACAACGTGGATACCGCATATGTCGTGGTTCAAGAATATTCTCGCTTCGGTGCTGACTGCCGCCACGGGCAACCCGCACCGCAATCTGCATTTTGATCCGGCCCGGCCGCATCACACGCCGACCGGGTTTCGCAACCGTTATCCGCACAGCCGCCCCAGTGGCGACGACTTTCGCCGTTGGCGTGCAGAACGTAAAGCAAAAGGCCTGCCACACCCGCCAGCCAGCGATCTGAGCCCGGTGCCACCCGACCTGACGCTGCTTTACGGCAATCGCACGCAAAACACGGTGAGCTGGATCGGCCATAACACCCTGCTGCTGCAAACCGGCGGCCTGAATATCCTGACCGACCCCGTGTTTTCACAACGTTGTTCGCCGGTGCAATTTGCCGGGCCCAAACGCCATCAAGCGCCAGGGATTGCGCTTGATCAATTACCGCATATTGATCTGGTCCTGCTTTCTCACAACCACTATGACCATCTGGACGCGCGCAGCGTGCATGCGCTGGTGCAGCAAGCCGGCGGGCCGCCGGTGTTTGCGGTGCCGCTGGGGCTGGATTTCTGGTTCCAGCGCCACGTACCCAAACTGCCACCCGAGCATCTGGTGGTTCTGGACTGGTGGCAGACCGCCGAAGTGGCCGGCGCCACCCTCACCTTTGTGCCGGTACAACACTGGAGCGCCCGCACACCGCTGGACCGCAATGCCACGCTCTGGGGCGGCTGGGTGCTGCAAACGCCCGATTTTCGCTTCTTTTTCTCCGGCGACCTCGGCTAATCCCGCGACATCGCCGACATCGCCGCGCGCTTTGATGGTTTTGATCTGGCCGCCATCGGCATCGGCGCCTACGAACCACGCTGGTTTATGCAAAGCCAGCATATCAATCCGGATGAAGCCGTGCAGATCCAGCGCGAGTTGCGTGCGCGCCAGGCCGTGGGCATACACTGGGGCACGTTTGAGCTGGCCGACGAGGCACTTGATCAGCCCGCGCTGGACCTGGCCGCGGCCCGGCTGCAGCATGGCGTGGCTGACGACGTCTTCTTTGTCTTGCGCCACGGGCAGACCCGCATTCTGGATACGGCACCCGATGCGCACGCCGCTTCCAATCTGTAGAACATTTGTTCTATAATCCGCCATCCCTTTCCAACCGCATCCGGCAGGACACCCAGACATGGACGACAACAAAAGCAAGGCGCTCGCCGCCGCACTGGCCCAGATCGAACGTCAGTTCGGCAAAGGCGCCGTGATGAAAATGGGCGACAACCAGATCGAAAACGATTTGCAAGTGGTTTCTACCGGCTCGCTCGGTCTGGATCTGGGCCTGGGCGTAGGCGGTTTGCCGCGCGGCCGTATTGTTGAAATCTTCGGGCCGGAGTCCTCCGGTAAAACCACGTTGTGTCTGCACGTGGTGGCCGAAATCCAGAAGCTGGGCGGCACTGCAGCCTATATCGATGCGGAAAACGCGCTCGACCCCATCTACGCGCAAAAGCTGGGCGTTAACGTGGGCGAGATGCTGATTTCGCAACCGGATACCGGCGAACAAGCGCTGGAAATCGCCGACATGCTGGTGCGTTCGGGCGGCGTCGACATCATCGTGGTCGACTCGGTCGCGGCGCTGACGCCCAAGGCCGAAATCGAAGGTGAAATGGGCGACGTGCACGTCGGCCTGCAAGCCCGCCTGATGAGCCAGGCCCTGCGCAAGCTCACCGGCAACATCAAACGCACCAACACGCTGGTGATCTTTATTAACCAGTTGCGGATGAAAATTGGCGCCATGATGCCTGGCCAGAGCCCGGAAACCACCACCGGTGGTAACGCGCTCAAGTTCTACGCTTCGGTACGCCTGGACATCCGCCGTATCGGCTCGGTCAAGAAAGGCGAAGAAGTGATTGGCAACCAGACCAAGGTCAAAGTCGCCAAGAACAAGGTAGCCCCGCCGTTCCGCGTAATTACCTTCGATATTCTGTACGGCGAAGGCATTAGCCGCGAAGGCGAAATTGTCGAGCATGGCGTTACCCACAAGATCGTCGAGAAAGCCGGTGCCTGGTATAGCTATAACGGCAACAAGATCGGCCAGGGCCTGGAGAATTCGCGCCAGTACCTCAAAGACAATCCTGAAGTGGCCGCCGAGATCGTGCAGAAAATCCGCGAGAAGATCGGCCTGAGCAGCGCGCCGATCGAAGTGGGCGGCTCGCTGGCGGACGAAGCCGAGCTGGACGCTTAAGCATTGCCGCTACCTACCCCGGTCTTCGCCCAGTCATGAACAGCAAGCGTGAACACACGCCCACTGCGGCTGACTTGCGAAACCGGGGTTTGCGTTTGCTGGCGCGGCGCGAACATTCACGTGGCGAGCTGCACAGCAAACTCAAGCCTTATACGCCGGACGAAGAAACGCTGAATGCGCTGCTCGATGATTTCGAGGAACGCAAATGGCTGTCTGATGAGCGCTTTGCGGAACAATGGACGCATTTCCGCTCCGAGCGTTACGGTAGCCGCCGCCTTGCCGCCGAGCTACGACAGAAAGGCGTGGCGACCGAAGTCATCAACGAGGCGCTGGACCAGGTCCGCGATGGCGAAGCGGAGCGTGCGCATGCGCTGTGGCAACGGCGCTTTGGCCAGGCCAGCGATGATCCCAAAGAACGCAACAAGCAACTGCGCTTTCTGGCTGCGCGCGGCTTTTCCCCGGCCATCATTTATCGCATAGTCGGCGGCAACATGGACGACGAATTCGGCCTCGACAGCGGCGACGAATAGTCTTGCGTCCTGAGCTGCAGCGGGCCGCTGCGGCCGCTTACCCCCGCCTCGACGCGGCAGCCACCCGGCTGATGCCGTTTCATCGCATTGCCGCATCTCAGCTTGCCTCACAAACCTCTCAGATTTGTCAAACCGTCTGTCTGACCAAGAAAGAAAAGCCGTCGCATTTGCGCCAAATCCGCGTTTAAGCGCCAGACTTTCCCCATCCTCTTGTGCCATATTGTCACCTCTTGCCTGGCTAACTTACAGCCGCGAACTCTGCATCCGCTCTTACACACAGAACGCATGAACGCGGCAGATCATTCAAAACGTTGACGCAAGGCCAGTCCACAGGGCTGGTAGTGGGGAGAGACATTTGATCGTCCGTAGCTACGCCCGGTTGACATGCAGTGGGGCACTGCATGAGTAGCCACATCATTCCCCTTCACGACGAAATGTCGTTTGAACAAGAAGCGCTGGCAGCGGCCGCTGACTTTGAACGCTGGCGCGTGCTGATCGTCGATGACGAGCCTGACGTGCATCAGGCCACCACCTTTGCGCTTAAAGAAGCCGTCATCCTCGACCGCCACCTCGAATTCCTGCATGCCTATAACGGCGATCAGGCCATCAAGTTGCTGGCCACTGAAACCGACATTGCGGTGGTGCTGCTCGATGTGGTGATGGAAGGCGAAGAAGACGGCTTGCTGGTGGCGCGTGCCATACGCGATGAGCTCAACCTGCAGGAAATCCGCATCGTCCTGCGCACTGGCCACCCGGGTTATGCGCCGGAATATCAGGTTATCCGCGATTACGGCATCAATGACTACAAAACCAAATCCGATCTGACCCAGGTCCGCTTGATGACCACGCTGACTGCGGCGATCCGCTCGTATCAGCAACTCAAGATCATCAACACCAGCCGCCGCGGCCTTGAAATGATCGTGGAGGCATCGGCGCTGCTGTTTGAACGGCGCTCGCTGGAAAGCTTTGCCGCTGGCGCGCTCACACAACTGGCGGCCTTGCTCGGCCTGGCGCCGGATGGGCTGATCTGCACACATCAGCCGCGCAGCCCGGGTTTGCGCCCGGCCCAGGACTGGACCATCGTCAGCGCCGCCGGGGAATTGCAGCCGCTGATCAATCAACCGCTGCACGCGCTCGACCGCCCCGAAGTACTCAACGCCATCGAACATGCCATACGCTCGCGCAGCTCCATCTATTCGCCGCGTTTTACCGTACTGTATTTGCGACGGCCGTCGGCGCAAGAGGCGGCGATTTATCTGGATACCGGCCGCCCGATTCCGCTCGCAGACCAGCAATTGCTGGAAATCTTTTGCAGCAATATTGCGGTCGGCTTCGAAAACATTGCGCTGTTCAAGCAATTGCAGGATCTGGCCTATATCGACCCGCTGTGCCATATCCCCAATCGCACGCAATTTGTCAGCCGGCTGAATCACTTGCTGCAATATCCACAACCGGACCAGATTGTGGTTTTGCTCGATATCGCACAGTTCTCGCAAATCAACGACGCGCTCGGCCATCTGATCGGCGACCAGTTATTGCAAAGCGTAAGCCAACGCTTGCGCGCGCTGGTGCCGCCCTCGGTGGCGCTGGCGCATATAGGCGTTGATCTGTTTGGCCTGGCCGGGCGCGAAGCGGATATCGGGCTGGATCGGCTGCATGCCGCTTTTGCCAAGCCTTTTAATGTCGGCACTCATTTATTGCGCATCAAGATTACAAGTTCAGCCGCGCGCTTGACGGATACCGAGGCCACCGGCATCGGCTGCCTCAAGGACGTTACCATCGGCCTGAACCTGGCCAAACGCGAAGGTCCGGGTAGCTTTACCTGGTATTCGCCCGCCATGAGCCTGGCGTCGCGCCAGCGGCTGGAATTGCTGCACGACCTCGAAGCCGCCATCCGCCAGCAACAGCTGCTGGTGTACTACCAACCACAGATTTCGCTGCGCGACGGTGCCGTCATCGGCATGGAAGCGCTGCTGCGCTGGCCTTTACAGAACGGCCAGTTTATTGGCCCGGATCGCTTTATTCCGCTGGCCGAGCAATCGGGCTTGATCATCGAACTGGGTGATTGGCTGCTGGGCAAGGTGTGTGAGCAGATGGTGGCCTGGCGCAATGAGGGCCTCGGCGATCTGAAGGTGGCGATCAATGTATCGATGGTGCAGTTCAACCACGACACGCTGGTCGATCAACTGGCCCTGCGCTTGCGCCAGTTTGGCGTCAAGCCCAGCCAGATCGAAATCGAGATCACGGAATCGGTGGCCATGCAGACGCTGGAAGACGTCATCGACACCATCCGCCGTCTGAAGCAACTGGGCGTTACGGTCTCGATTGATGACTTTGGCACCGGTTTTTCTTCGCTGGCCTATTTGCAGAAACTGAACGCCGACCGCCTCAAGATCGACCGCAGCTTTATCCGCGAAATCGGCGCCAACGAGGGTTCACTCAGCATTGCCGAAATGGTGATCAACCTCGGCCACAAGCTGGGGATCGCCGTGCTGGCCGAAGGGGTGGAGACGGCGGAACAAGCGGCCTTGCTGCGTGCTTCCGGTTGCGATGAAGCGCAAGGCTATCTGTTTGCCAAGCCTGCCCCGGCGCGCATGTTGGGACAATGGCTGCGCGAAACCGAGGGCCGGGTACTGATCGGCGCACCGACCCAAACCGTCCACCCCTGAACCCCGGGTTTAATCCGGGCCGTCAAATGGCCGGGCCGGATTGTGGGGTGCCTGCAGCCAGGCATCCCACGGTGGCGCTTCGCCCCATGCGCTTTGCAGAAACGCAATAAACGCGCGCACCTTGGCCGACACGTGGCGGCGGCTGGGATAGATCGCCTGTAATGCCATGGCCGGTAATTGATAATCCTGCAACAACGGCACCAGCGCGCCCGAGCGTAAATCATCGCCCACCAGAAACGTCGGCTGCTGAATGATGCCCTCACCCGCCCGCGCTGCCGCCACCAGCACATCGCCGTTATTGGCGCGCATCACCGCGCGCACCGGCACGCTGCTGCGGCGTTGTTGCGCATCGACAAAGCTCCAGGTTTCGCCATCGGCGGCATAGCTATAGGTCAATGCGCGATGCGCACGCAATGCCTCCGGGGTAGTTGGCGTGCCGTGCCGCATCAGATAGCCGGGCGCGGCGCAGATGACGATGCGGATGGGCGTAATCTTGCGCGCCACATACGATCCGGGCATTTGCGCGGCAATGCGCAGGCCCAGATCCAGCCCTTCTTCGACCAGGTCCACGCTGCGATCGGCCAGCGAAATATCCAGTTGCACCTGCGGATAACGCGCGCAAAACTGCGGCAGTAGCGCAGCCAGGTGGCGCGTACCCAGCGAAACCGGCGCGGTAAACCGCAGCGTGCCCGTCGGTTCTGCTTCGTGACTGCCGATTTCGCTTTCAGCCTCGGCGATATCGGCCAGGATTTGCTGGCAACGCGCCAGATAGCTACGCCCCGCATCCGTTAACGCCAGCCGCCGCGTGGTTCTTTGCAACAAGCGCGCCTCCAGCTGGCTTTCCAGATCGGACACCAGGCGCGACACCACCGAGGTCGACAGGCCCAGCCGTTCGGCCGCGCCGACAAAGCTGCCCGCTTCGACCACGCGCACAAACACCGTCATTGCCTGCAATTTATCCACGCCTGCCTTCCCTGGTCTGCTGTTTGCGCCGGTAGCGTAATCCGGCCACGCTATTTTGGCTAACGGCGCGCTAGCTGGGCTGTACCTGGCTAAGCTGGAGTACGCCCGCTGCACTGGTTTAAACTGCGCGGTCCTCTCGCCCGTTACCCCGGAACACGCCCTCCATGTCTGCCACCCCCGCCGCCGCCCGCCACCCCGGCCTGAGCAAAGGAGCCATCATCCTGCTCGGCACCCTCACCGCCATCGGCTCCATTTCCATCGATATGTACTTGCCCGGCTTTCCCGCCATCGAAGCCGACCTGCACGCCACCGCGGGCCAGGTGCAATGGACGCTGGCCAGCTTCTTTATCGGGCTGGCGCTGGGCCAGTTGTTCTATGGCCCGATCTCGGATCGCTTTGGCCGCAAGCCGCCGATGTATGTCGGCATGATCCTGTACGCGCTGGCGTGTGTCGGCTGCATGATGGCGCACTCGATCGAGTGGCTGATCGCCTGCCGTTTTGTCCAGGCGCTGGGCGGCTGCGCCGGGATGGTGGTGGCTCGTGCTGTGGTACGCGACCGCTGTGAACCGCGCGAAGCCGCCAAGGTCTTTGCTTTGCTGATGCTGACCATGGGCCTGGCGCCCATTCTCGCGCCCTTGCTGGGCGGCAGCCTGGTCGTATTTGCCGGCTGGCGCGTGCTGTTTGCGGTGCAACTGGCCTTTGCCGTGATTTGTTTGCTCGGCATGCATTTTGGTTTAACCGAAAGCCACAACCGGGACAGCACCCAGCCACTGCACCTGGGTCGCATCCTCGGCAGTTATTTCAATCTGCTGCAGGATCGCTGGTTTGTGGGCTACACCCTGGCCAGCGGCCTCGGCTGGGCCGGCATGTTCGCCTATATCACCGGCTCACCCTATGTGCTGATTACGCTACACGGCATCAAGCCCGAACATTTTGGTTGGGTTTTTGGCAGCAACGCCTTCGGCATGATCTTTGCCGCGCAAATCAACAGCCGTTTGCTCAAGCATTTTGAAATCGACACCATCTTGCGCCGGGCCTTGTGGGTGCCGATGCTGGCCGGGATCGCACTAGCGGCCGTGGCCTGGTTCAAGCTGGAAACCCTGACCATCTTGTTGTCCGGCCTGTTCTGCTTTGTGGCTGCGCTGGGCTTTGTTGGCCCCAACGGCTCGGCCTCGGCCATGCGCCATCAAGGCCAACGCGCCGGGCTGGCCTCTGCCTTGATGGGCAGCATGCAATTTGTGCTGGCCACCGTGATCGGCACCATCATGGGCGCATGGCAAGACCCCAGCGCCCGCCCGCTGGCATCCTTGATGGCGATTTGCGGCATCCTGGCCTTTGTGGTGCACCGACTGCTGGTGGTGCGCGTGGAAGACCCGCGCAATCACCCGGTCTGACGCCAGCAACACGGTGCCTGGCGCCCCTGCGTGGTTGTCATTGCCGGACGGCACCGCGTCGGCTTGCATACATCCCGCCGCGGCAGCTATCCGCTGCGGGATGTTTCCACTAGAATCACGGGTTCCCTATTCAAGCGCGACCAAGCCCCAGACCATGACATCCGCTGAGATCCGGCAGAAGTTCCTCGATTTTTTCGCCTCGAAGGGCCACCAGATTGTGGCTTCTTCGTCGCTGATTCCCGCCAATGATCCGACGTTGCTGTTTACCAACGCCGGTATGAACCAGTTCAAAGACGTTTTCCTCGGCTTTGACAAGCGTCCGTACACGCGCGCCACCACCGCGCAGAAAGTGGTCCGCGCCGGTGGCAAGCACAACGATCTGGAAAACGTCGGTTACACCGCACGGCACCACACCTTCTTTGAAATGCTGGGCAACTTCAGCTTTGGCGATTATTTCAAGGAAGACGCGATCAAATACGCGTGGGAATTTCTGACCAGCCCGCAATGGCTGGGCCTGCCTGCGGACAAGCTGTCGGTCACGGTGTATGCCGAGGACGACGAAGCCTACGACCTGTGGCACAAAACCATCGGCGTGCCGGCTGAGCGCATGATCCGCATCGGCGACAACAAGGGCGCCAAATACGCCTCCGACAACTTCTGGACCATGGGCGACACCGGCCCGTGTGGCCCGTGTACCGAGATTTTCTACGATCACGGCGCACACATCCCCGGCGGCCCGCCCGGCTCGCCGGATGAAGACGGCGATCGCTTTATCGAAATCTGGAACAACGTATTCATGCAGTTCAACCGCGACGAAGCGGGCGTACTGCACAAGCTGCCCAAGCCGTCGGTGGATACCGGCATGGGTCTGGAGCGGATTGCTGCGGTGATGCAGCACGTCAACTCCAACTACGACATTGATCTGTTCAAGCAGCTGATCGCCGATGCCCAACGCGTAACTGGCGCGGCCGATATCAACAGCCCTTCGCTCAAGGTCATCGCCGATCACATCCGCTCCTCGGCCTTTTTGATTGCCGATGGCGCGTTGCCGGCCAACGACGGTCGCGGTTATGTGGTGCGCCGCATCGTGCGCCGCGCCATTCGCCACGGCTACAAGCTGGGCCAGAAAGGGTTCTTCTTCCACCTGCTGGTGGCCAAGCTGGCCGAGCTGATGGGCGACGCCTATCCCGAACTGCGCCAACGCCAGAGCGCCATCGAAGACGCGCTGCGCCTTGAGGAAGAAATCTTCGGCCGCACGCTGGAAAACGGCATGGCGCTGCTGGAATCCGCACTGGCCGGCGACAAGAAAGAACTCGACGGCGCCACCGCCTTCAAGCTGGCTGACACCTTCGGCTTTCCGATCGATCTGACCGCCGACGTGTGCCGCGAACGCAATGTCACGGTCGATATGGCTGGCTTTGAAGCCGCGCTGGAGGCGCAACGCGTGCAATCCAAAGCCGCTGGCACCTTCAAGATGGCGGCGGGCCTGGCCTATGAAGGCGACGGCACCTGCTTCCACGGCTATCAACAAGCCACCGCCGACGCCACCGTGCTGGCGCTGTATCGTGGCAACGAGCCGGTGCAACAACTGCTGGCGGGTGAAGATGGCGTGGTCGTGCTCGACAACACGCCGTTCTACGCCGAATCGGGCGGTCAGGTCGGTGATACCGGCGAGATTTCCGCAACCGGCGGCATCGACGCGCTGTTCGATGTAACCGACACGCAGAAAGTCAAAGCCGATGTGTTTGGCCATCAAGGCCGCCTGGTTCGTGGCACGCTCAAAGTGGGTGACCGCGTTGCCGCGGCCATCGATCAGCACAAGCGCAGCGCCACCCAACGCAACCACTCGGCCACCCATTTGCTGCACGCCGCGCTGCGGGAAGTCCTGGGCAAGCATGTGGAACAGAAAGGTTCGCTGGTTAATTCCGATCGCACCCGTTTCGACTTCAGCCACCCCAAGCCGGTGACGGCAGAAGAACTGGCCCGCATCGAAGCACTGGTTAACCACGTGGTGATGCATAACCACGAAGTCCACACCGCCAATATGAGCTACGACGATGCCATCAAGGCGGGTGCGATGGCGCTGTTTGGCGAGAAATATGGCGACGAAGTGCGCGTCCTGAAGATGGGTGATTTCTCGACTGAATTGTGCGGCGGCACCCACGTCAGCCGTACCGGCGATATCGGTTTCTTCAAAGTTCTGTCGGAAGGCGGCGTCGCTGCCGGCATCCGTCGCGTTGAAGCCACCACCGGCGAAGGCGCCCTGGCGCTGATCCAGCAACAAGAGCGCGAGCTGAAAGCGGCCGCCGCCCTGGCGCAGGCGCAGCCGGGCGAGTTGCTGACCAAGCTGGAGAAGCTGCAAGACAACGCCAAAGCGCTGGAAAAAGAACTGGCCAGACTCAAAGGCCAACTGGCCGCCAGCAAGGGTGATGAGCTGGTCAATAACGCGGTCGCCATCGGCAACGCCAAAGTATTGGCGGCGGAACTGCCCGGCGCTGACGTGAACGCCCTGCGTGAAACGCTGGACAAGCTCAAAGACAAACTGGGTAGCGCGGCCATCGTGCTGGCCACGGTGGCCGACGGCAAAGTCAGCCTGGTGGCAGGCGTAACGGCCGATCTGACCAGCAAGGTCAAGGCGGGCGAACTGGTTAACTTTGTCGCGCAACAAGTTGGCGGCAAAGGCGGCGGTCGTCCGGATATGGCGCAAGCGGGTGGCACGCAACCCGAACACCTCGGCAACGCCCTTGCCGGCGTGCAGGCCTGGGTAAACGCCAAGCTGTAATCCACCACGCATTCAAGGCATTAGCAAAACCCGGCGGCACGCCGGGTTTTTTTACGCCTGCCGTAGCCGCGCGCCTAATTCCTTTCAGCGCTTTTAAGCGCACTGCTGGTTCTTTCACACGGTTTGATGGCCTCGTTAGACTGCCCACTCTCGCATGCCACAAGCATTTGCGGGCTATACCGTAGAGCACGCCCCGGTGCGCTCCGGGCCGCGCAATCCCCTCAAAACCACGCGCTGCCAGCGACAAAATCAATGCGCCGCGCAGGAACCCTGCCATGTCTCAAGACGCCCTGCTGAGCCTGATCGGCCAGACGCCCTTGCTCAAAATCAGCCGGATCGATACCGGCGTGTGTGAGCTGTTTGTCAAACTGGAAAACCAGAATCCCGGCGGTTCAATCAAGGATCGTATCGCGCTGACCATGATCGAAGCAGCCGAGCGCGACGGTCGTCTGCCACCGGGCGGCACCATTATCGAAGCCACCGCCGGCAATACCGGCCTGGGCCTGGCACTGGTGGCCACGCGTAAGGGCTACAAGCTCAAGCTGGTGGTGCCCGACAAAATGAGCCTGGAAAAAATCGCCAACCTCAAAGCACTGGGTGCGGAAGTATTGATTACGCGCTCGGACGTGGGCAAAGGCCATCCGCTGTACTACCAGGATTACGCGCGCCGCCTGGCCGATGAGACGCCGGGCGCCTATTACATCGACCAGTTCAACAATCCGGCCAACCCCGCCGCGCATGAAAACGGCACCGGCCCGGAAATCTGGCAGCAAATGGCGCATGACGTCGATGCCATTGCGGTTGGCGTGGGTTCGAGCGGCACGCTCAGTGGCCTGACGCATTTTTTTGCACGCGCCGCGCCGCATGTCGAGTTCATCCTGGCCGATCCGGTCGGCTCAGTGCTGGCCGATTATGTCGAAACGGGCAAATACGGCGAAGCGGGCAGTTGGCGTGTGGAAGGCATCGGCGAAGACTTCATTCCGCCGCTAGCCGACTTCAGCAAAGTGCAGCAAGCGCATCGCATTAGCGATGCCGAAAGCATTGCCACCGCGCGCTTGCTGCTGGAACAAGAAGGCATACTCGCCGGTTCGTCTACCGGCACCCTGCTCGCCGCCGCGCTGCGTTATTGCCGCGCGCAAACCATGCCCAAGCGGGTGGTGACCTTTGTCGCCGACAGCGGCAACAAATATCTGTCCAAACAATTCAATGAGGGCTGGCTGATTGATCAGGGTTTACACGCGCTACCGCAACAGGGCGACCTGACGGACTTGATTACGCGACGGCATGACCAGGGCGCAACCATCACCGCCCGTGCCGATGAAAGTCTGGCCGACGCCTACGCCCGCATGCGCCGCCACGATATTTCGCAACTACCGGTACTGCAAGCCAACGACCAGGTGCTGGGCATTATCGATGAGTGGGACATTCTTGAAGCCGTGAATGCGGCACCCGAGCATTTTGCCGCGCCGGTGCGCCAGACCATGAGTACCGAGCTGGTGACGCTGCAGCCGGGCGATAGCATGGCCGCTTTGTTGCAGGTTTTTAATCAAGGCAAGGTGGCCCTCATCGTCAATGCCGAAGGCCGCTTTATCGGTCTTATTACGCAAGCCGATGTGATCAATTACTGGCGCAACAAGCGCTAAGCGCGCACGCAGCATGGCGCAGTCCTCTAATCCCCTTGCAGGAGCAAGCATGCCCCATCCCGATACGCTGGCGGTCCACGCTGGCTACGCCCCCGACGCCACTGGCGCGGTGATGCCGCCGATTTACACCAGCTCCACCTACGCCCAAGCGGCGCCGGGCGAACACACCGGCTACGAGTACATCCGCAGTGGCAACCCCACCCGCGCCGCACTGGAACACGCACTGGCCGAACTGGAAGGCGGCGCGGCTGGCTTTGCCTTTGCCTCGGGCCTGGCCGCGATGGCAACGCTGGTCGATTTACTCGACAGTGGCAGCGAAATTGTCGCCATCGACGATCTGTATGGCGGCGCGTGGCGTTTGTTCGAAAAGGTCCGGGCGCGCAGTGCGGGTCATCGTATCCGCTATGTGGCCGATGAGGCCGCCTTCAAAGCCAGCCTGAATGCCAGCACCAAACTGGTCTGGCTAGAAATCCCCACCAACCCGCTGCTCAAGATCATCGACCTCAAAACCGTGATCGAGGCCGCCCACGCGGTGGGTGCGCTGGTGGTGGTGGATGCCACTTTTGCCACACCGTATTTGCTACGGCCGCTGGAGCTGGGCGCGGATATTGTGCTGCACTCGGTCACCAAATATCTGAATGGACATTCCGATGTACTCGGCGGCGCGGTCATTGTGCGCACGCCGGAACTGGCCGAGCGCGTGCGCTATCTGCAAAACGCAGTCGGCGCAGTCATGAGCCCGTTCGATAGCTTTCTGGCTTTGCGTGGACTCAAAACGCTGGGCCTGCGCATGCAACGCCATTGCAGCAATGCCCAGGCGCTGGCGCAATGGCTGCAACAGCAAGCGGGCGTGCAGGATGTCATTTATCCAGGCCTGGCTAGCCATCCCCAGCATCAGTTGGCCGCACAGCAATTCAAGCAAGGCTTTGGCGGTGTGGTAACACTGCGGCTGGCCGCCGATGATGCCGCGGTGCGGCGTTTTCTGAATGCGTTAAAGCTGTTCACCCTGGCGGAAAGCCTGGGCGGCGTGGAAAGCCTGGTCAATGTGCCGTGGTTTATGACGCACGCGTCTTTGCCCGAAGCAGACCGGCTGCAACGCGGCATCGGCCCCAATCTGTTGCGTCTATCGGTCGGCATCGAGCATCTGGATGACCTGCAGGCCGATCTGCGCGCCGGGCTGGCGGCTTTGCACGCGGCCTGAGCCGTGCCGCAAAAAGGCCCGACGGCATCGCGCCAGTCGGGCCTTTTTGGATAGCCATCACGGTAACTGCGGCTCAGCGCCGGGGCTTGCCGCCCCAGGCCGCAGCGCTGTCCTGGCTGCCCCCATCATCGCGCTCGGCTACTTCGGGCGCCGACGCCACTCTGGACGCGCTTTGGTACGAGCTATAAATCCGTCCCACTGAATTTACATAGGCCAGCAAATGCGTACCCACGCTTTGCCTGGCCACTTTCTCGACATTGCCGTTCCACTTGTCCGGATCCAGCCCTTGCGCAGCCGCCTTTTTGCGCAATTGCTGCACCCGGCCCTCGCCTGCGTTGTAGGCCGCAATCATAAAGGCCATCTGGTCATCCGGGCGGATGCTGGGGCTGCTGAATTGATCGCGCAAATAGCCCAGATAGCGCGCAGCCGCGGTGACATTCTGCTGGTTGTCGTGCGGGTTGGTGACGCCCATCTTGCGTGCCGTCACCGGATTGATCTGCATCAGGCCGGTCGGGCCGCCCTTGGTGCGCACCACCGGATTGAGCGAGGTTTCTTTCTGGCCGATGGCGGCGAGCAATAGCCAGTCCATATTGTTGGCAGTCGCCACCAGCTGGAACATCGGCGCAAAAAAGCCGAGTTTATCCATCGACGACATCTGGTCGGGGCTGCTGACATGGCCGTCACTGTCTTTGTTGATAAAACGCTGGGTGCTGGCCAAGGCCCGATTTGCCACGCCGTCGCCTTTGGCCGCCAGAAACTGGTTGACCTGCGCCAGCCAGCCGGGCTTGTCTTGCGGCAGGGCCCACACGTATTCGACCGCCTCGGGCGCGCAGGCATCTACCTGCAACTGGCTAAAGCGCTTGCTCCACAAGCGCGTGACATAGCGGCTGGCCAGCGTGGCTTGTTGATCTTTCAATTCTCCGAGGATGCTTTCCGCTGTGCTGCCGATAGCGGCTTCCTGCAAAGAGACTTTGACGTCGGCAGTGACCACGCGGCGCGCATAACTGGCGGGAGGCTGCAGCAGCGCATGGCCGCCCAGACTGCTCCAGTCGCTCAAGGCGGGCGCGCCTTTGGGCTGCACTACACACCAGTTGTCTTTGAGATAAGGCGTCGACGCCGCCGCCAGTTGGTTCAAGCCCGCCGAAGCGGGGATCAAGCCTGCCGCCAGATCGCCTTTACCGGCGCGCAATTGCGGCAGCAATTCACCGGCATCGACCGGCAGGTAGGTGAACTTGAGCGGCGTGCCATTCTTGCCGCGATTGCGGTTCAGCCAGGTTTCAAACTCTTGCAGCATGCTGTATTCAACGCCATGCGGTCGCCCATGCTGAAAGAAAAAGGTAGAGGCGCCCAAGGCCACCAGCACGCGAATCTGCCGGGGGGGCCTGGCCGGATCAAAGTCCGCCTCGCCCAGCGTGGCCGCGGCATCATCGGCGACGCCAGCGTTGGCGCTGGCGTCATCGACAGCAGGCGCAGCCTTGCCTTTGGCCGTGACTTTGACGGTTTTGCTGGCCTTGGCATGCGCTTTGGCATGGCTGGCGGCATAGCTCGGCGCGGCACCCAACAGCAACAGCGCAAGCACTAAATTGAAGAAAATCAGGGGTTTGGCCTGTGACATGGCCAGCATTGTAGGGGCGTTCGGCGTGGTTGTGCCAGTGAACGCGTCACAGACGCGTATAATCGCGGCCTGTCCAATTTGCGAATTGCTGCCCGCCATGCCTTTGCTTTATGTAGAAAACGCCAGCCTTGCCTTCGGTCACTGGCCCCTGCTCGACCATGCCATGTTGTCAGCGGATGAAGGCGAACGCGTCGGTTTGATCGGGCGCAATGGCCAGGGCAAATCCACCCTGCTCAAGACCATTGCCGGCATCCACGCGCTGGACGACGGCGATATCCGGATCGCGCAATCGGCGCATATGGCCTTTGTGGCGCAAGAGCCCGAATTCCAGGCCGACCAGACCGTATTTGAGGCCGTGGCGGAAGGCCTCGGCGATTTGCGCCAGCTGATCGTCGATTACCACGCCTGCGCCGATGCGCAAGATGGCAGCGAAGCCGCGCTGGACCGCCTGATGGCGCTACAACACGAACTTGAATCCCGCGATGGCTGGCGTTTTGACGCGCTGATTGCCTCAACGCTAACCACGCTGGGCCTGCCGCCGCATACGCAAATCAAGGATTTGTCCGGCGGCTGGAAAAAGCGCGTGGCGCTGGCCCGCGCGCTGGTCAGCGAACCGCAATTGCTGTTACTGGACGAGCCGACCAACCACCTGGACGTATCGGCCATCGAATGGCTGGAAGGTTTGCTAAGCAACTTTAACGGCTGCGTGTTGTTTGTAACGCACGATCGGCGTTTTCTGGACAACGTCGCCACCCGCATCGTCGAACTGGATCGCGGCACGCTGACCAGTTTTCCGGGCAACTTCAGCGCGTATGAAACCCGCAAGGCGGAATTGATTGCCGCCGAAGAAACCGTGGCACGCAAATTCGATAAAGTGCTGGCGGCAGAAGAAGTGTGGATCCGCAAAGGCATTGAAGCACGCCGCACGCGTAACGAAGGCCGCGTACGGCGACTGGAACAATTGCGCCGCGACCGCGCCGCCCGCCGCGAACGCGTGGGCAATGTTTCGTTCAAGGTCGATGCCGGCGAACGCTCCGGCAAACTCGTCGCAGAATTCGAAAATGTCAGCCTCGCCTTCGGCGACAAAACCATCATCCGCAATTTCACCTCGCGCTTGCTGCGCGGCGACAAGATCGGCCTGGTCGGCGCCAACGGCATCGGCAAAACCACTTTTCTGAAGCTGGTGCTGGGTGAGCTGGAACCCGATAGCGGCGTGGTCAATCGCGGCACCAAACTTGAAGTGGCGTATTTCGATCAATTCCGCGAACAACTGGACGAAGAAGCCTCAGTGGCCGATGTGGTCAGCCAGGGCAATGAATGGGTCGAGATCGGCGGCCAGCGCAAGCACATCATGGGTTATCTGGAGGAATTCCTGTTCCCGGCCGAGCGGGCGCGTAGCCCCGTGCGTTCTTTGTCCGGCGGCGAGCGCAACCGTTTGTTGCTTGCGCGCCTCTTTACCCGCCCTGCCAACGTGCTGGTGCTGGACGAACCGACCAATGATCTGGATATTGATACGCTTGAATTACTGGAACAGTTATTGATCGACTACCCCGGCACCGTCTTTCTGGTTTCGCACGACCGGGCGTTTCTCGATAACGTGGTCACCCAGGTCATTGCCTTTGAAGGCAATGGGGTCTTGCTGGAAAACGCGGGCGGCTATCAAGACTGGCAAACCGCGCGCCAGCGCATGCAGCAAGCACGACTCGAGCAAGCAAAGCCAGCACCGTCGGTAGCCGACAAACCGGCGGAACGGCAGCGCACACGCAGTGCCAAGTTGAGTTATAACGAGCAGCGGGAACTGGAGCGCTTGCCCGGCGAGATCGAGTCGCTGGAAACCTTGCTGACGCAAGTACAGGCATCGCTACTGGACCCGGCCACTTATCAAGATCAAAAAAAGGCGCGCGAGATGCAACAGCAGGTTGAACAGATCGAGACCGATCTACTGCAAAAAATGGAACGCTGGGAACAACTGGAAGCCAGACAACAGGGCAGTTGATGAACTGGCTTGAGCGCCTGGCGCACCGCCACCACACGCCGCAGCCGGCGCTCAAACCGCTGCGGACGGCCCTGCTCTGGTTTTATATTGCGTTGCTGCTGTTCAGCGGCTTGACGCTGGCATGGCTCACCTTACGCGACTACAACGCCAATATCGAAGAAGCGCGCGCGCAGGATTTGCTGCTGGCGCGCTCGCTGGACGAACAAGCCACGCGCACCTTCGTGGGCGCCGAGCAAACAGCCCAGGCCACCCTCGAGCGCCTGGCCAGCAGCAACGGCATCGACGCCACCGAAGAGCACGATCTCTCCACCGAAACCCGCGAGCGCACGCGGCAGACGCCGCAAGTGGGCGAAATCATCAGCGTGGACAGCCAGGGCATTTTGCACAGCAGCAGCCTGCGCTACCCGTCCAAGCCGATGGATATGTCGGACCGCACTTATTTCAGCTATCACCGCGACGTAGATGACTCGCGCTTTTTGCTTTCGCCGCCGGTGCTGTCGCGCACCGATGGTCGCTGGCTGATTCCGGTTTCGCATCGCATTAACAAACAGGACGGCGAGTTCGGCGGTGTTTTGCTGACCGGGGTGGATCCGGCTTACTTCATCCGCTTTTACGATTCGCTCAAACTACCGCGCGGCACGCATATCAAGTTATTGCGCACCGATGGCGTGGTCCTGATGAATTACCCCTTTGTGCTGGCCGAATTGGGTCGCAATGTGCGCCAGCCGGATGGCGTGCGTTTCAATGGACCAGAGTCAGCACCGGGCGCGCATTACCGCGATATGGGCAGCGAAGGCAGCGATGAATTGCTGACTTATCTGGTCTCTAGCGGCGATTTGCCGCTGGTGGTGATGGTCAGCTCTGACGTCAATACCGTCATGACCAAATTCCATAGCGATCTGGTAAGCCGCGCAATTTCAGCATTGGTGCTGATCGTGGTGGTCAGCGCTTTGCTGTATTTGTTGTTGCGGCAAATCCGCCGGGTAGAGCAAATTGAATCGCGCTTATATCTGACGCAATTTACCGTCGATGAAGCGCCGGATGCGATGTTATGGGCAGATCGACAAGCGTTTATCCGCTATGCCAATCGTGCCGCCTCCATGAGTAGCGGCTACACCAATGAAGAACTGGTGACCTATCGTTTTCTTGATCTGTTTCCCAATATCACCGATCCGCAATGGCAAGACTTCTGGTACAAGCTGACCGTCGATAAACGCCTGGTCTATATCACGCATCAGCGTGACCGCAGCGGCAATCTGTTGCCGGTGGAAATCACGTTTAATTACATCGAATTCTTCCAGGAAGCCTATGCGTGCACTACGGTGCGCGATATTACCGAGCAACAGAATTCGGAACGCGAACTGCGCCGCCACCGCGATCATTTGCAAGATCTGGTGCTGGAGCGTACCGCCGAGATTCGCACCGTACTCGATGCCAGCCCGTTGGCGATCATGCTGTCGGTGCGCAATACCATACGCCTGGTCAATCCGGCGTTTGAAATCCTGTTTGGCTATGCCGCCAGCGACATTATCGGTTTACCGACGCGGATTATTCATGCCTCGGAAGAACGCTATTCCGAACTGATCAGTGCCATTTGGGGCCGCATCAATACCGGCGGCGTGTTCCGCGGCGAAATCGAGCTGTACCGGCGCGATCATTCCGGCTTCTGGGCCATGCTCTACGCCAAGGCGCTGGTACCGGGAGATCCGGGCAAAGGCATGATTACGGTGGTCGAAGACGTAACCGCGCAACGGATTGCGGCGCAGGCCTTGCGCCAGTCGGAACGACTCAAGCGCACGATTATCGACACCACCGCCGACGGTTTTATCCTGATCGACACGCACCGGCATATCGTCGATGTCAACAATGCGTTTTGCCAGCAACTGGGCTTCCGCCGTGAGGATTTGATCGGCAAACAACCGCAAAGCCTATGGGGCGAAACCGCGCTGCAATTGTTCCCGGAACAACTGGTCAAGGACGGCAATGGCATCAGCCATATCGCCGAAGTCAGGCTGCCCGACAATACCGGACGCAAGCTGCCCTTCCTGGTTAATTCGGCTTCGATCAATGACGAGCAACAGCGGCTGGAATATGCCTTTGCCTTCCTCACCAATATTTCGCATCTCAAAGATATCGAGATGCGTCTGGTTGAAGCCAAAGAATCGGCGGAAGAAGCCAACGTCTCCAAATCGGCCTTCCTCGCCAATATGTCGCATGAATTGCGCACGCCGATGCATGCCATTCTCAGCTTCTCTGAAATGGGCATTTCCAAAGCGGGTAAAGCCGATCCGCAAGCGCTGGCGCGTTATTTTGAGCGCATTCATTCCAGCGGCAATCGTTTGCTGGTGTTGCTGAATGATTTGCTCGATATGTCGCGCCTGGAAGCCAACAAAATGCGTTACGACAAAACGCGGCATTGTTTGCAGCACACGGTGCAAGGCGCGGCGGCAGAAATTGCGCCTTTGTTGGCGGGCAAACAGCTCAGGTTGTTTATCGATGATATGACCGCGCCACTGGAAGGCTGGTTTGACCAATCCCGCATGATGCAGGTGGTGGTCAATCTGTTGTCCAATGCCATCAAATTCAGCCCGCCGGACAGCACCATTGAAATTGCCTTTATGGCCGATGTGACACTGGATGGCGCGCCTGCAATCGGCTTGACCGTGCGCGATCATGGCCCGGGCATACCGGACAATGAGCTGGATGCCATTTTCGACAAGTTTATTCAGAGCACGCGCGTGCGCTCCAGTGTCAGTGGCACCGGCTTAGGTCTGGCCATCAGCAAACAGATTATGGAAGACCACGGCGGGCGCATAGTGGCGAGCAATCATCCGCATGGCGGCGCGGTGTTTACGGTGTGGATACCGGTGGGCGAAGCCGATTAAAGCGGCTGACTTGATGCAGAAAAAAACGGGGCACTCCAGCAGGAGGCCCCGTTTTTGATTACGCCATTCCAGTCACTTGTTCCGGCTGCGGAAAGCGCTGGCACAAGGCATTAAACAGCCATGCGCCGTGTGGCATCCATTGCTCGCCCCAGCGCCAACTATGCGCCATGGTGGCGATTTCAGACTTTTTGAAGTCGATGTCGTGCTCGTTATCAAAACCCGCCGTAATGCCATTACAAACGCCGCCCGGCGCATTGTAATAACCAGGCTCGTAACGCGGGTTATTGCGCCCCCAGCCTTGCAGCATGCAGGCGTCGTAGGGATTGGCGCCCAGAATCCAGTCCAGCGCGCCTTGCGCATATCGCTCCAGCGCTGCGACCATATCGTCCTCGCCTTCAAACAAGCGCTGCGCGCGCGTCGCGGCGGCGGCCAGCGAGCCAAGCCGGGCGTTTTCGCCCTGCCACCAGTAACCGGTGCCGTTGTCGTGCGGAATAAAGAATTGCGTCTGGCCCACGCTGCCCGGCTGTTTGACGTATTGGCGGGGGTAGCCAAAGGGGTTGTTGACCTCATTAAACGTGATGCTGATTTCAAACTCATAGGCATCGCGTAATGCGGCGCGGATGCGGCCAGCTGCCGGGCTGGTTGGCACCACCTCGGCATAACGCTGCAGCGCAATCAGCGGCAAGCCAGCATCCACCGCGTGAAACCAGGACCGCTCGCCCAGCGCATCAGCCCTAAACCAGCCTTGCGCGCTCTGCCGCTCCAGCAAGCTCAGGGCCCGGCGGATGGCGGCATCGGCGTACTCGCCCTCACCCGTCACCGCCAGCAACTCGGTGGCGGCCAGCAAGGCGCAGAAGTCGTCGATGATGTTTTCCGCGCCGTCGTCCAGGTATTCGAGATTGTGTGCTTGCAGATGGGCAAAGCCGCTGCGCGCAGCTTGCAGATATTGTCCGCGCGAAAAATCGCCATCCCGTGGCAACAGGCTGGCGCGCGCCAGCGCCGCAATCGCCATACCGCCACCCTGGCGGAACGCCGCTTGATAGTGGTCGGACTTGCTGCCTTGCTGCGTGGCATAAGCGCATAGATCGCGCTGGTTTTCGTCTTTGCTCCAGCGATCAAACAGCGTCATGTAGAAGTAACCGGCCGGGTCTTGCATGCGCAGCAAAAAATCCGCGCCGTGCAGGGCTTCATCGACCATGCGCTCGTTAAACCATTTGAGTTGCGGCGGCAATTGCGCCCAGCCATCAAGCAGATTCCACACCACTTGCGGTGTCTGCTGCGGGTTCATGAAATTGGCGACGGACAAATGCGATAGATATTTGGAGCAATCGCCCGAGGCGTCAAACCAGCCGCCGTGCACGTCGCGGCGCTCATCGCTGCCGAACTTGGGACGGCTGCGGTCGGCATGGTCGTACAGGCCGGTGCAGCGCTGGCCTTTGATGTAATGCACCAGGTCAGACAGCATCTGCCCGGCAAACAAATCGGCGCCAACCGCAAAGGTGTGTGAAGTCAGCGCAGGCTGCGGGCCATCCACCACAATGAAATACTCGCCCGGCGTAGCCAGCGCAGAGAAATCCGCCTGCCAGAAATGCCAGTCTTTCCACTGGTCGACGCCCCCGGTCGCAACCAGGGCGCCGGTGTGCACGGCGGCGCGCGTCTCGGCGTCATAGACGGTAAAGCCGGTCAGCGGTGCGGCGGCCGGCGCTTCGATCAGCGCAACCTTGCGCGCGGACGGCGTGTAGCCAACGTGGTTCAGCAAGATTTTCATGGCGATAACTTGTGTTGTGAGCCGAAGGCGCCAGTCTGGCATCGCGCAACGGGCATAGCCAAACGAGCGGACAAGCCGGGCAAAAGACACGCCGACGCAACCTGGATTGCCGTGACCACCACGCCCGCGCGGTACCGCCCACATGTTTGTACGGCGGCAGCAGGGAGCGCCCGATAGACTTAGCGTGCTTCCGCCGGATGGTATGGCGCGGGCTCGCTCGGGACTTCATCCGCTTCAAACAAGGCTTCCAGCTCTTGCATGGCATCGCGCGACGCCTGAATCAGCTTGTCCTCGTCGTGGTAAATCGCCATCTGCCGCTGCAGCAGCGCTTCATCGTGCTGACGGAAGATGCGCGCGGTGCGCTCCGCGTCCAGACGGCTGGCACCGAGCGCCTCGAGTACATCAACGCCCAGTTCAACGCTGGCCGGAAAGGTCTCGCGCACCGCCGCCTCGACCCCGAGGTCCATCAGCCGGTAGTAGTGAAAGCGGTTGCGCGCCCGGGCAAAAATCTTCAGATGGGGAAAGTGCTCACGCACGGTTTCGGCCGTTTTGATCGAGGCCGGGATATCGTCGATGGCCAGCACAAACACCTTGGCCTTGTCCGCCCCGGCCGCACGCAGCAAATCTACGCGCGACGCATCGCCGTAATACACCTGGTTGCCGAAGCGCTTCACAAAATCAACCTGATCCGGGCTGATTTCCAGCAGCGTGGCTTTGATATGCCTGGAGCGCAGCATCCGCGCAATCACCTGCCCAAAGCGGCCGAAACCGGCCACGATGACCGGGTTGTTCATATCCGGCAGTTCATCGAAATCACGGGTGGCGCGCTTTTCCCGCCACGGCACAATCACGCGCTCATGCGCCAACACCACGAATGGCGTTAACGCCATCGACAAGGTGACCGCCAGGCTGAGCAATTGCGCGGTGGCTTGCGGCAGAATGCGACCCTCATCAGCCAGCGACAGCAATACAAAAGCAAACTCACCACCCTGGCACAGATAGACCGCAAAACGGCGCGATATCTTGCCGGTCGCGCCCGCCATGCGCTCGATGCCCCACAGAATCAGCGCCTTGACCAGCATCAAGCCTACCGCCAGCAACAGCACCAGCAAGGGCTTGGCTACCAGCAAGCCCATATTGGCCGACAGCCCGACCGCGACAAAAAACATGCCCAGCAGCACGCCCTTGAAGGGTTCGATATTGGCTTCGACCTCGTGGCGGAATTCCGAATCGGCCAGCAACACCCCGGCCACAAACGCGCCCAGGCTCATGCTGAGGCCCGCCGCTTCCATCAACCATGCGGTGCCGGTGACGACCAGCAGCGTGGCCATGGTCAGCAGATCGCGGCTTTTGGCGCGCGCCACCAGGCCAAACGCGGGCCGCAGCAAAAACCGCCCGGCCGCGACGATAGCGACCAGAGCCAGCAAGGACATCCACAACGGAATACCGGATTGATCCACGTGCACGGGTGAGAGCCACGGCAAGGCGGCCAGCACCGGAATAACGGACAAATCCTGAAACAGCAGCACGGCAAAGGCGTCGCGACCGTAGTGGGTGGTCAGCTGGTTTTTCTCGGCCAGCATCTGCAATACAAACGCCGTGGACGACATCGACAGCGACACGCCGACCACAGCGGCGGCCTTCCAGCTCAGCCCACAGGCCATGGCGATGCCGCCGAGCGCCAGACTGCACAGCACCACCTGCGCGCCGCCCAGGCCGAATACGGCACGGCGTAACACCCACAAGCGCGACGGCTGCAGCTCCAGCCCGATGACGAACATCAGCAAAACCACGCCGAATTCGGTGGTTTGCAGAATCTGTTCCGGCTCGCCCACCAGCTTGAGACCCCACGGCCCGATCAGCACACCTGCCACCAGATAGCCCAGCACGGCGGCCAGGCCAAAACGCTTGAGTATGGGCACGACCAGCACGGCGGCGGCCAGCAAAAGGATGGCTTGGGTTAATCCGGGCATCGGGCGGCAGCCGTGTGGTGTAAGGAGGAATGCGCGAGTGTAACCTGCCCTCGCCGCCCGGCCAAACCGGCAGATGGGCTAGATCGGCCGCAGCCAGGGCTTGCCTGACCAGTTGGACGGTGTATCTGTTTTGTATCGCCTGTAACGCACCCGTCACGTCGCTTCTTGATACTGCGCGAACCTCTCACGCAAGGAAGTCGTCAAGAAATGATAACGTCAACGCGCACTCTGCAATCCGTACTGGGCCTGACCGCCGTCGCCGCGCTGCTAAGCGCCTGCGGCAGCGGCAACGATGGCCCGGTGGGCACCACCATCCTGCCCGCAGGTAGCACCATGGATGTGGCCATCCTGGAAACCAGCGACATCCACTCCAATGTGGTCGGCTACGACTATTACAAACTGGCGGAAGACAAAAGCTACGGCCTGGACCGCACCGCCACGCTGATCGCCAATGCGCGCAAGCAGTGGGCCAATTCGCTGCTGTTTGATAATGGCGACACCATCCAGGGCACCGTGCTGTCGGACTACCAGGCGCTGATCAATCCGGTGCAATGCTCCGACATGCTGGCCGTGTACAAGCAGATGAACCAGCTGGGTTATGACGCCGGCACCATGGGCAACCATGAGTTCAATTACGGCCTGCCATTTTTGTCCCAAGTCACCAACACCGACTTCAAACTGGCTGGCATTTCCAAGGGCACCAGCAAAACCAATCCGGGCAATGCGGCCACGTGTGCGGCTCCCAGCTTTCCGTTTGTATCGGCCAACGTGGTCTCTGCGGCCACGCAAACACCCATCTTCAAGCCCTACCAGATTCTGGATCGCACCTTTAAAGCCAAGGACGCCAACGGCAAACTGTTCGACGCCACCCTCAAAGTGGGCGTAATCGGCTTTGCGCCGCCGCCGATCATGCAGTGGGACAAAGGTAATCTGGAAGGCCATGTGCTGGTGACGGGCTGGAAAGAAACCGCGCAAAAGTACATTCCCGAAATGAAAGCAGCGGGTGCGGACATCATCGTGGCGCTGGCGCACGGCGGCATCGATATGGTGACGCCGTACGCGCCGGATATGGAAAACGGTGCGGGCTACCTGAGCCAGGTGCCGGGCATCGACGTCTTGCTAACGGGCCACCAGCATTTGTTGTTCCCCGATAACAGCGGCAAATCCACCTTTGCCGGCCAGCCCGGTGTGGATGTGGTCAATGGCTTTATCAACGGCGTGCCGACCGTGCAGCCGGGCCAGTGGGGCAACAACCTGGGCACCGTGCAATTGCAGCTGGCTTATGCGGATGGCAAATGGAGCATCAACAAGACCGCCACCAAAGTCGCCCGCCAGACCACGCTGCTGACGGCAGCCGCAGGCACTACCCCGGCCACTTATGTAACGCCGGATACCAGTCTGCAAGCGCTGGTGCAGTCGGTGAATGACGCCACCATCGCCTATGTAAAAACGCCGATTGGCACGGCCAGCTTTGATATGTCGACCTATTACGCGCTGCAAGGCGACGTGTCTGCGCTGCAGATCGTCAATATGGCGCAGATCGATTATCTGAAGAGTTATGTGGCCGCCAACAACCCGAGCTGGGGCAATCTGCCGGTGCTGTCGGCCGCTGCGCCGTTCAAGGGTGGCCGTAATGGTCCGGGCGACTTCACTTTTGTGAAGCAAGGCCCGATCGCCATCAACAATGCGGCGGATTTGTACCTGTACCCCAACACGCTGCAGGTCGTGCGCGTATCGGGCGATATCGTGCGGCAGTGGCTGGAAATGAGCGCGCAGCAGTTTAACCAGATCGACATCAGCAAGACCGATGTGCAGCAGCTGGTCAACACCGCGTTCCCGACCTTCAACTTTGACGTGCTGTACGCCGAGGGCAACAAGCTGCAATACCAGATCGACGTGACCAAGCCGGTAGGTTCGCGCGTGACCAACCTGACCTATAACGGCGCGGCGCTGGATCTGAATGCGCAGTTTCTGGTGGTCACCAACAACTACCGCGCCAGCGGTGGCGGCAACTTTCCGGGCCTGGTGGGTGGCACCGGCGATATCGTGCTGAAAGCGCCCGATGCCAGCCGCGATGTGCTGATCAATTACATCAAACGCGCCAACACGCTGGATCTGGCCACCTATGGCAGCGCGCGCAGCTGGTCGTTTGTGAAGACCGCAACGCCGTCCGGCCCGGTGGTGTTCAGCAGCGTGGCCGGCAGCCTGGCGCTGGCAGCGGCGCATGGCGTGACCAACCTGAGCGTGTACAGCACCACGCCAGACCCGGTGACGTCGCTGACGCAATATCAGCTAAACCTGGCCCAGTGATGTAACCGCTGTCTCATAGGGTGGGTCTAGACCCACCACCCAGAGTGGCTTGCCAAGCTCCGCACTACTGGCAAATGGCTTTGGGTGGTGGGTCTAGACCCACCCTATGCTTTCTTCGGACAGACGTTGGGCGGCATCAGATCGCCCAGTCGATGGGCGCGCGGCCGTGTTGTTGCAAGTACTGGTTGGCGGCGCTGAAGTGGCCGCAGCCGATAAAGCCGCGATAGGCGGACAGCGGCGAGGGGTGTACCGATTCCAGCACGCAGTGGCGCTGGCGGTCGATCAGCGCGGCTTTTTTCTGCGCGTGGCTGCCCCACAACAAGAACACCACGCCGGTTTCACGCGCGGCCAGTTCGCGGATCAGGGTGTCGGTCAGGATTTCCCAACCGCGTTTGGCATGCGATGCGGCCTTGTTGGCTTCGACCGTCAACACCGTGTTCAGCAGCAACACGCCCTGCTCGGCCCAGCGCGTTAACGTGCCGTGTTGCGGCGGCGTCAGACCAAAATCGCGCGCCAGTTCTTTCCAGATGTTGTTGAGCGACGGCGGCATGCGCACACCGGGCGGCACCGAAAAGCTCAAGCCGTGCGCCTGGCCCGGTCCGTGATACGGGTCTTGCCCCAGGATCACCACGCGCACGGCGTCGGGTCGGGTATGTTCCAGCGCGGCAAACCAATGTTCGCGCGGCGGATAGATGGCCTTGCCGGCGGTGGCTTCGGCTTCCAGAAAATCAGACAGCGCCAGCAAAGCGGGATCGTGTCGCAGCGATTGCAGCAACGGTTGCCAGGCGGCGGGTACGGCATCAAGAATCAAGACTTGCTCCACGCAAAGAACGGATATGCACGCGATGGCGGCTGAACAGCACGCGTTCAAACGCCTCGCGCAGGGCTGGTTGCGGCCACAGGTAGCGGGCGCGGATTTGCCAGGTGTCACCTTGCGGCTCGGCGGCGCTGATTTCCAGCGGCAGGCTCAGCAAATAGGCAAATTCATGGCTGAGTGATACATCCAGCCAGCCTTGCTGCCCGGCCAGCAACGCTTGCGCTGACGTCCAGACCAGATCATCCAGCCCGAATTGCACGTCCGCGTGCGACGGTAGTTGCGGCGTCAGCAGGCGCCCCAGCCACAACAGCTGCAAATCCAGCCGTCGCTGCATCGGATCAGGCTCGTCGCCTTCCGGATGCTCCAGCAGCATCAGCACTTGCAGATAACGCGTCGCCTCAAGCGCGCTTTGGCCCGGCTGGCTGGACCAGCGCAGTGGCAGCGTGGCGGGCACGTAAAAGCTTTCAGACGGTGCGGACATGGTGACGATCCTGGCGGGCGCAACAGACGCGCGATTATACGCGGCTCTGGCGCACGCGTTCGTACAGGCAGATGGCGGCGGCGTGGCCGACGTTGAGTGATTCGATACCCGGTTGCATCGGGATTTTAAGGCGCAGCGTGGCGGCAGCTTCAAGTTCGGTACTCACGCCCTGACCTTCCGCGCCCATCACCAGGGCAACATCGCCACGCAGATCGCTTTCATACAAATCAACGGCGCCGTCGAGCATCAAGGCGGCGATGCGGCCGTTAAACTGGCTGGCGGCGGCCAGCAGATCGGTGCGCTCGACAATCTCCAGGGCAAAATGCGCGCCCATGCCCGCGCGCAAAACCCGCGGCGACCAGACATCGGCGCTATGCAGCGACAACGCCACTTGCTGCACCCCGGCCGCCGCCGCAGTGCGCAATATTGCGCCGACATTGCCGGGGTCTTGCACCCCATCCAGCCACAGGCACAGGCCCGCGTGGCGCAGTGCGGGCGCATTGGGGATGTGGGCGAGCGCGATCAGGCCGGTGGCACTGGGCAGCTCGGTCAGCGTGGCGAACAGCGCGTCGTCCAGCAAGGCGGGGTCTTTGCCATAGCGCGCCAGCAGGGTCTGGTGCTCCGGGCGCTGCAGGCCGCTCTGGCTGATCAGGATGCGTTCCAGTGGCCAGCCCGCATCCAGCGCCGCCGCCACCAGATGCGGACCATCGAGCAAGGTCTGGCCGAGCTTGAGCCGGTCGCGCCGGTTTTCGGCGAGCTTGTGGCACAGCTTGTAGAGCGGGTTTTGCGCGGACTGGATCAGATCCATGGGATTGGGGGCTAACGACGAGAAAGGCGAGATGATACCGCGCGCGGCGCGGTCGGGCAGCATTGCGTCTGCCACCACGGCCAACCGCGCGCAAACCGACCAGCAAAGCCGCCATCACATAGGGTGGGTCACGACCCACCCTACAAAGCCGCATGTTCATATTGCGGCCCCATATCGCGGCCCGTGGTTATGGCTTGGGGCTTCTGTCGCTCAGGGCACGCCCCACCAGCAGGCAGACTTGTTTAAAGCTGGCGAAATCAGCATCGGCGAGCGGATCGTCGCTGGGCCGTTCGCCCACAAAGATGCCGATCGGCTTGGCACCCATAAACAAGGACATCGCGCAGAAGTCGCCATTGCCAAAGCGCTGCAACCAGGGCGCGGGCAGCAGCGGCTGAATTTCGGCGCGCGTGCCATTGTGCAGCCACACCGCCTGCGGTTTGTTCAGCAAGCGGGTAAACAGATGCGGGGTAACGGCGGCGAGCACCAGATCGCGCAGAGGCTCGTGCGGATCAGCACTTTGCACCAGCCGCGCTTGCAGACGCTGGTCGGCGGGCACGTAAACCAGGAATGCTGCGCGCTTCATATTCAGGCCTTCAACCAGGGCACGCAGACTCAGATTGATCAGTTGCTGCGCGGTGGCGCCCTGTTTTCCCGCCAGATGCAGAGCCTGCATCCGTACCGACAAGACATCGCGTACTGGCGCATCCGTCGCGGGCGACGCGGCGCCTGCCGCCGTTGCCGCTGCGGTTACGGTGTGCGGGGTGGCGCGCGGTGGCGGCGCGGCGCTCACTTCCACTGTGGGCAACGAGGCCATGACCGGCGTGGCGACCGGGCGTGGTGGTTTGGGCCATTCGCCGGGCAACATCGGCAACCAGCGCGGCGCCTGCAGCCGCATTTCACCAAAGGGCTCGCGCTGCACCTGCGTCAACATCATCTTGCGCGCGGTGCTCCAGGTATTGGCCACGTCCTCTTGCAACACGCCCGCCAGGGTAGCCAGTTCGGTCTGCACCTCGCTTTGCCACCAGCCCCGGTCCAGCGCATGTGCCAGCCGCAAAGCAGAATGCTGCAACACCACGCGTGGCCCGCCTTCGGCCGCCGGCGTCATCAGCGTGAGCACGGCTTCGGGAAAGCGCCAGGCACTGAACAATTCATGCGCGGCGCCCGGCGCGGGAGGCTGGGCGGTTTCGGTGCTGGCCAGGGTATACAGAATGGGCGGCACACAAGCCATCAGCGCGGCAATAAACACTTCGTCCAGGCGGGCGTCCATGCGCCGATTGGCGTAGTCGCGCGTCAGGCGCGCCGCAAAGCGGCCATCCACCACCAGTTTCTGGATGCGTTCATAGGCTTGCGGGTGGGCGGGCAGGATCAGATCTTCCAGCACCGGCATGCGGCTGAAGCGATCCAGAAACGGCGCCGTACCGAATAATTGCAACGCGTTGTCGATGCTGACGATATCGGCCGACAGACTGGAGCGCATGCGCTGGTTGACCACGCGCAGCACCTGCGCCGTCAACAGCGGATCGCGCAGCACCAGATCAACCACATCGGCGGGCCGCACGCGTTCGGCGCGGCGCAGCATGGGCTGCAATTGCTCGTGGCTGCGCTGCAACATGGGCAGCGCGCGGCCCGACCAGTAGTCGATCCACGGCTGATGCGTCATCGGTGATGCCATATATAAAGTCTGCTGTTTTTCCAGTCTTCCACCTCGACAATCTCGTCAGGCGGAACACCGGGGATTGCAAAACTGTTGCTGATCAGACGGCTGCCGGGCTGCCACTCTTGCTGCAGTTTAAGCCACAGAGCGGCCATCGGCTCAGGCGAAAGATAAGCATAGATGACGTCATAGCCGCCCAGGTTGAGCGCCATGGCATCGCCGCGCAGCCAGGTGGCGGCCTTGCCCAGGCGCGCGCGGCCGATCAACCACGGCAGCCATGCCAGTTCGATGCCACTGAGCTGCACGTCGGGGCGCTGGCGATGCAACCACGCCAGCACGGTGCCGGTGCCCGCGCCGATATCGAGCAGGCGCGCGTGCGGCGGAATATGTTCGGAGAGTTTGCCCAGCGCATGCGGGTTGCTGAGGTAGAGCGGCACGCGGCTACGCACCGCTCCGGAATACACCACAAACATCAGCACAAAAGCGACCAGCCAGACCCAGGACGGCACGTTGAGCGTCAACGCGCCGACTACGGCCAACGGAAACACGGCGTGTATGAGCATCCACCAGCGGCGGTCATGCACCACGCGCGCGGCAATGGCGGCCAGCAAGGCGGCCGTCACCGCCTGATTGAGCAAGCCTGCACGCGGCAGCAGCCAGAAAGCCAGCAGCACCGCGGCCAGTTGCAACAAGACAAAGCGCAGCGGCTGCGACATTACTCGTGGGCAGGTGCAACAGGATGGGCGTTAGCGGGCCCCGCCACGCGCCCGGTGGTCGAAGTCGCGGGCGCGGCGGGCGCATCCGGCGTGGTGGCCATTGCGGCCGGGCCAGGATTGGCGGCATCGGCGGGTGCCGACGCGTCTTGCGTTACGCCCGCCTGGCTGCGGATTTCGTCAGCCGCTTCTTTGTTCAACACCACGATGCTGATGCGGCGATTAACCGGCGCGTAGATATTGCTTTTATCCAGCGGAATCTGGTCGGCAAAGCCATTGACGCGCAATACCTTTTCGCCCGGCACACCCGCGCCATCAATCAATTCGCGACGCGACGCATTGGCGCGATCGGCCGACAATTCCCAGTTGCTAAAGCCGCGTTGGCCGCCGGCGAATTGCTGCGCATCGGTGTGGCCGGATAGCGAAATATCATTGGGCACATCGACCAGCAATTTGCCGATTTCATCAAGAATATCGCGCGCATACGGTTCGAGCTCGCTGCTGCCCGATTTAAACATCGGACGGTTTTGCGCATCGACAATCTGAATGCGCAAACCTTCGGCCACCATATCCAGCTTGAGCTGGTTTTTGAATTGCGCCAGCTTGCTATTGGTTTTGGCCTTGTCATCCATCATGGCCTGGAATTTCTTTTGCAATGCCGACAAGCGCCGCCGATCTTTGGCCTGCTCATCTTGCTGCACTGCGCCTTTTTTCATCTGGCCCACTTGCTGCGTCAAATCTTTGCCGCCGCCCTTGACCAGCGAATCGGCATCACCCGCGCCCTCGCCGCCGCGCCGCGCAATCTTGAGCGGATTGGAAAAGTAATCAGCAATGCCTTTCAGATTGCCTTTGGAGACTGAGCCCAGCAGCCACATCAGCAAAAAGAACGCCATCATGGCGGTCATGAAGTCGGCATAGGCGATTTTCCACGCGCCGCCATGGTGGCCGTGTTCGCCCTTCTTGATGCGCTTTACGATAATGGGACGTTGTGAGTCGTCGCTCATGGTTGCCCCTGCAAGGCAGAACGCCGCGGCAGCAAGGCTGCGCGGCGTTGGTTGATCGGATTACGCGCCGATGTTATTTCGACTTGGCGTTCTTCACGAATTCTTCCAGCTCCTTGAAGCTGGGGCGCTCGGTCGAATTAAGTGCCTTGCGGCCAAATTCGACCGCCACTTGCGGCGCGTAGCCATTCAGGCTGGCCAGCATGGTGGTCTTGATAACGGTAAACGCCTGGTGCACGGCGGCATTGCGTGCTTCCAGAATGGCCGCCAGCGGGCCGACAAAACCATAGGCCAGCAAAATACCCATAAAGGTACCCACCAGCGCCGCGCCAATCAGCTTGCCCAGCTCGGACGGTGGCAAATGCAGCGAACCCATGGTGTGCACCACGCCCATCACCGCCGCCACAATCCCGAATGCCGGCAAGCCATCAGCCAGTTTGGTCACCACAGTGACCGGGTCGGCGGCTTCGTGATGGTGAGTATCGATTTCCACATCCATCAGGTTTTCGATTTCAAAGGCGTTAAGGTTGCCGCCCACCATCAAGCGCAAATAGTCGGTAATGAATTCAACCAGATGGTGGTCGTGCGCCACTTTGGGATATTTGCTGAACACCGGGCTGTTATGCGGATCTTCCACATCGCCTTCAATCGACATCAAACCCTCTTTACGGATTTTGGACAGCAGCTCAAACATCAGCGCGAACAAATCCATATAAAAGTTTTTGTTGTAAGGCGGGCCTTTAAACAGCAAGGGAATCGACTTGAGGAAAGCCTTCATCGGCTTGCCACCATAGCCGACGATGGTGGCGCCAATGCCGCCACCAAAAATAATGATGATTTCGACCGGTTGCCACAGCACGCCCAATTCGCCGCCGTGTGCCGCATAGGCGCCAAAAATACAGGCGACCATGAAAATATAACCAATGATGACGAACATGCGCCGTGTATTCCCTGTATTGAATTCGGGGGAGTGGCCGTGAATGACGGCACTTTGATTTTTCTATGTAGAACAGCGCAGATCTGCGCGCCTGATCAACACAAACATCCGTGATTCCACAAACCGTTGTGGCCCCTTATCCAGATGTCATTTATCCCGCATTCCCGCAGTTTAGAGGCAAGGGCTTGCAAGCGACAACCCAGGCTTACTCCCAGAGCGACATTTGTGCGACGGCCATACGCACCGGCGCAAAACTGTTGCGATGGATCGGACATGGGCCCAGGCGCTTGAGCGCGCTCAGATGTTCGGGCGTGCCATAGCCTTTGTGGCGGGCAAAACCGTAATCGGGCCAGGTTTCGTGGTGCTGCAACAGCTCGCGATCACGCGCCACTTTGGCCAGGATGGACGCGGCCGAGATGCAAGCCTGCAGTGCGTCGCCCCCGATAATGGTCTGCACCGCGCAGCCCAGTTGCGGCGCCCGGTTACCATCAATCAAGGCCAGTTCCGGCGGCGTGTGCAAACCGGCAACCGCACGCTGCATCGCCAGCATGGTGGCCTGCAATATGTTGATGCGATCGATTTCTTCATGCGTGGCAAAGGCGATCGACCAGGCAAGGGCTTTTTCCTGAATTTGCGGAAACAGCTTTTCGCGTTGGGCTTCGCTCAGCTTTTTGGAATCATCCAGCCCCTTGATGCGATGGCGCGGCGGCAGGATCACGGCGGCGGCAAACACCGAACCCGCCAGCGGCCCGCGCCCGGCTTCGTCCACACCACACACCAGTTTGATCGGCTTGATCGCCTTGTCAGCCACGGCCCTTCCCCAACACCTTGACCACCGCATCCGCGGCGCGATCCGCTGCGCCACAGCGCAATTGCTCATGAAACCCGGTAAAACAAGCGTTAATGCGCGCGGCAAAACGCTTGTCATCAATCATGTTTGAAACGGCTTGCACGATATTGTCGGCGGTGGCGTCGTGCTGCAACAGTTCAGGCACCACAAAGCCAGCCGCCAGCGCGTTGGGCAAGCTGATGTAGGGCGTTTTAATCTTTTTGCGCACCATGCGATAGGTGAAGTTGGTCAGCCGGTAGGTGACTACCGTCGGACGCTTGGCCAGCATGGCTTCCAGCGCGGCGGTGCCGGAGGCCACCACGATGGCGTCTGACGCCTGCATTGCTTCATGCGCGTGACCGAACATCAAACGGAACGGCAGTTCTTGCGCGCCCTGCTTCCACATTTCGGTTTCGAACATATCGCGCGTTTCTCGCGTAATGAACGGCACCAGAAAAACTGCATTGGGATAGCGCTCAAACAGTTTGCGCGCGGTTTCGACAAACAGCGCGGCGTGCAACGCCAGTTCACTCTGGCGGCTGCCCGGCAATAGCGCAAACACGGTGGACGCCACCGGCACTCCCAGCGTTTCGCGCAGGGCCGGTTGGTCGGGTTCGAGCGGAAATTGATCAGCGAGCGGATGCCCCACATAAGTGGCTGGAATCCCCGCCTGGCGATACAGCGCTTCTTCAAACGGAAACAGCAACAGCACGTGCGACACCGCTTGCCCGATTTTCTTCAGGCGTTCGGCGCGCCAGGCCCAGATGGACGGGCTGACGTAATGCACTACCGGAATCCCGGCGGCTTTGCACGCGGCTTCGAGGCCCAGGTTGAAATCAGGCGCATCGATACCGATCACCAGATCGGGCTTTTCGCGCAGGATGGCGTCTTTGAGTTCACGCCGGATACGCAGCAGTTCGGGCAGATGCTTGATCACTTCGGCATAGCCGCGCACGGCCAGCTTTTCCATCGGCACCACGCTATGCGCGCCCTCGGCTTTCATGCGCGGCCCCGCAATGCCGCTATAAATGGCATGGGGCAAACGCTGGCGCAGCGCTTCGATCAGCGCGGCACCCAGCAAATCGCCCGAGGCTTCGCCCGCGACGATGGCAATACGCGGATGACCGCCCGCTTGCGGAAAGAGTCGATCTATCATCGGCTCACACGGAAAACAGAGTTAAGGGACAAGCAGACGGTTGCCAGCTCACCGGATAATGCCACGTTCGCTGGCTTGCACGAATGCCAACATCGCGCCCACTTCAGCCGAAGTCTGCGCCATTTCGGCCAACGCGGCCTGGGCGTCTTCCATGCTCAGCGCCTGGCGATACAGCGCCTTGTAGGCTCGTTTGACCACACTGATCTGCTCGGCGCTGTAGCCGTGACGACGCATGCCTTCGCTGTGCGCGCCAGCGGGCTTGGCCCGATTGCCTGCGGCCACAACAAACGGCGGTACGTCTTGCGAAATCGCGGCGGTGAACGCGCTCATTGCATGCGCGCCAATGCGGCAGAACTGGTGCACGGTGGTAAACCCGCCCAGAAAAACCCAGTCCTCAACATGCACGTGGCCAGCCAGCGTGACATTGTTGGCAAAAATCGTATTGCTGCCGATGCGGCAGTCATGCGCCACGTGCACGTAGGCCATGATCCAGTTGTTGTCGCCAATACTGGTGATGCCTTCGTCCTGCGCGGTGCCGGTCGAAATGGTGATGTATTGAAAAAAGGTGTTGCCGTCGCCGATGGTCAGCCGCGTCGGCTCGCCCTTGTACTTTTTGTCTTGCGGGTCGCAACCGATGCTGCCAAACGAATGGAAGCGATTGCGCGCGCCGATGCGGGTTACACCGCTGATGACCACGTGTGCATCAATCACCGTGTCCTGGCCGATGCTGACATCGGGCCCGATGATTGCGTACGGGCCGACGACCACGCTGTCATGCAGAACCGCGCGCGGATCGACCACGGCGGTGGGATGGATATTTGCCATAAATGCGGGTCCTGAAAGGATGAAGCGGGCATAACGCCCGCCGCAACAACCTGCCTGATCGATCGCGCGCGCCGCGCGCTTACAGGCTCTTGTTCACCTTGCGCTCGGCGCAGAGCAATTCGGCTTCGGCCGCCAGCTCGGTGCCGACATAGGCTTTGGCGGCGTACTTGTAGATGCCACGCTTGGACTGCAGCAGCTCAACACACAAGGTCAGCTGATCACCCGGCACCACCTGGCGCTTGAAGCGCGCATTGTCGATACCGGCAAAGAAATACAGCGAACTGCCATCCGGCTCTTTGCCATCGCTCTTGAACGACAGCACGCCTGCGGCTTGCGCCAGCGCTTCCATGATCAACACACCCGGCATGACCGGGTAGCCGGGAAAATGCCCGGGGAAAAACGGTTCGTTGATGGTGACGTTCTTGATGGCCTTGATCGATTTGCCCAGCTCAAGTTCAGTCACGCGGTCTATCAGCAAAAATGGATACCGGTGCGGTAAGTATTTGATGATTTCATTGATATCCATTGTTTCGCTCATTCTTCCTCCTGCGCTGCGGCAGTGTCTTGCGCCGCCAGCTTTTTTTCCAGTTGTTTGACCTTGCCGCTCAGTGCATCAAGGTGCCGCAAATGCGCGGCGTTTTTGAGCCACTGATCGTGGGTCTGCACGGGGCTACCCGCGTAAATGCCTTTGTTGCGGATCGACTTGGATACCAATGCCGAATTCAGCAGGATGACATCGTCGCCAATCTCGATATGGCCGCCCATACGGGTGGCACCGCCAAACTGGCAGCGCGCACCGATGCGCACCGAACCCGAAATACCGCTCATGGCTGCCATGGCGGTGTGCTCGCCCACGTGCACGTTGTGGCCCAGCATCACCAGGTTATCAATGCGCACGCCATTGCTGAGCACGGTATCGTCAATCGCACCGCGATCCACCGTGGCATTGGCGCCTATCTCAACGTCATTGCCCAGCACCACACGCCCGATCTGCGGGATTTTCTCCCAGTGATCCTTGGCCCAGGCATTGCCAAAGCCATCGGCACCAATCACGGCGCCCGGATGCAGAATGCAACGCTCACCCAGCACACATTCGTTCATCAATGTGACATTGGGATAAAGAATGCTGCCAGCGCCGATCTGCGCATTGGCGCCGACAAAAACATTGGCGCGCAACACCACGTTAGCCCCGATGACGGCCCCCGCCTCGACCACCACATTGGGGCCGATTTGCGCAGTGGGATCGACTTTGGCGCTGGGGTCGACGCAGGCGCGCGGATGGACGCCAGGCTGCACGGCCGGGGCCGGATGCAGCAGCGCGGTGGCGCGTGCGTAGTACAGATAAGGATCGTCGGTAAGGATGCACGGCTTGCTGATATCGGCCGCATCGGCGGGCTTGATCAGCAGCGCGGCGGCCTGACTGGCCATCGCCTGACTTTTGAAGCGCGAATTGGACAAAAACGCCAGCGCATCAGGCTGGGCGTTTTCGAGGGCGGCCACACGGCTCACCTGGATATCTTCACCCCGCAGGGTGCCGCCAAGGGCGGTCACTAATTCTGATAAAAACATACGCCGCTCACTTGTCTGACAGCAGCTTGAGCACCTTGTCGGTGATATCAATGCGCGGACTGCGATAGGCCGCTTCCTGCAAGATCAGATCATATTTTTCGCTATTGGCAATCTGCTGGATCGCGTTGTTCACGCGTTCCTGAATGCCCGACAGCTCTTCATTGCGGCGCGAGTTCAAGTCTTCGTTGAGCTCGCGCTGCATCCGTTGGTAATCGAGGTTGAGCTTGACCAGTTGGCGCTCTTTGTCTTTGCGATCCGCATCGGCCAAGCCGCCTTTGTCCAGCTGCGCCTGCAGGGATTTACCTTGATCAGCCAGCTTCTGCACGTCCAGGCGGCGGCCTTCGAATTCCTTCTCCAGCCGTTTGGCCGCACGTGCTGCCGGCGCCGATTCCTTAAGGATGCGATCGGTATCCACAAAGCCGATGCGGATCCCGACATCGGCTGCCATGGCCGCGGTCGAGACTAACGCAACGCACAACAACATTCCGATCTGTCGCGCTAACTTCATGCTTGCAACCTCTTTTCTATATCCGGTCAGAAAATATTGCCGATCTGGAACTGGAACGCTTCCGTCGAATCGCCCGTCTTGGACTTCATCGGCTTGGCAATACTGAACTTGAGCGGACCAATCGGCGAGACCCACGAGAACGCGGCACCGACCGAATAACGGTTATCGCTGAACGAGAACTTGTCGTCCGGACCCCACACGCCACCCGAATCCGCAAACACCGACAAACGCGTGCTGTGATCGTTTTTCATACCCGGCATCGGGAAGAACAACTCGAAGCTGTTGGTCAGCATCTTGTTGCCGCCCATACCGTCGCCGTATTCATCCTTCGGACCAATCGTACCGTAGGCAAAACCGCGCACCGAGTTCACACCACCGGCGTAGAAGTTCTTGTAGAACGGATAGTCCGTGTTGCCATAGCTATTGCCGTAACCGGCTGCCAGGTTCCACATCACGGCAAAGTCTTCACCGATCGGCACCCAGTACTGGCTGGTGGCGTTCAGGCGATAGTACTTCAGGTCCGAACCCGGCACCGAGGCTTCGGCCGAGGTATTGAACGACCAACCCGTCGTCGGATAAGACGCGCTGTCACGCGTGTCACGGGCAAAGCGGATGGTCGAGTTGAACGTGCCGGTCTTGTTGCCGTACTTGTTGACGAAGTCTTCAACATAAGCAGGCGTCGACGTCGTGGTATCGATCTTCAGGTTGTCATAACCAAACGACCAACCCACGCGGTTTTCTTCAGTAACCGGCAAGCCAAAGGTCAACGCGCCACCCCAGCCATTGGTGGTGTAGTTACCCAGGTTGTTGTACGACGGATCGGTATCGCGTTTGTAGAAGTTCCAGCCCATCGAGATGCCATCCGGCGTCGCGTACGGGTCAGTCAGGCCGAGCGAATACACGCGCTGCGATGAGCTGTTGTTGAATTCCGCTGAGAACTGCTTGCCGCTACCCAGAAAGTTGGTCTGCGAAATCGACGCAATCAACACCACGCCTTCCGACTGACCGTAACCCGCGCCGATATTGAACTGGCCGGTTTTCTTTTCGGTAACCCGGACGTTCATATCCACCTGATCCGGCGCATCCGGCACCGGCGGCGTATCGATATTCACTTCCTGGAAGTAATCGAGCTGGTCCAGACGCTGCTTGGAACGCTTGATCTTCGAACCATCATACGGCGCCGATTCAGCCTGACGCAGTTCACGGCGCACCACTTCATCCCGCGTCATGGTGTTGCCGACCACGTTGATATTGCGCACGTAAACGCGACGACCCGGATCAACGTAGAAGGTAAAGGCAACGGTATGGTTGACCTTGTCGACATCGGGCACGGCGTTGACGTTGGCAAAGGCGTAGCCATCGACACCCAGACGATCCGTGACCGCCGCGGTGGCTTTGTTCAGTTTCTGGCGCGAGAAGGTTTCACCGGCCTTGATCTTGACCAGTTTTTCCAGCTCGGCTTGCGGGATGGTGCTGTCGCCGGCAAATTTGACGTCGGTGACGGTGTACTTTTCACCCTCGGTGATATTGATCGTCAGGAAAACATCTTCTTTGCTTTCCGAGATCGCCACCTGGGTCGAATCGACGTTGAACTCAAGGTAACCGCGGTCCATATAGTACGAACGCAGGGTTTCCAGATCGGCCTGGAATTTCTGGCGCGAATACTGATCGTCCTTGGTATACCAGCTCATCCAGCCCGGGGTGCTGAGCGACAATTCGCCCAACAGGTCTTTTTCTTTAAAGACCTTGGCACCGACCAGGTTGACCTGCTGGATCAGCGCGGTGGCGCCTTCCGAGATATTGAATTCGATACCCACGCGGTTGCGTTCAAGCCGTGTGACCGTGGTCTTGACGATCACCGAGTAACGACCGCGCGAGTAGTACTGTTGTTTGAGTTCCTGCACCGCGGCATCGAGCGTGGCTTGCTCGAAAATACGACCTTCGGTGAAGTTCTGGCTGCCCAGCGCCTGCTTGATCTGGTCTTTTTCCAGCAGCTTGGCGCCGTTGATGTTGATCTGCGAAATGGTGGGGCGTTCGTCTACCGTAACCACCAGCACTTCACCATTGCGTTCCAGCCGCACATCGTTGAAGAAGCCGGTGGCAAACAGCGCCTTGATGGCGGCTTGCGCCTTTTCATCATCCAGCGTGTCGCCCACTTTGAGCGGCAGATAATTGAAGACCGTACCCGCATCGGTACGTTGTAGTCCTTCTACGCGGATATCCTTTACGACGAATGCGTCGATAGCCCATACCGGGAGTGCGCTCACGGAAAGTGCAGCGCCAAGCAACAGGGAAAGCGTTTTTAATTTCATGTGTCGGATCGGATTCTGGCGGAGTCAGCCAGTTATGAGTCGGTAGAAATCGTTATACAGCGCGAGCGCCATCAAGCCGGCAAGAAAGAGGAGGCCCAACCGCATGCCGACTGCTTCCACTGTGGCGGACACCGGTCGTCCGGTCAACAGTTCGGCAGCATGATACATCAAATGCCCGCCATCAAGCAGGGGCACAGGTAACAGGTTAAGTATCGCCAGACTCAAACTGACCAGCGCCAATGTATCGATAAATGGCTCCAGTCCAGCCTGTGCGCTTTGCCCTGCCATGCGGGCAATCGTGAGGGGTCCACCCACCTGGCTGGCCGACACATGCCCGGTGATCATGCGGCCAAACAGCACGCCGTTCAGCCGTATGGTCTGCCAGGCCTTATTGACAGCAGCGCCCAGCGCCGCTACCGGGCCATAACGCATTTTCATTTGCTGGCTGGCCCATTGTTGCTCGTCCGGCGTCGGGGCAATGCCCAAGCGCCCGATTTGTTTGCCTTTTTCGGTGACCACATCCGGATGCGCGATCACTTCGAGGTGCTGACCGTGCCGCAGCAAACCCACGCGCAAGGGGGCGCCGGCCGCCTGCGCCAGTCGATGTTGCAGCATGCTCCAGCTGGTGAGGGCCTGGCCATCAAGGCTCTGCAGCAGATCGCCTTGCTGGATGCCGGCCCGGGCGGCAGCGCTGCCGGGCGACACTTCAGACACCTGCGGCACGATATGCATCGGTGATACGCCCAGCTTGCTGAGGGTGTCGGCATCGACGCTCTCGATACCAAATGCCACCGGGTCGATAGAAACGGCTACATCACGCCCGTTACGCTGCAATTGCACCGAAAACTTTTTTCCCTGACTGGCGGCATCGAGCAGTCCGGTCTGGATGTCATCCCAGTTGCGCACAGGGGTCTGATCTATGCGCTGGATGCGATCACCCACGCGGATGCCGACATGGCTGGCCACGGTATCGACCGCCACATCGCCCACCACCGGCGCCAGGGTGGACACGCCCACCATAAACAACACCCAGTAGAACAGCAGTGCCAGCAACAGATTTGCAGCCGGCCCGGCCACAACTACGGCCATTTTCTTGAGTGGATGTTGGCGATTGAAGGCGCGATCAAGATCGGCTGCCGCCACGGGGGCTTCGCGTTCGTCCAGCATGCGGACGTAGCCGCCGAGGGGAATGGCGGCAATTTGCCAAGTGGTTTCGCCGCGCTGCCAACGATAGAGCGCCTTGCCAAACCCGATGGAGAACGTCAGTACCTTGACGCCACAGCGGCGCGCCACCCAGTAATGACCGAATTCATGCACCGTCACCAGGATGCCCAGCGTGACGATAAACGAGAGCGCCGCGACCAGGCCGTTCATGGGTTCAGCGCTCGCGCAGCCACTGTTGCGCCACTTCGCGCGCGTGCGCGTCGGCTTGCAACAGCAGATCGATAGAGGCATCGCTGGCGTTACTACAGCAAATGCCCAGCGTGTGTTCGATCAGGGCGGGGATGCCATTCCAGTCGAGTTGGTGCTCGAGGAATGCAGCCACAGCAACTTCATTGGCCGCATTGGCGATTGCAGTCGCCGGGCCGCCCTGGCGCAACGCTTCAAAGGCCAGGCGCAGGCAGGGAAAACGCTTGAGATCGGGCTCTTCAAAATCGAGGCGCCCTACTTTGAACAAATCGAGCCGCTCCACCCCGGATTCGACGCGCTGCGGATAAGCCATGCCATAGGCAATCGGCGTACGCATATCGGGCGCACCCAACTGGGCCAGCACCGAGCCATCCACATACTCGACCATCGAATGCACGATGCTCTGCGGATGCACCACCACGGTAATTTCGTCGGGGCGCGCATTAAACAACCAGTGCGCTTCGATGACCTCAAGGCCCTTGTTCATCATGGTGGCCGAGTCGACCGAAATCTTGCGCCCCATCGACCAGTTGGGATGGCGCACTGCTTCTTCGGGGGTGATGGCGGCCAGCGTCTCCAGCGGCCGGGTACGGAACGGGCCACCGGAAGCGGTCAGCAGAATCCGGCGCACACCCGCTTGTTGCAGGGTGCCGTGATACGGCCGCTCGCGATGCGCGCGCGGCAACACCTGGAAGATGGCGTTGTGTTCGCTATCGATAGGCAGCAGTTCCGCGCCAGCGGCGGTAACGGCATCCATAAACAGCTTGCCCGCCAGCACCAGCGTTTCTTTGTTGGCCAACAGCACGCGCTTGCCGCACTGCGCGGCGGCCAGCGTTGACTTCATGCCCGCTGCGCCAACGATGGCGGCCATCACGGTATCGACTTCGGGCGCGCAGGCCACTTGCTCGAGCGCGGCCGCGCCACACAACACTTCGGTTTCGAGCCCGGCGGCGCGCACCATGCCACGCAAGGTTTCGGCAGATTGCTCGTCCAGCACCACGGCATAGCGCGGCGCAAACTGTTTGCACTGTTGCAGCAACCGATCCAGCTGCGTGGCGCCACTGATGGCAAACACACGATATTGATCGGGATGGCGGGCCACTACATCGAGCGTATTGACGCCGATGCTGCCAGTGGCGCCAAGGACGGTAAGTGTTCTGAGGGTCGGTGCGGTCATGGATTGCCGTAGTTTTCTAGAGCGCCGCGGAATCAACCGGGCGATTAATGCTGGATCAGCCAGGGCCAGAGCAAGGCGGCGATGGGCAGAATGGCAAGCAGGCTGTCGACGCGATCAAGCACGCCACCGTGGCCCGGCAGCAACTGGCTGCTGTCTTTGATACCGGCCTGGCGTTTGAACAACGATTCCATCAGATCACCCACAATGGAAACGGCGGTCAACACCCAGGCCGCCAACACCAGCTTCCACAAGGGCAGCGTGGTCAAGGCGCCCAGCACCAGCGCATAGATAGTAATGCCGACCAGCGCCCCCGCGACACCTTCCCAGGTTTTGCCCGGACTGATGGCAGGCGCCAGCTTGTGTTTGCCAAAGGCTTTGCCGGAGAAATAGGCGGCAGTATCAGCCACCCAGGCAATGGCCATTACAAACAGCAAAGGCAGCGGACCCGCCTCGGCACGCAAGGCAATCAGCGCCAGACCCGCCGCCACCAGCAGCAGCACGCCAGGCAGCGCGCCATTGGCCAGCGTGCTGCGCAAAATCCAGCGCTTGCGCAACCACAGCGGGGCCAACACAAACCAGAACAGGCTGGCCGCCGCCAGGGTCGGCCAGAGCCACGCGGTATGAAACACAAAGTTCTCGCCCGGTGACAGCGCCATCACCAGCGCGCCCACCAGCACGCCCAGGGCAACCCGGGCCGGCATGCGATAGCCGCACAGCGCGCCCCATTCCCATGCGCCCAATCCGGTAACGACGGCGGCGAACATGGCCCAGCCCGGCGCACCCAGCAAAAACAAGGCGGCCAACACCAAAGGAATGAGGATCAGCGCGGTAATGACTCGGGTAATCAGCATGTCAGGGCGTTACGCTTTGCAGTTGTTCGCTGATGCGGCCAAAACGCCGCTCGCGGCCGCGATACCAGTCGATAGCGGCTTCAATGGCGGCCTGATCAAAGTCCGGCCACAGCATGTCGGTGAAATACAGTTCGGTATAGGCCAGGTGCCACAGCAAAAAGTTGCTGATGCGGCGCTCGCCACCGGTGCGGATAAACAGATCCGGCTCCGGCGCATAGGCCATTGCAAAATAAGGCGCCATATCGGCTTCGGTAAAACGGGTGGCCAGATCAGGGCGATCCGCCAGCAAGCGATGCGTGGCTTGCAACACGTCCCAACGCCCGCCGTAATCGGCGGCAATCGACAGCGTTACCCCGCTGTTGCCCGCAGTGCGTTGCTCTGCGGCTTCGATCATGGTGACCAGTTCGGCCGAAAAATGCGTACGGTCGCCCACAATCTTCAAGCGGATGCCGTTCTCGTGCATGCGGTCGATTTCGGACTGCAACACACGCAAGAACAGCCCCATCAAGAACGAGACTTCATCGGCCGGGCGGCGCCAGTTTTCGCTGCTGAAGGCAAACACGGTCAGATATTTGACGCCCAGCGTATCGCACGCCTTGACGGCGCGGCGCAATGCTTCCACGCCTTTTTTGTGACCGAATACACGCGGCATCAGCCGCTGTTTGGCCCAGCGCCCATTGCCGTCCATGATGACGGCGATGTGCTCAGGCACAGCGGCGATCTCTTGTGGCGTCTCTACCGTTGAACTGCGAAAAATGCCCAACCCGCACCTCTGAACAAACTTCAAGTTTTGATACAAAACGGCGGCCACCATTGCTGGGGGCCGCCGCTGCGGTGGCCGTGATCAGACGGTCAGCAACTCTTTTTCTTTCTCAGCCAGCGCCTTGTCGATTTCGGCGATAAAGCGGTCGGTCAGTTTTTGCACTTCATCCTGGCCACGACGCTCGTCGTCTTCCGAAATCTCTTTGTCCTTGAGCAGGTTTTTCAGGTCGTTGTTGGCATCGCGACGGATATTACGCGTGGACACGCGCGCGCCTTCAGCTTCGGTGCGCACTACCTTGATCAGGTCTTTGCGGCGTTCTTCGGTCAGCATCGGCATCGGCACGCGAATCTGGTCACCGTTGGTGGCCGGGTTCAGGCCGAGGTCGGAATCGCGAATGGCCTTTTCGACCTTGCTGATCATGTTCTTTTCGTACGGTTGCACGCTGATGGTGCGGGCGTCGGCCAGCGAAATATTGGCGACCTGGTTTACCGGCACCGGCGAACCGTAGTAATCGACCTGGATATGGTCGAGCAGGCCGGTGTGTGCGCGGCCGGTACGTACCTTCATCAGATCGGTCTTCAACGCTTCGAGCGTCTTCTGCATTCTGGTTTCGGTATCTTTTTTGATCTCGGGGATCATGACTAAGCCTCTTTAAAGCGAAGGTCGGCCCCTTGCAAGGCGCCGACTGTCAAAACGGTAAGGTAATGCCAGAGAAGCTCAGCAGTGTACCAGCGTACCCTCGTCTTCCCCAAGTACCACGCGCTTGAGTGCGCCGGCCTTGAAGATACTGAACACGCTGATATTCATCTTCTGGTCACGACACAAGGCAAACGCGGTCGCGTCCATCACCTTCAGGTTACGGCTGATGGCTTCGTCAAAGGTGACGGTGTGATAGCGCACGGCATCCGGATTCTTCTTGGGGTCGTCGGTGTATACGCCATCGACCTTGGTCGCCTTCAGCACGATATCGGCGCCGACTTCCATGCCACGCAACGCGGCAGCGGTGTCGGTGGTAAAGAACGGGTTACCGGTACCGGCACCAAAGATCACGACCTTGTTTTCTTCCAGATAACGGATGGCTTTGCCGCGAATGTAGGGCTCAGCCACTTGCTGGATGGTGAGCGCCGATTGCACGCGGCTGACAACGCCAGCGTGGCGCATGGCGTCTTGCAGGGCCAGCGCATTCATCACGGTGGCCAGCATGCCCATGTAATCGGCGGTGGCACGATCCATACCCGCTGCGGCAGGCGCCACGCCACGGAAGATGTTGCCGCCGCCAATCACGATGGCAACCTGCACACCCAAATCCACTACGCCCTTGATTTCATTGACGATACGCTCGATGGTGACGCGGTTGATGCCATAGCTATCTTCCCCCATCAAGGCCTCGCCAGACAGTTTGACCAGGATACGTTTGTATTTGGGTTCGAGGCTCATGCGAGATTCCTTAAGCGAGGGGTATAAAACGGGAGTTGACCGCGATACGGTCGAAGTATGCACTTGGCGATGCCTTGTGAGCATGGCGAAGCACACACCAGGCGAACAAACGCCGCGCGTCGCCGCGCGGCGTTGGTATTACGTGTCATCCATCAAGGAGCATAGACGAATGATACGGTTTTCGCAGCCCGACCCTGGATTGCAGGGCCTGGCTGGGTGTCAGGCTGATCAGACCTTGGCAGCGGCAGCGACTTCAGCTGCGTAATCCACCACTTTCTTCTCAATGCCTTCGCCGACCACAAACATGGTGAATGCGTCGACTTTGGCGCCCTTCTCGGCCAGCAGTTTTTCAACGGTCTGGTCCGGGTTCTTCACGAACGGTTGGCCCAGCAGGGTGACTTCGGCCAGGTACTTGGTGATACGGCCTTCAACCATCTTGGCAACGATTTCTGCCGGCTTGCCCGATTCAGCAGCTTGCGCGGAGAAGATCTTGCGTTCGGTTTCCAGCAGTTCGGCCGGTACTTGATCCTTCGACACGCAAACCGGCTTGCTGGCCGCGATGTGCATGGCGATGTCTTTGCCCAGTTGCTCGTCGCCACCTTGAACGGCGATCAGAACACCGATCTTGGAGCCGTGCAGGTAAGCGGACAGCGCGCCGTTGGTTTCGTAACGCACCGAGCGACGCAGGGTGATGTTCTCGCCCAGCTTGGCCACGATGGCTTTACGTGCTTCTTCAACGGTGGTGCCTTCAACGCTGACGTTAGCCAGGGCGTCGATGTCGGTCACGTTGGATTCGGCAACGGCTTTCACTGCCAGCGCAGCGAAGGCAGCAAAGTTGGCATCTTTAGCCACGAAGTCGGTTTCACAGTTGACTTCGAGCAGTGCGCCCAGCTTTTTGTCGTCGGAGATGTAAACAGCAACGGTGCCTTCAGCAGCGGTACGGCCAGCCAGCTTGGTGGCTTTGTTGCCGGACTTGATCCGCAGCAGTTCTTCAGCAGCTTTGATGTCGCCCTGGGTTTCGACGAGTGCTTTTTTGCACTCCATCATGCCCATGCCAGTCATTTCACGCAGTTCGCCTACCAGCTTCGCGGTGATTTCGGCCATGGTGTTTCTCCTGATTCGATGATTTTTGAATACTTACGAAAAAGGGGCTGTTGCGCCCCTTTTTCGACTGGATATTACCGAGCGTTAATTACGCTTGAGCTTCAGTCGCAGCCTCAACCACTTCCTGGATGGCCTGGTTACGGCCTTCCAGCACAGCGTCAGCCACGCCACGAGCGTACAGACGGATAGCGCGCGAAGAATCGTCGTTACCCGGAACCACGTAATCGATGCCATCCGGATTGTTGTTGGTATCAACGATGCCGATGACCGGGATGCCCAGTTTTTTGGCTTCGACGATGGCGCCGTGTTGGTAACCGGTGTCGATCACGAACAGAGCGTCCGGCAAACCCTTCATATCCTTGATGCCGCCCAGCGAGCGCTCGAGCTTTTCAACTTCGCGCTTGATGGTCAGCAGTTCTTTCTTGCCGTAGCCGTTGTTTTCGTCAGCGATGATGGCGGTCAGTTCTTCCAGACGCTTGATCGATTGCTTGACGGTCTTGAAGTTGGTCAGCATGCCGCCCAACCAACGGTTGTCGACGTAAGGCATGCCAGCGCGTTGTGCTTCTTCAGCCAGGATTTCGCGTGCTTGACGCTTGGTGCCCACGAACAGCACGGTGCCCTTGTTTGCCGACAGACGACGCACGTACTTCAGTGCTTCTTCAAACAGCGGCAGGGTTTTTTCCAGGTTGATGATGTGAATCTTGTTGCGTGCGCCGAAGATGTATTGACCCATCTTCGGGTGCCAGTAACGGGTTTGGTGGCCGAAGTGAACACCGGCCTCGAGCATTTGACGCATGCTGATAGACATTGCAAAAATTCCTTGATAAGGGTTATGGCCTACCGTTCGCGCGACACGCCAGACAAGTCTGACGCACCCTTAGGGGCGAACCGGGAAGTTTTTCCGCACAGCGCGGAACGCAAGATTATGCCGTAATTGTTACTTCGCCTCAAGCCCGGCTTGCCGTTCAGCCGGGCGCGCCGCACACGCGGGCACGCTGGCCGCAGCGCACAGACTATCCAGCCGTGTCTGTGCGTCGACATGGATATCAGCGCGTTGCAGTTGCTGGCCTATGCGCACTTGCAAGGCAAAGTCATCGGCCAGCCACGCCGGCACGGCCAGTTGCCGGTCCAGCACCAGCGCCGACTGCAGCGATGCCCAGGCGGCCGCGCCCTGATTTTGCAGCAATTGCGCCTCCGCCAGCAGCCGCCAGCCATGCGCACGCTCGGATGCAGGCGCGTCTGCTTGCGCGGTCACAGCGGAGGCCAACGCCGCTGCGCGCGGTCCGTCTTGCTGCGCCAGCGCAATACGCGCATCCAGGTTATCGAACCATGGCCTCAATCCGCACGGCGCATCGCAAAGCGCGCGCGCCTGCTGCACGTGGTCCGCTGCGGCGTGCGCATCGGGCAGGGCCAGCAAGGCCAGCTGGTAATGCGCACGGCTGCGTTGCAATCGCGGAAACAACATCTGCCCCGGCATCGGTGCGATGGTCTGGCGCGCGGCTTCCCGTTGCGTTAGTTCGACCTGGGCATTGGCCAATCCCAACCTTGCTTCACCCTGCCCGGCCCAATCGTCCACAGCGGCGCTCAGCAGCAGCGCCTCTTGCCATTGCGCGGCGGCGTCAGCCCACGCGCCTGTCATGGCCGCGCGTTGCGCCGCCACCGCGTGTGCGTTGTATTGTTTAAGCGCAGCAGGTTGCACCGGCGCAGGCTGGCTGGCGCAAGCACTCAGTATTAATAGAAGTACGGGCAGATAGCGTTTCATTGGCGGCTATCCGGCATAGGCGCAGACGCGTCGGGCGCGCTGATCCACTTATTGAATGGCCAGCTATGGCTGGCACCGTTGGCCAGTTCGCTGCCGGTTTGCACCAGCGCATCGGCGTTACGCACCAGGCCCGGCAAGCGCGGCGCGGCCTGGTCGACGGCCTGGCGCGTGGTGGTGGTGATATGCGCCACTTCGCTGGCAGCCGTATTGGCATGGGCGACGATTTCGGGCGCATGCGCCGCCACTTCGGACGCCACCTGGTCGGCTTTGTTCAGTACCGCTTGCGCCTGGCGCGCGGCATCGGTGCTGGCCACCAGGGTGGCGGGCAGTTCGGTTTTGCTGACGTGCTCCAGATTAACCAGTACCTGGTCCAGCGTTTTGCGGGTCTCACGCAGTTCGGCTGAGAATGCCTGCACATTGGCCAGCGTGCCGCGGATATCGCCCTTGGGGTCATTCACATAATCCAGCGTCTCATGCACCGAATCGATAATCGGGATGGTGCGCTGGCGCAGATCAGCCGCAATCTCCGGCAAGCCCATCGCGGGCGCAAACACCAGCTTGCCGCCTTCCTTGATCGGCGCGGCGCCGGGCGTGCCGCCCGCCACTTCAATGTAATGATCGCCCAGCAAGCCATCCTGCTGTAGCAACGCCACCGAATCGGGCTTGACCCACTTCAGATACTTGTCGTCGATCAGCATTTCCACATCGACTTTGGCCTGATCATTCAACGTGACCTGATCCACCACGCCTATCTTGAAGCCGGACAAGCGCACCTGCATGCCGTTATTCATGCCGTTGCCGCTTTCGGCCACAAACGACAAGCGGGTGCGGCTGACAAAATAACCTTGCTTGAGCGCCAACAGGCCCAGCAACAAGCCAAAGCACACCAGCCCGAGCGCGATAAACATCGCCACGCGCCAGCCCAACCACTGAAAACGGGCATCAGTGTCCCGCAAGTATTTCAAGGCCATTGTCGCTTCTTGTTCAAGTTGTCAAAGGCGCCAGCGTCAGGTCGTGCAGCGCCCAGGCGTGGTCGGGCGCGCCCTGACCGATAACCAGCACGGCCGCGGTGGCAGCGAGTTCATCCAGCACCGGGCGCAATAACGCCGAGCGATTGCAGTGCCCCCAGATGTCCTGGTCCAGCAAGATCAGGCCGGGGCGCAGAATGGCGGCACGCACCAGCATCAGCATGCGTTTGCGGTCGCGCTCCAGGGTCACCGGCAAGGCGGTGGCGATGCGCTCGACCTCGCTATCGCTGATGCCCAGCCGCAGCAAGGCGGCGACAAAGCGGACTTCCAGCTCCGGCAGCGGCGCTACTTTTTGATACCAGGCGGGCAGGATCAGGTTTTCCCACACGCGCAGATTACTCAGCAAGCCGCCGTTTGATTCCAGTACGGCCACCTGGCCGGGGTAGCTTGCCTGCGCCAGACCCGCGGCCAGATCGAGCTGCGTCTCGGCCTCGGCCCGGGTCGGGGCCGCGCACCAATAACGCTGGCCCACTTCAAGGCGTACCGGGCCGGTGGCGGCCAGGGTCAGATCGTACATAGCGTCCACGCCGTTTCGATCAGAAAAATCACAAACAAACCGCGCATTACGGCGCGCGACGATGCTTTGGGGATATCGGTCACATACGGTCCGACGCGCAGCCCGACATAGCACGCCGTCAGCGAACACCCCAGCCCGAACACCAGCGCTTTACCCAGACAAGTGAGCATCAGATCAATGCGCAGAATGCGGTCGATGGCGAGGATCTCGTAAGTGACATCAGTCCCCGCCGAGAACAGCGTGCCGCCCGCCTGCGACGTCAACGCAATATATAAAGTGAGCCCGACGCAGGCGATGGTCATCCCCAGCACGCGCGGCATGATCAGATAAGTACCGGGTGGTATGCCCATGCGGAACAAGCTGCGGATTTCGCCGTGCACCTGCATGGTGGCCAGCTCACTGGCGACGGCGGAGGACGAGCGTGCCACCAGGATGATGGCGGCCAGCAAGGGGCTGATTTCCTTGAAGCTGAGCGCAGCCAGCAAGCGCAGCGAGGCGTCACGGCTTTGGCCGTACTGGCCGTGCAACAGCGAAATCACAATCGCGCCCAGGGCAAAACCGATTGCCAGCACCAGAAACACCGCCTCGTTGCCGGTAAAGTAGATCTGCCGCAGCAGCACGCGCCGCACCGGCTGGTGGCGCAGGCCAGCCAGCGGCGTGGTGATGGGGGCAAGCAGTTGGGCGAGGCGCATTTTTTATAGAATTCGACGGGGCGGCGGGTTTGGGCGAAACGCCAAGCCGCACTATAAACTGTCATCAGGCTGAACGGCACCAGGTATCAGCATGTATCTGATCATGGCGTGACCGCGCTCCCTCTTGCCAAGCCGCTGTTGCGCCCATAACTCGGTGATCAGACACCGTCGCAAAATGGCTCACAGGCATTACGCTCTGTGTAATCGCGGCAATAGCCATATTCGATTAGATCGGCTTGATCGTATGACTTAGACTAACGGCCGCTTAACTGACGATAAAAAGGAAACCCTCATGTCCACCCGACACTCGCCGTTGCTGATTCTTGGTTCCGGCCCAGCAGGTTATACCGCCGCCGTTTACGCTGCTCGCGCCAACCTCAAGCCGGTGCTGATTACCGGTCTGGCCCAGGGCGGCCAGTTGATGACGACCACCGACGTGGATAACTGGCCGGCGGATAACGATGGCGTGATGGGTCCGGAATTGATGAGCCGTTTCCAGAAGCATGCAGAACGCTTCGGCACCGAAATGATCTTTGATCACATCCACACCACTTATCTCAAAGAAAAGCCGATCCGGCTGGTGGGTGACGCGGGCGAATACACCTGCGACGCGCTGATCATCGCCACCGGCGCTTCGGCCCAGTACCTGGGTCTGCCGAGCGAAGAAGCGTTTGCGGGCAAGGGTGTATCGGCTTGCGCCACATGTGACGGTTTCTTCTATCGTGGCCAGAAAGTGGCTGTGGTGGGTGGCGGCAATACCGCCGTCGAAGAAGCGCTGTATCTGAGCAATATCGCCGCGCACGTCACGCTGGTACATCGCCGCGATACCTTCCGCGCCGAGAAGATTCTGGTTGACCATCTGCATGAGAAGGTCGCCGAAGGCAAGATGACGTTGGCCACCAACCAGACGCTGGACGAAGTACTGGGCGACGCCACGGGCGTGACCGGTGCTCGCCTGAAGTCGAGCGTGGATGGCGCCACCAGCAACCTGGACGTCGCTGGTGTGTTTATCGCGATCGGCCACAAGCCCAATACCGACATCTTCCGCGGTCAGCTCGAGATGGACGAAACCGGCTACATCATCACCAAGGGCGGCCGTGATGGCGGCGCCACGTCGACCAGCGTGCCGGGCGTATTTGCCGCGGGTGATGTGCAAGACCATATCTACCGTCAGGCCGTCACCTCGGCGGCCAGCGGTTGCCAAGCGGCGCTGGATGCCGACAAGTATCTGGAAACGCTGCGTTAAGCCCTGCTGACGTACAAAAGGCGGCCCACGGGCCGCCTTTTGTGTTTCTGGCGGCTCTGCCGCTTACCCCGATGGCATGTTATGTTTCGGCCATCGCCGCCGTCCCGCCGTGCTTCTGCCGTAATGTCCGACCTCAAAAGCAATCTCAAGCAAATCAAGCAGCGCCTGCAGACGCAGCCCGCGGCCGCCCGGCCCGCGCCTGCGCCCGCCCCGGCGCCGACCGATCACGAGTTGTTTATGGCCGAAGTGCGCGACGTGACGCCGTTGTATCGCAAGCCCGATTACCAACATCCCCCCGAATGGCCCAGCCCGTGGCCACGCCAGCGCATGAAAGACGAAGCCGCGGTCATGCCCGATGCCATGACCGACTTCTGGCCGTGGGATGAGCTGGAATCAGGCGAAGAATTGCTTTATCTGCGCGCCGGGCAAAAGCTGGACACGCTCCGCAAATTGCGGCGGGGCGAATGGGTGATTCAGGGCGAACTGGATTTGCATGGCCTGAATACCGATGAAGCACGCAGCGCGGTGGCCGGGTTTTTATTGCAGGCGCGGCAAAGCAACAAACGCTGCGTGCGCATCATTCATGGCAAAGGCCTGGGCTCGAAAAATCGCGAGCCGGTATTAAAGCTCAAGTTGAAGAACTGGCTGGTACAACGCAACGAAGTATTGGCCTTCAGCCAGGCCCGCGCTGTGGACGGCGGCTCGGGCGCATTGCTGGTCTTGCTGAAAGGCTGGCGCGAAAAGTAATCGCTGCCGCGCAACCACCCAGGCTCAACGAAGCGACAGCGTAAATGCGCCATCCGGAAACTGTTCACAAATAAACGCTACAAACGCCTGCACCTTGGGGCTCTGCAGACGGCGCGAGGTGTGCAGCACCCACAGCTCGACTTCATCGCCGTAATGGGCCCACTGCACCAGCTCGCCGCTCGCCAGTTTGTCCTGGATCAGCGAATGCGGCAGCACCGCAACACCGACGCCCGCCACCACGGCATCACGCACCATCAGCAGCGACGATACACGCAGCACCGCTTGCGGCAATAAGCGCAGACGCCCATCGCGCACGCTCCAGATCTCTCCGGGCCGAAAATACGGCATCACCACGGCGGGTACCGGCCAGGGTTCGTCACGCCCGGTCGGCAGCGGAATGCCGGGCGCGGCCGCCAACACCCTTTGGTCACGGGCAAAGCAGCGCCCCACCAGCGTGCTGTCCGGATCGGGATTGATGCGGATGGCGATATCAAATTGCTCTTCCACCAGATCGACCAGCTTGTCGTCGGCTACGGCTTCAATTTCAACCTCAGGGTAAAGCAACTTGAACTGCGCCAGCAGCGCGCCCAATGTGGTTTGCGAAAACAACAGCGGCGCGGCTATACGCAAGCGGCCACGCGGTGTGGCTACACCTTCACGCGCTGCCGCCACTGCATCCATCACTTCGCGCAGCGGCCCTTCAGTCCGGCCCAGCAATTGCTGACCCGCGTCGGTCAATTGCAGACTGCGCGTGCCCCGTTCAAACAGCCGCACACCCAGGGCCTGTTCCAGCTCGGCAACCCGCCGCGACAAGGTGGCTTTGGAACGACCCGTCGCCCTGCTGGCGCGACCAAAGCCGCCATGGGCCGCTACCTGATGCAAATCTGCCAAGGCGTTCAAATCCATGCTGTCTCAATTCTGATCCACGATGTCTCGATTTTAGGGTCTGTGTTTTGAATATGAAACCTCCTATTGTTCGTCTTGCTTAACAACAACACACCAGACCAACCTGAAGGAGATTTCGATGAACACCGTCCGCGCACTTGTATTGAATGATTACGGCGACCAGAGCGCCACCCAGGTCGCATCCGTCGACGCACCCAGCATTGCCGCCGACCAGGTGTTGGTGCGCGTCTACGCCGCAGGCATCAACAGCCTCGACTGGAAAGTTCGTGAAGGCTGGGTACGCAAGGCCTTTCCGCTGCAATTGCCCAGCGTGCTGGGTATCGAACTGGCTGGCGTGGTCGAAGCGGTCGGCGCGGCGGTCCAGCATCTGCAAACCGGCGATCGCGTAATGGGGCCGCTCGGGGGTCTGGGCGCGTATGCCGATCTGGTGGCGGTGAATGCCAGCAACCTGATCAAGATCCCGGCAGGATTGAGCAATGTGCAAGCGGCCGCGCTGCCCATCGCCGCGGTATCCGCCTGGCAAAGCCTGAACCGGGCCGGCCCCGTCCGCGCGGGCCAGCGCATTCTGATTCATGGCGCAGCCGGCGGCCTCGGCGGATATGCGCTGCAGTTTGCCCACCGCGCGGGCGCCGAAGTCTTTGCCACCACCCGTAGCCAGCACGTCGATTATGTAAAAGGCCTCGGCGCCGACCATGTCATCGCCTATGACCAGACGCGCTTTGAAGACAGCGTCAGCGAGATTGATCTGGTGCTTGATTACGCGGGCGGCGAAGTGCTCGACCGTTCGTGGTCCGTGCTGGCGGCCGACGGCGTCATCGTCAGCGCGGCATCGCCGACGATCGAGGCTTGCGTGCCCGCCGGGCGGCGCGGGCTGTGGTTTATGAACCAGCCCGACAGCAAGTTGCTGCAGCAAATTGCGGCGGATGTGGTGCAGTTGCGCCTGCAGTCGCGCATCAGCGCCACCGTGCCCTTTGCCGACCTGCCCGCCGCCATAGAGCGCAATCGTATTGCCGCGCAGCCGGGCAAAACCGTGGTCGATTTCACGCTTTAAGCGCCCCCCTTGCCACATCAGCACGCAGCAAAAAGCCGGCACCCGCCGGCTGGGCGGCACACCTCTGGGGTGCCGCCTGTTTTTCATATCTCCCCGTTTATTTACAGCGCGGTCACCGTATAGGTATGCGTATTGGCGGCCGGATTGGCGGTGATGGACAGCACATGACGTACCGGGTCATAGCTGCTGCTCCAGCTGCCCGCTGCGTCGGTGGAAGTGATGGTATAGCCATTGCTATACACGGTGGGGCTGAGGAACATGTCCGTCGTACCCGTCACCCCGGTCTTGTTAATAAAGCTGGCGTTAAGGCTGCGCTGGGCGGCGTCAAAGTACAGCTGCACCGGGGTGCCCGCTACCGCTTGCACGTAAGGGCGCGACAGATGCGGGGCGAGCGCGGTAAATACGCCGCCACCTGCGTAAGGACCGCTGGGGCCCTGGTCATTGGACCACCAGAACCAGCTGGCGCCGATGTTATCCATAGCCGCCACAACCTGGTCGACATACGTGCCATTCCCCGGCGCGCTTACGTAAATCGCGCCCCACTCACCCAAAGCAAGCGGTGCATTCCACAGTGCTGCCGTGGCTGTATTGGAGGCCAGCCAGGTGGTGGTTAACAGATCCACCGGGATGACATTCAGACCGGTATAAGACCCCGAATTCGAATACTGGCTAAGGGTGGGCGGATACAGGTGCGGTGCATACACCAGCCGGGCCCCACCTGAGCGCGGGTCTAGCGGTGCCGGCAAAGTGGTCGGCAGGCCTTGATTGATCGGGAAGGCCGAGGGTTCGAGGAAAATCCAGTGCTCCTGATCCACGGTGCGGATCTGGTTGATCACCGCCTGATACGTCGCCAGCAGTACGGTGGGCTCAAAGGTGGCGCTTTGCAGGCTACCGCCCCATGGCTCATTCATCAGGTCGTAGCCGATCACTGTGGTGTTGGCGGCAAAGTAAGCGGCCACGTGTTTCCACGCGTTGGCGTAGTAGGCGCGCAATTCCGGGTGCTGGCCGCTGGTGCCCCAGAAGTTGTCCCATGCGTGCGTTTCGCCCGGCTGCAGGTAGGTCAGCCCGAAATTGCTCTGGTACTGCACCGGGTAACCATCGGTATAGGTGGCCCAGGCGGGGGCGCCATCCACGTCAGTGCCGTTGTATGCGGTGGGCCATACAGATCCTGGTGCATGTCCAGGATGACGTACATGCCCGCTGCCTGGTACCACGCCACGCGCGCGGCAACGCTGGCCAGATAGTTATCGTCATACTGGCCGGGCTGCGGCTCCAGCAGATCCCAGAACACCAGATAGCGCACGGCGTTGGTACCCATGGTCTGGTTTTCGGCCAGCACATCGGTGGCAGAAATCCACGGCGTGCCGTTGCCCTTGGAGGCAGCTGAGGTATTCAGGCCATGCAATACCAGGGCGCGCCCCTGGTGATCGGTGATATAGCCCCCGGCAGGCGCCAGGCCCCCCAGGGCGTGGGCGGGGGTACTGAGCGCCAGCAGCGCGGCAAGCGTGCTGCAGCTACGCTGCCATTTGCCCCACAGTGGGCTGCGGCTTTGGGTGCGGCCATGCATGACCGTTTCCTTTTTGCGAAGGGAGGCGTCGAAATAACATAGGCAGCAGCCACAACTCGCAACGATGTCGGATTTGGCAGGATATAACGCAGGCTTGGCCGGGATGGGCAATCGGCCTGCGGGCCGGGCTGCGCGCCTGGTACCCGACTTAAGTCATTGGCAAGCATGTTGCCATGAGCAAAGACATGTAATGCCGACGAAGGGCGCAGCGCTGGATGCGTTTGCCGGTTTTTAACGTCCCGCTCACCTGTCCGGGCACGGTCAGAACCGCTGTGCGCCCAACGGCGCGACCAAACGCGGAACGGGCCAATAAAAAAACGCCATCAACCGCTGATGGCGTCAGATTGACGCGGGCGCACGCCGGCTTTTATGGAACCTGAGCCAAGGCAGCCATCACGCCAATGCGGTGTTCACCTTCTCCAGAAAGTCGGCGTAGTGGATCGGCTTGGCTACATAGCCATCGCATCCGGCCGCCAGCATGCGCGCTTCATCGCCTTTCATGGCAAACGCGGTCACCACCACCACTTTGATATGACCGGTGGTGCTGTCCGCTTTTAATAAACGGGTTGCTTCCAGCCCATCCATACCCGGCAATTGCACATCCATCAAAATCAGATCGGGCAATTCCGCGCGCGCCAGCGATAAACCTGTGGCTGCTTCGGTCGCCGTGCTGACCGTATGACCGGCGTTCTTGAGCAGAAAGGTGAATAGCTTCAGATTCGCCGCGTTGTCTTCAATAATCAGTATTCGTGCCATAACGCCTGGTTACTCCGCCGGGTGGTAGGGCAACCACACCTTGAATTCGGACCCCTGCCCGGCCGTGCTCGCCACCGACAGACGCCCATCATATAACTCGACCAATTGCCGCACCAAAGCCAGGCCCAGACCCGTGCCTTCGTATTTGCGCGACAAAGAACTATCCAGCTGCACAAATGGCTGGAACAGATTATTCAATTCTTCCGGGGTAATGCCGATGCCGGTGTCGCGCACCGCGATGGCCAGATATTCCGGATGCTGCGGCACGCTGTCACTACCAATAAACCGCAAGCCGCTCAAGCTGGCACCGCTGACGCGGCGGGCAATAACCGTTACTGCGCCGCCGTCCGGGGTAAATTTAACCGCGTTGGACAGCAGGTTATAAATGATCTGCTTGGTTTTACGCGGATCGAGTTGCGCCCGGCCCAATTCTTCGGCGTCGACTTTTAATTCTATGCGGTGCGAATAGGCACGCCCCTTCAATACCGTCAGGCAGTTCTGCAGCAAGGTTGGCAGATCAACCGCTTCGATCTCCAGTTCCATCTTGCCGGCTTCGATTTTGGACAGATCAAGAATGTCATTGATCAACAGCAGCAAATGCTCGCCGCTGGAATAGATGTCCGAAACAAATTCTTTTTGCTGCGCATCCAGTTCGCCGATCAAACCATCGCGCAAGACCTCGGAAAAACCAATAATCGCATTCAGTGGCGTGCGCAATTCGTGCGACATATTGGCCAGGAATTCGGATTTCATGCGGCTGCTATGTTCCAGTTCCTGATTCTTGCGTGCAATTTCTTTATTGGTTTCTTCCAGTTCGGCGGCGTGTTGCGCCAGCCGGATATTCAATTCGCTGACCTGGCGTTCGCGCTTGAGCAATTGTTCATTCACCATCACGGCCTGTTCATAGGTCGAGATCAGCAAATCCAGAATCTGTTGGCGCTCTGCATTGATAAAGTGTTTTTGATTGCCCAGATACAGCGCGATGCCAAATTGCACATTCTGGCCATGGCGCAATTTCTGGTTCATCAACACGTGCTCGATCAGCGTGAGCAGATAGGTTTCGTCATAAGGCTTGCGGATAAAATTGTCGGCCCCGCATTCCAGCCCCCGGATGATGTCTTTGGGGTCGGTCAGCGACGTCACCAGGATGACCGGCACATCGCGCCATTGCGGCGTGGCCTTGATGGTGCTGCACAAGGTATAGCCGTCCATTTGCGGCATCACCACATCGGACAACACCAGATTGGGCCGCTTTTGCTCCATCAGCGCCAAAGCCTGATGGCCATTGGCCGCCACGCGCACGCTGTAGCCTTTGCTCTCGATCTGGTAGCGCAGTTTTTCCGCCTGGGTGGGGCTGTCCTCAACAATCAGGATCTCTATGCCCGTGGACTTGTTGTCCATGTACTACTCCGTGTTGCTGCTGCGTTTATCAATCTATCCGGCCCGGGGTAATAACCCCTGCTTGCAAGCGGGCGAGCCGTGGCCTGTTCCGGCCGGTGGGGTGGCACGCGTTCGAGCGCGTGGCGCACACGTTAATACATACGTTGCATTTGCAATTACCGACGGGTTTGCCCGACTGACGGCGCAGGCAGGCGCTCGACCAGTTGGGCTATGGTCATGGCAATCACTTCAGGTGGCTGCACATAGACGGCTGCATCCAGCTTTACCGCTTCGCCGGGCATGCCAAAAATGACCGAGCTTTCTTTATCCTGGGCAAATGTCACCGCGCCCGCCTCGCGCATGATGCGCAATTCTTTGGCGCCATCGCGGCCCATGCCGGTGAGCAAGACGCCCACGGCCGCCGCGCCATAGACCTGCGCTACGGCACGGAACAAAAACGAAGCGGAGGGCCGCACGCAGTACTCGCGCGGCGCCTGCACCAGATCGATCAACCCCAGCGGCGTCACCCGCATCTGCACGTCCCACGGCGCCACATAGGCCGATCCGTTAACCAGGCGCTGGCCATGCTGTGCCATATAGACCGGCATGCCGCTGGCCTGGCCGAGCCAGTCACAAAAGCCCTGGGTAAAGCCTTCGGCAATATGCTGCACGATCACAATCGGTAATGGAAACGGTTTCGGCAGATTCTCCAGCAGGCACTTCAGCGTCAACGGTCCGCCGGTCGATGCGCCCACCGCCACGATGCGCGGTTTGCTCGCCGCAGCGCTGGGCAAGAGCGGCGCCGCCGCTGGCTCTGGGGCACGCTGACCGGCCCAGCGTTTCACCACTTGCACGCCAGCCATGGCACGTATCATCTGCAAGAGTTCGCTGGCCAGTTCGGCATGTTTCGGATGGCCGGGCGGCGTGGGCTTGACCAATACGGTCAAGGCGCCGGCTTCCAGCACGCGGAAATCATCGCGCGCATTTACATCAACCGGGGTGGCGGTGACGATGATGATGCGCGTCGGCGCCGTCTGCATGATCTGGCGCGTCGCCTCAAAGCCATCCATACCCGGCAGGATCACGTCCATGGTGATCACATCGGGCCGCAATGTTTGCGCGGCGCGCACGGCCTGTTCGCCGCTGGCCGCCGTGCCGACCACTTCGATGTCGGCATCGCCGTCAAGGATGCTCAGCAACAGTTCGCGCGCGGTAATCGAGTCCTCCACCACCAGCACGCGGATCGGCTGCGCCCGCTTTTTCATATCAATCTCCGGATGGCGGCCAGCAAGCTGGTCTGGTCGAAGGCACTCTTCACAATATAAGCATTGGCGCCCGCCTCAACCCCGCGCTCCTTGTGCTCGCGACTGTCGAGGGCCGTGACCAGGATTACCGGCGTAGCCGCGGTCCGGGCCTCGGCGCGCAGGCGGGCGGTCAGGTCAAAGCCATCCATACGGGGCATTTCAACGTCGGAGACCACCAGATCAAACTGTCCGGCCCGCGCCTGGGTCAGCGCATCCAGGCCATCCACCGCGGTGGTCACCTTGTAACCATTTGCTTCGAGGATGCCTTTGAGCAATGAACGCGAGGTGATCGAATCTTCCGCCACCAGCAGCGACTGCTGCGCTGGCGCATCCGGATCGGCGGGACGCAAGCTGCTGCCCGCGCTGGCGGCAGCGCTGGCGATCAGTTCCGCCGCGTTCAGCACGGGCACCACCTGGCCGCCTTCGAGCAAGGTTGCGCCAGCGATATTGCGGACGTGGCGCAATTGCGGGCCCAGGCCTTTGACCAGCACTTCGATATCGGCCAGCACCGCATCCACCACAAAGGCAATGCGCCGCCCGCTGGCGGCCACCACCGCCACATTCAGCCAGTCATTGAGCGGCGCGGCGGCCGCGCCGCTCAGGCCCAGCGTTTCACTCAGACGCACCACCGCGATCGCCTCATCCCCGATGCGGGTACTGGGCTTGCTGCCCATGCTGCCGACGGCGCTGGCGGGCAAACGCAACACGCGTTCAACGTGGCGCGTCGGCAGCACAAACTGACGCTCACCCGCGCTGACCAGCACGCCACGGAAGGTCGCCAGCGTGGCAGGCAACAGCATTTCAAAGCGCGTGCCACCCGCCGCGGGCGCTTGCAGCAATAGATGACCACCCAGCTTTTCCACCTTCTCGCGCACGATCGCCAGGCCCAGACCGTGGCCGGACAAATCGGTCAGGATGGGGCTGGTGGAAAAGCCGGTTTCAAAGATCAGATTGCGCAGCGTGGCGGTGTCCATCGCGTCGAGTTGCGCTGCGGTATAACGGCCCTGCGCCAAGGCCACTTCGCGTATGCGCTGCAGCGCGATCCCGGCGCCGTCGTCTTCGATGCATAACAGCACTTTGCCGCCGTCATAAGGCGCTACCGAAATCCTGAGCTGGCCGCGCTCCGGTTTGCCCAGGCTGCGGCGTTGTTCGGGCGCTTCCAGGCCGTGATCGATGGCGTTGCGCACCAGATGGATCAACGGGTCTTTGAGTTGTTCCAGAATGCGGCGGTCAATTTCTATGCTCTGGCCTTCCAGCAGCACGTCGACCTGCTTGCCGGTGCTTACGCCCAGGTCGCGCGCCAGCCGGGGCACCAGATCCAGCAAGACCGCCGCCGGTTGCAGCAGCACTTGTTTGACGTCATCGAGTAACTGATCCACCAGCGAGGCCGTGGCGCGTTGTTGCTGCCGCGCCGCGTGTTCCATATGCGCCAGCTTGTCTTGCAGTTGCTTGCCGAATAGCTCGTCTTGGGTATTCACCTCCAGCCAACGCGCAAGTTCGCCGCTGCTGTCGGTATTCTGCTGCCGCGCTGCCACGCGCAAGCCCAGCACTGCGCGGGCGCGATCACGCCGCCAGGTGCTGACTTCGTCATGCAAGGCGCGGATCGACGCCACCCGGTGCGCAGCCTCTTGCTTCAGGCCCAGCAATGATTCGAGTTCATTCAGCAATACCCCGAGCCGGCCTGAGGACACGCGCACGGTATCGCCCATTTCTTGATGGCGCGGGTGGAAGTCATGGGCCGAGGCAATCGGGGCGCGCCCGGCGGCGGCATCCGGCACGGCCTGCGGCGCGGCCGCTTCCGGCGCAGCCACGGTCGGCGCCACCACGGCGGGCGCCACCGCAGGCAGCGGATCGGGCAAAGGCGGCACCGGCATGACCGGCTCCACCTGCAAGCCCAGCGGCGCCAGCGCCAGCGATTCCACCGGCGGCAACGGCAGGCCAAGGTCTTCCGGCGGCGTCAGCAACTGATCGAGCGCGCCAATCAGCTTGATCGACGCCAGATCCAGCGGCCGATCAATCGGCTCGCTCGACAGCACATTTTCCAGCCCGACCACCGCATCGCTGACCGCACGGTGCACCGGTCCGGTCAGCGGCATCTGGTTTTTGCGCAAAGCCGACAGCACGCTTTCCAGCGAGCGACAAATCAGCTCGATGGTCTCCAGATTAACCGAGCGCGCCGCGCCCTTCAGGCTGTGCGCCTCGCGGAACAGCGTTTCGATCAGCGGCTGCAACACCTCGCTACCGTCTTCGGCCCGCACCGCCACGTCCAGCTCCAGCATCAGGCTGGACATGGTCTGTAAATGCTCCTGCGCTTCGATGCGGAACATGGCCAGCAAACGCTGCAGAAAGCGTTCTTCTTCAGTCGACATTCACCCTCAACCCGGCTTGTAGAGCCCTGCGGCCGCGTGGCCCGGCTCGTCGTGTGTTCAGACCTGGTAGCGGTCCACTACCTGCTTGAGCTTCTGCCCCAGCATGTGCAGGTTGTGCGCGGCCACTTCGGTCTGGCGCGTGCCTTCCATATTTTGCGTGGCGGCCACTTTGATATTGTCGGCGGCTTGCGCCAGTTGCCCCATCCCCGCCAGTTGTTGCTGTGCCGAAACGGCAATCTGGCTGGCGGCTTCGGCGCTTTCGTCGCTGCTTTCGGCCAGCAGGCGAATCGATTCACCGGCCTCGCGTGACAAACGGGTGCCGGCTTCGACCGCGCGGTTGCCTTGTTCCGTGGCGACGACGGCGCGACTGGTGGCTTTCTGGATATCCCCGAGAATGCCGCGGACTTGCGCGGTGGCCTGGCGCGATTGCTCGGCCAGGCTCTTCACTTCTTGCGCCACCACGGCAAAGCCCCGCCCTTGCTCGCCCGCTTTGGCGGCTTCGATCGAGGCATTGACCGCCAGCAGATTGGATTGCTCGGCCAGATCGTTCACCGTGGCGATGATTTCGCCGATGGCCTGGCTTTGCTCAGACAAACGCAGAATGCTGTCGCCGATCTGTTCCATTTGCTCGCGCACTTGCTGCATGCCCAGCATGCTTTCGTCTACCGATTTGCGCCCCGCCACCGATACTTGCGCCGAACGTTGCGCCACGTCGGCCACATAACGCGCTTTCTGGCTGGACACCAGCGCGGTTTGTTTGACTTCTTCCACCGTGGTGGCGGTCTCGGTGGTGGCGGTGGCGGTCTCGGCGGCGGCGGCGGCAATCTGGCTGGCGCTCACCTGGATTTCGCTGGCCGACGCCGTCAACACGCTCACGCCCTCGGCAATTTCGCGGTTCACCTGGCGCAGATTCTGCGTCATGGTGGCAAAGGCATTGCCCAGCACGTCTTGCGCCGACACCGGCGTGATGCTGGCGCGCAAATCACCTTCGGCGATGCGTTGCGCCACATGCGCCATGCCGCGCAGCGATTCAGTCATGCGGATAAACGCGGCGTTCAGCGCGCCGACTTCGTCATTGCGCTTGACCACCTGGGCATCGACACTCAGGTCGCCCAGGCTGATGCGCTCGGCCACCCGGGTCAGGTCACGCAAGGGGCCGACGATGGCACGATTAAGAAAGATGCCCGCCCCCAGCACAAACAGCGCGGTCAGGCTGATCCCGATGACAATGGTGTCGACGGTAAAAGCGGAATTGGCTTCGGCTTCGGCATTACGCGCTTCCAGCGCGGCCACCACTTTCTTGTTGAGCTCGGTCACGATGCCGCGCGCCTGATCCATGGTGGTCTTGCCGCGATCGGTGACGACCACGGCGCGCGCGGCTTCAAAGCCTTTGTCGCGGCGCAGGATGATGGTCTCCTTGAGCTCGGCCAGCTTGGCATCAGCCAGCACGGTCAGTCGCGCGATGGCTTGTTTGGTCTCGGCCTGCTCGACGGTTTGCGCCAGCGTGGCCAGCCGGCTATCAATCTGCGCTGCCGCGTTGTTATAGGGTTCCAGATAACGCTCTTCACCGGTGATGACATAACCGCGCTGGCCGGTCTCGGCATCCTTCAGCAAAGACATCACGTCGGCCAACTGGCTTTGCACATCCAGCGCATGCGCAATGGCCTTCTCGGATGCGCTGAACTTGTTGATATTGGTCCAGGCGGCCACCCCCACGATCACAATGGCGGCCAGCACCACCAGCAAACTACTCCACAGCTTGACGCCGATGGATGACTTCATAAGTGCTCTCCCTGCTTGGTTAGGCATTGGCGCGGCCCGCGCCTTATCAGTATCGGATGTTGTTTTAACTTAGGCGCTGGGCTGCTCGACCACAACCGCGCTACTGCGTAACAAGCGCAGCGCATCGATCACCACGCTCTGGCTGGCGGTCACGCCCTTCAGATAATCGGCCCGCACGCCCCCCAGCGTGGGCAAGGGCGGCTGGATCTCGGCCAGCGCCAGCATGCGGGTGCCGATGATCACATCGCCCAGAATGCCGAATTCCATTTCGCCATCGCTCAGCACCATCACTTTATTCAGATCGGTAATGCCACGCGCAGGCAAACCAAAAAACACGCGCAAATCCATCACCGAGATGATCTTGCCGCGCACATTGACCACGCCCAGGACAAAGGCGGGCGTACCCGGCAGTGGCGTTAACTGGCGCAGCGGATACACCTCTTGCACCCACGCCGTTTCGATGGCGTAACGCTCGTGCGCCAGGATGAATTCCAGCACCTCTATGTGTTCGCCCTCGGCCGCGCCGTCCGCGAGTGGACGGGCCAGCTCACGGGCGCGTTGTTGCATCAGCGCGTCGACGCCAGCGGCGTCCGCTTCTGCCAGCGGATTGTTCATGCTCATCAGTGCCATTCCTCAGTGCGGATCGGGCCAGCGCGCTTCATGCGCTGGCCTGCAACATCAAACGCAATTGCGCCACGGTCATGCCGTCGGATTCGGGCAATAAATCGTCATCGCGCAGGCCGCTTAACAAGCCGAGTGTCACGCCGTACTGGCGTGTGGCGGCGCTGCGCTGGCCAGCCCGGGCCAGCAGTGTACCCAGAAGATAGTGGGCCAGCACAAAGTCATCCTGCAAAAACAGCGCCTGGCGCAAGGCCTGGATGGCGGCGTCGTGGTTGCCTTGCTCGCTGGTAATGACCGCCGCCAGATAACGCAGGCTGGCATCGGTTTTATCGTGTTCGATGGCTTGCTGGCACCAGCGCCCGGCCGCATCCAGCTGGCCCATATTGGCGTGGGCGCGGGCCAGCAAGGGCAATTCCGCGGCGGTTGGCGTGCTGCCGATCAGGGTAATGACCTGCGCGTAGCGATGCTCGTCCAGCAAACCCTGGGCGATTTCGTGCCGCGCGATCACGGCAGGCGCGGCCACGGGCGGATGTAGCGCAGCGTGGCGGGCGGGGGGCGACCGGGGCGTGGCTGGCGCGGGCGCGGCAGCCGCCGCTTCGGCCACTGCGGTGCTGGACAGGGGCGGCAACCATGCCGCTGCTGGCGACAAACCCTTGCGATAAAAACTGACGTCGAGCGCGGTTTCCTGATTGAAGCCGATAAAACGTTGGCGGCCGGTTTCGCTCAGCCCGGTCAGCAATACGCCGCCATCGACCAGGGCATCGCGCAGCTTGTCGACGATGCGCTGCATGGCGGCTGGCTCAAAATACATCAACACATTGCGGCACAGGATGATGTCAAAGGCGGCGAGATTCGCCACCGGCGGAAATGGGTCGTTGAACAGATCGATCGAGACAAACTGCACCAGCGGCCGCAATGCAGCCGCCACCTGGAACTGCCCGCTGGCGGTGGTCTGGAACCAGCGTTGGCGCAACCAGGCGGGGGTGCCGCGAAACGACCATTCGCGATATACCCCGGTGCGGCCACGTTCCAGAAAGCGCGGCACGATATCGCTGCCGACCACGCTGATGCGCCAGTCCGACAGGTCCGGCAGCAAGCGTGACAGCAGTATGGCCAGGGTCCAGGCTTCTTCTCCGCTGCAGCAGCCGGCGCTCCAGATGCGGATGCTGCGGTCCAGACCACGGCGGCGCTCGATCAGCTCGGGCAACAATTGCTGTTCCAGCAAATCCAGGGTGGGGGTCTCGCGCAGAAACCAGGTTTCTCCAACCGATAAATGGCTAGCCAACAATTCAGCATGGGCGTGGGTATACGGCCGCGTCATCAGCCAGCCCATTGCCGCTTGCGCATCCGCCAGGCCGAGTTCATGCGCTACCCCGGCCAGGCCGCGCCACAGTTCGTCATAGCGTGAGGCGGGATAGCTCAGGCCGGTGCTGCGGCCCAGCCATAGCAGAAAGGCTTCGGGGATGGCGCTGCCAGGGAGCGGGGTTGGAGTCAAACTCACACCGCCGTCAGTGCCTGGTCTAGCCATGCGGCTTCGTCCTGCGCCAGAAAGCGGTCGAAATCCTGGATCAGGATCAGCCCATCCGCCAGCCGCAGCACGGCGGCGGTGGTGGCATCCTGCACGCCGAGCGCGGCGGCATCGAGCAAGGCAGTGTCGGGCCAGGCGGCCACGCTATGCACCTGATCCGCAAAAAACGCCAGCCTGCGCGTCGGGGTTTGCACCAGCACCAACTGGTCGGCCGGGCGCGGCGCTCGCGTGGGCAAACCAAAGCGGGCGCGCACGTCAAATACGGGCAGGATTTCGCCACGCACATTGATCACGCCAAGGATACTGACCGGCGCGCCGGGCAAGGGGGCCACGGCGGCGGCGCGTTCTACCCGGATGATCTGATGGTGGTCGAGTGCGTAACGCTGCGCGTCCAGGCGCCATTCCAGCAATTGCCGCATGAGAGAACTCGTCTGGCTGACAACCGCCGGGTTTAGCCGCCCACCTCTTCTGCCAACGGCAAAGGCCGTAAAAAGCGGTTGACGGTGTCCAGCAGTTCCCAGCGATTAATCGGTTTATGGATAAATGCATCGGCGCCGCAGCTATCAATCCGCTGCTGCACCGCGATATCGTCGAGCGCCGACATGATCACTACCGGGGTGTTTTGTAATACCGCAATCTGGCGGATCCGGGCGGTCAGCTCGAAGCCGTCCATGCCTGGCATCATCAGATCAACCAGGATCAGGTCGGGCTGCATGGCAGGCATCAATGCCAACGCCGCCTCGGCGCTTGAACACTCGAAGGTGGCGTACTGCTCGGCGCTGATCAGTATATTCAATAATTTGCGACTGAACTCGTCGTCATCGACGATCAGGACTTTCGCCGTAGTCTGGGTCATCAGGAATTGCGCCTCGAACTTTGCCGTGGCGTCTCACAGCAGATTAGTCAAAGTGGCCGGTTTCCGCACATCCGGCGCAAACGTCCGTCGGTCGCCACCGCCGGGTGGGATGCTGACACGCGCAAGCTACACTTACCAGTCAGTCATGGACAGCAAGGCATGCCTTGCTATAAAAACGCTGCCACAACAAACCAGAACAAGCGCTTTTCGCCATGCTCAGGCCATGCCCACAAGGCTGAAACAAACGCCTGTCTGCCGCTACCAGGAGCGCTCCCGGTTGAAGCAGAACCATAAACAGCCAAGCATGGCGCAACGAAAAAAAGGGAAGCTGTATGCCACTTTCAATTCTCGTGGCGGATGATTCATCGATTGCCCGCAAGATGCTGATCAAGGCTTTGCCCCCGCATTGGGACATCAGCATCAGCCAGGCCGCGGACGGCCAACAGGCGCTGGCCGCCTGCCGTCAGGGCGATATCGACGTAATGTTTCTCGACTTGACCATGCCTGTGCTCGACGGCTATGCCGTACTGCAAGCACACCGCGATGAAGATCTGAACGGTCTGATCATCGTGGTCTCGGCCGACATCCAGGAACAAGCCCAGATTCGCGTACGCGACCTGGGCGCCATCGCATTCATCCAGAAGCCGGTCGACGCCGGCAAGATCGAGCGTGTGCTCAAAGAATACGGAATTCAATTATGAGCACCGACTTGCTTAGCGAAGACCAGCGCGAGGCGCTGCAAGAACTCGTCAATATCGGCATGGGCCAGGCCGGCGCCTCGATTGCGCAAGTGCTGGATGAGTTTGTCAAACTGTCGATCCCGCGAATTTCTTCGGTGGCGGCCTGCAATCTGTCGCAGGAAATCGTGCGCCTGGTGGGCGACGCCGATGTCTCCGCCATACGCCAGGCGTTTACTACCGAATTCCGTGGCGAAGCCATTGTGGTGTATCCGGAACAAAGCATGGCCGGGCTACACGAGGTGATGGGCTATGACGCCGGCACCAAAGAAAACAAGGGCGAAATCCTGCTGGATATCGGCAATATCCTGGTCGGCGCCTGCGTGGGCGGCATTGCCAATTTGCTGGGCATGCTCAGCGCCTTCTCCGCCCCCACGCTGATCGCCGATCAGACCCCGGCTTATCGCTTGCTCAAACCCGAACACATACAGGCCCGCGTGGCGCTGCTGGTCGAGGTTTACTTTGTGCTGGAAGAACGCGACTTCCGCTGCCATCTGATCATCCTGATGCCGGAAACCGACATCCTGGCCCTCGGCCAGGCGCTCGACCGTTTTGTCGACGGCATTTAAGCGCCGCAACGCATACGGTGGGTCTAGACCCACCATTCAAAGCCACGAACAAGAACGCAACCATGGCGGGCTTGATCAATGGCCTTGGGGGTGGGTATTGACCCAACCTATGCGTTCCGCGCTGCGACACGGCGTAGTCGCAACACAGCGTTGTCTCCTGGCCGTTCCGCCTCGCAACGGATATAACTAAGGCACAAGCAACCGGCGCACCCGCCGCCGCTGGAGATCTCCGTGCCCTGCTCTATTTGCCCTGGCGTTTTGTCTTTCGCATGATCCCCGCCCCGATTCCCGCCAATGATGCCGCCCGCGTGCAGGCGCTGCGTGCGCTGGCCATGCTTGATGCTGGCCCGGACGCCACGCTGGACCGCGCCACGCGGCTGGCGGCGCGTTTGATGCAGACACCGCATGCGCTGGTCACGCTGGTTGATGCCGACCGGCAGATTTTCAAAGCGCGGCATGATTGCGATCTGACCGGGTCGGAACGTGCCATTTCGTTTTGCGGCCACGCCATCGTGCAAGACCAGCCGCTGGTGGTGACCGACGCCCTGCTCGATCCGCGCTTTTCTGATAACCCGCTGGTGCTCGGCCCGCCTTCCATCCGCTTCTACGCCGGGGTACCGCTCTATACGCTGGAGCGTTACGCCATCGGCACGCTATGCGTATTCGATACCGAACCGCATATTCCGGATGCCGCCAGCCTGGACGCGCTGACTGATCTGGCGCGCTTGCTGCAGCAATCGATCAATCTGCGCGAACTGGAATTGCGCAAGACGGTGCAGCACAGCGACGTCCTCAAGCAAGTGCAGGATGAAGTGGTGCGGCGGCAAAAACGCCTGGCCGATACGCTGGAGACCGCACTCGAAGCCTTTATCGGCACCGCGCAGGATGGCCGCATTCTGGCGTGGAACCACGCGGCAACCGAGCTCACTGGCTGGAGCGCGGACGAAGTCAGAGGCAAACGCTATCAAGATATCTTGCTGATTCCGGAAGACCGTCTGGCCGCCGCCAGCGCGCGCGATGAATTTATTCGCGAGGGCCGCAGCAGCCGGTCCGCGCGGCGCGAAACCGAAGTCTTGCGCAAAGACGGCAGCCGCATCGCAGTCGAAATGACGGTCAACCCCATCGCCGATGGCGGCGACATTTTGTTCAACCTGTTCATGCACGACATCTCGGCGCGCAAGCATGCTGAAAACGCCCTGCGCGAAAGCCGCGAAGAGCTGCAGACCATTGCCGACAATCTGCCCGTGCTGATCGGCTATATCGACGCGGATTACCGCGTCGGCTACGTCAACGCCATCTGGAAAGACTGGTTTGGCAAATCGCCCGCCGAAGTAAATGGTCGCCCGCTAGACCAGGCCATCGGCCCCGAACTATGGGCGCGCGCCCGGCCCTTGCTGGATAAAGGGCTGCAGGGGCTGAAACTGGCGTTTGAATCCACTGTGCCCATCCTGCACGGTGAACGCACGCTGCGCCTGACAGTGATTCCGGATGACGACCACCAGGGCAATACGCGCGGCGTGTACATGATGATCATCGACATCAGTGACCGCAAACGGCTGGAAGAACGCCTGCAGCGCGAGGCGCTGGAAGACCCGCTTACCGGCCTGCCCAACCGCCGCGCCATCCTGCGGCGCATCGAAGAAGCCTGCGTGCGGCAAAGCCGTCATCCCAGCCCGGTGGCGCTGTTTTTTCTGGATCTGGATGGCTTTAAAGGCGTCAACGACCGCTTTGGCCACGACGCTGGCGACGAAGTGCTGCGCGAATTTGCCCGCCGCCTGCGCGAAGCCGTGCGCGCCAATGACACCGTGGCGCGGCTGGCCGGCGATGAGTTCACCGTCTTGCTGGAAGACCTGCACGACGAGCATGATGCCGCCCAGGTGGCCAGCAAGATTGTCGGCGTGATGCGCGCGCCGTTTCTGTTGCATGGCGAAGTACTGCACCTGTCGACCAGCATCGGCATTGCCATGCGTATGCCGCACCAACCGGCCAATCCTGGCGCATTGATCGATGCGGCAGATGCCGCCATGTATGCGGTCAAACGCGCCGGCAAAAACAACTACGGCTTTGCTGCGGAAGGCGATAGCTAGAACACGGACACAAGCATGCGGATTGGTTTGATCTCTGACACTCACAACTTGCTGCGGGCCGAAGCGCTGGCGTGGCTGGCCGGGTGTGACCATTTGATCCACGCGGGCGATATCGGCAGCGCCCAGATTCTGGACACCCTGCGCACCCTGGCGCCGCTGACCGTGGTGCGCGGCAATAACGATATGGCGGCGTGGGCGGATACGATCGCCCCGCAAGCAACGGTCGAACTGGGCGGCGTCAGCTTTCTGGCCGTGCACGACAGCGCCGACGTGCCGCGCCCACTACCCGCGGACATCCGCGTGGTGGTCACTGGGCACTCGCACAAGCCGCTGATTCGTGACGCGGGCGGCGTGCTGTTCGTTAATCCCGGCAGCGCCGGGCCGCGCCGGTTTTCGTTGCCGATTTCCGCAGGCGAGGTGCGGATCAGCCACGGCCGGCTCACCGTGCGGACATGGGATCTGATCGCCAACCAGCCCCTGGCCGAACACCCCATTCCATAGGCTGGGCCACGACCCACCACCCCAAGCCGCCAGGCAGAACATCGTCGCCATGCTGTTCTGCGCCGCCGCTTTAAAAAGTGGGTCACGACCCATACCCGCGCTTACTGGCGCATGGTCTTCAGATAGCTATCGCGTGAGGCCACGGCGGTATTGGTGAAGTCAGTAAACACGCCATCCACCCCCAGTTGAAAGAACTTCTGATATTCCGCATCCGGACTGCCCTGATACGAGCCAGCCAGATATTTCGCTTCATTGCGGAAGGTAAACACATGCACAAACAAGCCCGCCGCGTGCGCATCCTTGATCAGCGAGGTGGCCGGTTGCGCGCTGGCTTGCGTGGTTGAGCCGGTAAAGGGCGTGCCGTCGGCGTTGCTGTCGCCTGGCCACGGCGTAATCTTCAACGGCACGATCATTGGCTTCCACGGACCGATGCCGTCGGCGTAGGTCTTGATCTCGGCCAGACCTGCCGGGGTGAGCATGGCATCAAACCAGCGCGGATCGCCTGCAATCGTCCAGTCGTAGGGGCGGCTATCGGTGATCTCGTTGTACACCACGCTGCCGTCTTTCAGGTTGACGTCCCACGCATCAATCAGCTGCACCACCCGCGTGTTCAAGCCGTGGCTGCGCATGTATTTGAGGCTGCCGGGTTCAAAGCTTTGCACAAAGACCGCAGCAGTTTTGCTGTTGAGATTGTTGTCGTTCAGGATCTTGATCAGCGCGTCTTCCAGCGGATGGCTACCCGCCACGCCGCAGCCATTGGCGATGGCTTGCTCATTATTCCAGGTCGGGTTTTTGGTCTCGGGATAAACCGCAATCGGGCGGCCGTATTGCGCGCTTTTGGCCTTGGCGATGTTGATGATTTCCTGAAAAGTCAGTACCGGATACAGGCCGTTGTACTGGCTGGGGCGCTCGCTGGCGGCATCGTAAGTGGTGCCACCAATCAGCTTGAGTTCGGCCGCGGTAAAGTCGGTAATCGACCAGTCATTGGTGTGGTCTTCGCCATCCACAATCAGTGACTTGAGCACAGATTTCGGGTCATTCGGGTCGGTCAGATCCACCAGATATTGCGCGGGCCCACTGGTTGGCGTGGTCGGCCAGCTCACATTGACCAGGCGGCCAGGCACCGTGCGTTTGCGCGCCGCAAAATCCGCGTTGGTGGCAGCGACCGCGGCGATATTGGTGTTGTCGCTCAGCCACGGATTGTGGCGTGCCACCAGCACACAGTCTTTGCTCAGGTGCAGATCTTCTTCCAGCGCGTCGGCGCCATCATCGGCCGCCAGTTCGTACGACGGTTGGGTTTCTTCCGGGCGCAGGCCAGGCAAACCGCGATGGCCTATGACCATGGGCTTTTGCCCGTCCAGCGTGGGCAGCGTGGCGGAATCGTTGCCTTCGCCGCAGGCGGCAAGCAAGGCGGCGGACAGGCAGGCAGACAACAGCGCCAGGCGGCGCAAGTGCGGGTAGGTCATCGAGTCGCTCCAGATGCGTTTTTTAATGGCGCAGTCATTGAGCAACAGTTTCATGACAGTTTGACGATACGGCGCGTTACAACCGTGCTGCAGTACCGATGCAATCGGCCCATCGATATAAGGCGTTTCTGCAGGCGTTGCGGGCCTCAGGCCAGATCGGGTGGGCCTTCCGGTGGCCAGTAGCGGGTCTGGATTTCCGCCATCACCCCGGTCTGTTCGATCTTGAGCAGCAGCGCCAGAAAATCCGGCCGACTTTGCGCCAGATGTTTACGCGCACCGGTCCACTTCGACAGGATGGCCGCCATGATATCGAGCGCATTCAGTTGGGCGCCGCCCAGCCACGGCGCGTCCGGCGTGGGCTGATAGAACATATCGGCAAAGGCATCCCATAAAAATCCGGCGCGCGCTTGCGTGCCTTTGCGGATGCGGGCGATATCGTCTGCCGTGGCGTTATCGCACCAGCGTTCGGGATAATCATTGATGCCGGTGGCGGCGTAGTTATTCGCGGCCATATACACCAGGCCGCGCAGGGTGCGCGCCCGCGCGGCGGCGGCTTGCGGCAGCAACTGGCTGTCGGGGTGGCGTAATCCAAGTTCGATCAGGATGGCGGCGCTTTCGGACATCACGGTGCCATCCGGCAAGACCAGTGTGGGTATCTGTACCAGCGGATTCAGTCGGGCCAGTTCGTCACGGCCCGGACCCGCATCCCACGAGGCGGCGTCAACATTGCGATATTCCACGCCGATGATTTCAAGCGCTGCAGCGACCACCGCCGCGCCAGAACCGGTTGTGCCGTACAGGGTATACATCAACGCCTCCTCACTCTTGCCGGGGCGCTGCGCTTTATTTGCGGCTCAGCACCCAGGTGACCAGTTGCCTGGCTTCATCCTCGGTCACCGGGTTTGCCGGCATCGGCACCGGGCCCCAATCGCCCTGGCTGCCATTACGTACCCGGCCCGCCAGATAGGCCAATGCGTCTTTGCGACCTTTGTATCGAGCCGCAACATCTTTATAGGCCGGGCCGACCACCTTGTGGTCAACGGCATGACAGGCCAGGCAGTTTTTGGCTTGCGCCAGCGCCTCCGGGTCCGCTGCCACAGCGGGGGTGGCGACCAGGCCAGCCAGCAGCAGCAAGGGCAGTAAGCGACGATTCATTTTGATAATCCTTTTTGAGTGTGGGCCGGTGCGGTGGCCGGGATGGTTTAAAATGGCCGCGCACGCACCCTGACCGACATCCCATCGTCATACTTTGATCTGGATCATTACCGCTCGTTATGGATACCTTTCCGCTGTTTCTCAATCTGCAAAAACAACACGCGCTGGTCGTCGGCGGCGGTGAAGTGGCTTTGCGCAAATGTCGTCTGCTATTGAGCGCGGGCGCCACTGTGCAGGTGGTGGCCCCCACCCTGGTGGCCGAACTGGCGCAATGGGCAGCCGATGGGCAAGTGACATGGTTGGCGCGGGATTATCAAACAGCCGATGTGATTGGACAGCGGGTAGTCATTGCCGCCACCGATGACACCCCGGTCAACGAGCAGGTGTTCACCGACTGCGAAGCGCGCGGCATTCTGGTCAATGTGGTCGACAATCCGGCGCTGTGCCGGTTTATCGTGCCGGCGTTGATCGACCGCTCGCCCTTGCAGATTGCCATTTCCACCGGCGGCCGCGCCCCGGTGCTGGCGCGCTTGATCCGCACCCGCCTCGAAGCGCTGTTACCGCAAGGCTATGGCACGCTGGCGCGCCTGGCCGGTGATTTGCGTGACGCGGTCAAAGCCCGCTTTGGCGACAACGAACGTGCGCGGCGGCGCTTTTGGCAAAGTGCGCTGGAAGGCCCGGCCGCCGAGCAGGCGCTGGCGGGTGATGTCGAAGCCGCGCTGGCGCAATTGCAGACGCAACTGGCCAGCGCCGACGAGGGCGAACTCAATCGCGGCGCGGTTTATCTGGTCGGCGCCGGCCCCGGCAATCCGGATCTGCTCACCTTTCGCGCACTGCGTTTGATGCAACAGGCCGATGTGGTGCTGTATGACAATCTGGTCTCGCCCGCCATCGTCGAGCTGGTGCGGCGCGATGCCGAGCGCATTTACGTGGGCAAAAAGGCCAGCAACCACGCACTGCCGCAACAGGACATCAACGCCCTGCTGGTCACGCTGGCGCAGCAAGGCAAGACCGTAGTGCGGCTGAAGGGGGGCGATCCGTTTATTTTTGGTCGCGGCGGTGAAGAAATCGAAGAACTGGCGCAGCACGGCGTGCCGTTTGAGGTGGTACCGGGCATTACCTCGGCGGCCGGGGCTTCGTGTTACGCCGGTATCCCCTTGACGCATCGTGATCATGCGCAATCGGTCACGCTGGTGACCGGCCATCGCCGCGAAGGCGAAATCGAGCTGGACTGGCCGCGTTTGACCAATCCCAACGAAACCGTAGTGGTGTATATGGGCGTAGCGCAGGCGCCGCGGCTGTGCGCGCAGCTGATCAGCCACGGTCGCGCCGCCGACACCCCTGCCGCCGTCGTGCAGCAGGCCACGCTGCCGCAACAACGCGTGCTGATCGGCACGTTGGCGAGCTTGCCGCAACAAATTATCGAGGCGCAAATCAAGCCGCCAGCGCTGATCATCATCGGCAACGTGGTGAGCCTGGCCGACAAGCTGGCGTGGTATCGCGCGCAGCATGCGACCTGAGTTGTTGTAAGCAGGCCGCATTTGTCTGCCGAGTTTCGGCGTGTATACGCCAACCAGCACGCCGCACATGCTCAAATTGCGCGCGACCTTTATGATGCTGGCATAGCTGCACGCCACGTCGTGCCGCCTCATAACAATCATTTATCGCGCTCAGGCAAAGCATGGCTCACGACGTAGGCAAACTGCGTTATGTGATGGCGGGACTGATCTTGCTCACGCTGGTGTTGCTGGGCTGGCAACACTGGGGCATGAACCGCCGTCTGGACATCAGCCCGCAAACTGGATATCGGTACAGCGTCACGGACGACCGCCCCGAGGGCGACTCCATCGCGCAATTTTTTGGCGCTGCACACGGCGGTCGCCTTGAATGCAGCGTGGGCAGCAAAGCCGCCAGCCCGTATTGCCAGCTGGATATCCGCACTGACAGTCTGGCGCATGGCGTTGATCTGTCGGCCTATGACTCGGTTTATCTCGAAGCTAGTTATCACGGCCCGGGCAGCCATCGCCTGCGTTTGTTCCTGCGCAACTTTGATCTGGCGCAATCGCGTGCCGATAACGAAAACAGCTGGAAGCTGAACGAACTCGACATCACCCCCGACCCTGCCGCCGAGCCCGATCACATCAGCATTCCCTTGCGCAATATGAATGTGAACTCAGCATGGCTGGCTGATAACCAGGTCGCGGCCGACTACGCAGCGGTGGATTTATCCAATGTGGTGATGTTGCAGATTGCCACGCCCGGCCTGCGCGAGCCGGGCCTGCATACCATCGACATCAAGGCATTGGCTTTCCGCGGCAAATGGATCAGCCGCGAAGCCTTGCTCTTGCTGATTGTGGCGGTGTGGGCGGGTGCCGCGCTGATCTATCTGTTACTCGGCCTGCATCGGGTCCGGCAGAACCTGGCCGCCAGCCGCGCGCGCCAACAAGAACTGGAAGCGATGAATATCTCGCTCGAAATCCAGAACCTGCGCATCGAAGAAGCCGCGCGCCGCGATCCGCTCACAGGCGCGCGCAATCGCGCCGGCATACGCGACGAACTGGTGCGCGAAATGAAAAAAGCGCGCAAAGGCGTCGATACCTTCTCCATCCTGTTTATTGATCTGGACCACTTCAAACGCATCAACGACGAACGCGGCCACGGCGTGGGCGATGCGGTGCTGAAGCAACTGGTACGTGAACTGGGCAGCCAGATTCGCCATAGCGATTATCTGGTGCGCTGGGGCGGCGAGGAATTCATGCTGATCTGTACCAATACGCCGTTTGAAGCGGCGACACGGCTAGCAGAAAAACTGCGTTTACATATAGGCGCCGCGCAATGGCCCGAAGCCCTGGCGGTGACCGCCAGCTTTGGCGTGACCACTTATGCCGCGCCGGAAGCGCTCTCCGCCGCGCTGGCCCGCGCCGACGCAGCGCTGTACCAGGCCAAACACAACGGCCGCAACCGCGTGGTGGGCCACGCACCATAACCCCCAGCCCGGCCACGGCCCGCGCGGGCCATGCCCACCCCAGGCTGCCGCGCGCATAGCGCAGAGCCTGACCCTGACCGCAGCGCGGTCTTTTCTGACTGCTCGCTTGAAAAGCGTCCGGTGGTGCCCATCTTTTGGTCAATTGCACGACTTACCAGAGGGCCAATCATGCGCTTTGACAAACTCACAACCAAATTTCAACAAGCCTTTGCCGACGCCCAAAGCCTGGCGCTGGGCAATGACAATGCCTATATCGAGCCGCAACATTTGCTGCTGGCTTTGCTTAACGATGCCGATTCCGGCATCCCCGCCCTGCTCGCTCGCACTGGCGTCAATGCCCAGCCGCTGAAGCAGGCGCTCACGCAGTCGATCGAACGTTTGCCCAAGGTGGAAGGCAACGGCGGCGAGATCACCGTATCGCGTGATCTGGCCAACCTGCTTAATCTGACCGACAAAGCCGCGACCAAACGTGGCGATCAATTCATCTCCAGCGATCTGTTTATCTTGGCGCTGGCCGATGACAAAGGCGACACCGCGCGCTTGTTCAAGCAGCACGGTGGCAACAAGGCCGCCATCGAAGCCGCGATTGAAGCCGTGCGCGGCGGTGCGGGCGTGGATAGCGCCGATGCCGACCAGAAGCGTGAAGCACTGACTAAATACACCACCGATCTGACCGAACGTGCGCGCCAAGGCAAGCTCGACCCGGTGATCGGCCGGGACGATGAAATCCGCCGCGCCATCCAGGTATTGCAACGCCGCACCAAAAACAACCCGGTGCTGATCGGCGAACCTGGCGTGGGCAAAACCGCCATTGTCGAAGGCCTGGCGCAACGCATTATCAACGGCGAAGTGCCGGATTCGCTCAAGCACAAACGCGTGCTGGTGCTCGATCTGGCGTCCTTGCTGGCTGGCGCCAAATATCGCGGCGAGTTTGAAGAACGCCTGAAGGCCGTGCTGAGCGAACTGGCCAAGGACGAAGGCAGCACCATCATCTTTATCGATGAAATCCACACGCTGGTGGGTGCGGGTAAAGCGGAAGGCGCCATGGACGCCGGCAATATGCTCAAGCCTGCCCTCGCGCGCGGCGAACTGCATTGCATCGGCGCCACCACGCTGGATGAATATCGCCAGAACATCGAAAAAGATGCCGCACTGGAACGGCGCTTCCAGAAAGTGCTGGTGGAAGAGCCCAGCGTGGAAGACACCATCGCCATCCTGCGCGGCTTGCAAGAAAAGTATGAGATACACCATGGCGTCGAGATCACCGATCCGGCCATCGTGGCAGCGGCCGAACTAAGCCATCGCTATATCACCGACCGTTTCTTGCCCGATAAAGCCATTGATTTGATTGACGAAGCCGCGTCGCGCATCAAGATCGAAATCGACAGCAAGCCGGAGGTAATGGACAAGCTGGACCGCCGCATTATCCAGCTCAAGATTGAACGCGAAGCCGTCAAACGCGAGAAGGATGAGGCCAGCCAACGCCGGCTGGGTCTGATCGAAACCGAGATTGGCGAGCTGGAAAAAGAGTATTCCGACCTTGAAGAAATCTGGAAGGCCGAGAAAGCCGCCGTATTGGGCAGCCAGTCGATCAAGGAAGAAATCGAGCAGGTTAAATTGGCGATGGACACCGCGCGCCGAGCCGGCGAATGGGACAAGGCCTCCGAGCTGCAATACGGCAAGTTGCCGGAGCTGGAAGCACGTCTGCACGCCGCCGAAGCGGCCGAGGGCAGCGCCAACACGCCAAACAAATTGCTGCGCACGCAAGTGGGCGCGGAAGAAATCGCCGAAGTGGTCAGCCGCGCTACAGGTATTCCGGTGAGCAAGATGATGCAAGGCGAGCGCGACAAATTGCTGCGCATGGAAGACGCGCTGCATAAACGCGTGGTGGGCCAGGATGAGGCCGTGCGCCTGGTCTCCGATGCCATCCGCCGTTCGCGCTCGGGCCTGGCTGATCCTAACAAGCCGTATGGTTCGTTCTTGTTCCTCGGCCCCACTGGCGTCGGCAAGACCGAACTGACCAAGGCGCTGGCGGAGTTTTTGTTTGATTCGGATGAGCACCTGATCCGCATCGACATGAGCGAATTTATGGAAAAGCACTCGGTCAGCCGCCTGATTGGCGCACCGCCGGGCTATGTCGGCTACGAAGAAGGCGGTTATCTGACCGAGGCCATCCGCCGCAAACCGTACAGCGTCATCCTGCTGGATGAAGTCGAAAAAGCACATCCGGACGTGTTTAACGTGCTGCTGCAAGTGCTGGACGACGGCCGCCTTACCGATGGCCAGGGCCGCACAGTCGATTTCAAGAATACGGTGATCGTGATGACGTCCAACCTGGGCTCGCAGCAAATCCAGGCCATGGCATCGGATGATTATCAGGTGGTGAAACTGGCGGTGCTGGCCGAAGTTAAAACGCATTTCCGGCCCGAGTTTATTAACCGGATTGACGAAGTGGTGGTGTTCCACGCGCTGGACCAATCGCAGATCCGCAATATCGCGCGCTTCCAGCTGGGCCGCCTGCAACAACGGCTGGCGCAAATGGAAATCGGGCTGGAAGTGAGCGACGCCGCGCTCGAAGTGGTGGCCGACGCGGGCTTCGATCCGGTGTATGGCGCCCGTCCGCTGAAACGCGCCATCCAGAGCGAAATCGAAAACCCCTTGGCCAAGCAATTGCTGGCAGGCGAGTTTGCCGCCAAGGATACGATCAAGGTGGACGCCAACGGCTCGCGTATGGTGTTTAGCAAGGTGTAATGCGTTTATTTTTGAATAAGCAAAGCCCGATGGCGCAAACCATCGGGCTTTTTTCTGGCACCCGGCTGCCGCTTTATCCCAGCAAGCCCAGCTTGACCATTTTGACCGCCGCATCCGTCTTGTTGACCGCGTTGAGTTTGGTCATCGAGTTCTTGATATGGAATTTGACCGTGCGCTCGTCGATGGCCAGGATCATGCCGATCTCGGAATAGGTTTTGCCCGCAGCGGTCCACCGCATGACTTCTCTTTCCCGCACCGTCAGTTCTTGCCGGCTTTCCGGCACGTAGCGTGCCATCAGCAGCGAGTTGATCGAGCCCTGTACCGCATGGGTCAGATAGGACATCCGCACTTCTTTGGCGTCCAGCTCGCTTTGCTCGATCTGCTCACCCGAGCGCACAAACGACATCATGCCCACATCGCCGCGCAGGCCGCGCACGGGCATGCACCAGCCTTGTGACAGCTGATGTTGCTCCGCTTCTTCCCAGAATTCGTTTTTAAGTTTGAGGCGACTGCTGGCCCACACCAGCGGCTCGGTGCGGGTTAGCCCATGCTGCACGGTGGGGTCAACCTGAAAGTAATTCCGACTGACGTATGCGGTTTCCCATGCCGCCGGATAATTCGAATACAGCACAAAGCGTTGATTGCTGACAGGCAATGGGAGGCGCACACCGTAGGAGCTATATTCAAAACCCAATTGGCTTACGAGTTTGCCCGCGATTCTAAAAACGTCTTCGGCCGTCGTTGCCTCGGCAACAACATTCAGATAATGCTCTCTCCAGGTCACCATTTAATTTTATTGCCCCAATGGACAGTTACATTATTAGCGTGGCATTGACTACGATAAGAACCTGGTCACGACCAGAATCCTGACTTTGATCCTGATTCAATCGCGAGAAAATATATGAAATTGCTAATCCCGGACGGCCTGGTACGTATCGGCTATGCGGACCTTGCAAATTTTTGCTTTCAGCCCTACCTGGCCTGGCAAGATGCCTGTCTATCTGGCGAGTTGCAACATCAGGGCCTGCCCGCCGTGCTTGCCGGTTACTCGGAATGGATCAGCTACCAAAGCCCGCAACCCTTATCCATAGGCTGGGCGTGGTTTTCCTGCGAGTACGGCACCTACAGCCTGGCCCCGTGTGGTTTTTCGACCAATCTGATGCTCTGCGATTGCGCGGGTTACGATCTGGGGCAACAACGCACCGAGGCCATGCTTGATCTCTGGCTTAAAACACAAGACTGGCAGAATAAAACCAGAATCCTGGTCGATTCAACCATGGGCATTTAATCCACGTTTTGATGTTGCTTTTTTACCTGCCCAAAATGGCAGCTTTTTATCGCACCATTTTGCGAACTCTAATTGGGACACTTCAACTTCCATTGAAACTCCCGATGTTACAACTTGTAACTGGCACCAAAAAAACCATAGGCCCGCAGGCAGAGTTAAATCTGGCGCAGTATCGATACCGGATATTTTTTGAAAAGATGGGCTGGCCATTACCGGTTGAAAATGGCCTGGAGCGCGACGACTTTGATCGCAGCGACACCGTCTACGTGGTGGCCCACGGCCCCTCCGGCGACGTCTGTGGCTGTGGGCGCCTGCTGCCCACGCATACTTCTTATCTGTTGAAAGAAGTGTTTCCCGAACTGGTGGGCGAAATGCCCCTGCCCTGTGACCCCCGAATCTGGGAGCTGTCGCGCTTTGCCATCAGCCCGCCCGCAGGCATGGCGCTGTCCGCGCCAGAAGCCTGGGCAAACACCTGTCGCTTGATGTCCGGCATTGTGCGCACCGCGCTCGAGCACGGCGCAGAAAAGCTGATTGCATTCTCTGCAGTGGGCAATGAACGCTTGCTCAAGCGCATGGGCGTCAGCGTGCAACGCATTGCCGCGCCACGTTTGATAGACGACAAACCGGTGGTGGCCTTCTGGATAGACATCGATGCCAGGACCCGGCAATCACTGGGCCTGACTGGCCTGGATTCGGCCCGCCTGAATGACTGACGCCTGCCTGCACCGAGGTCTGAAGGATATCCGGATATGCAATTTCTAGATGAACCCGCCAACGCGCAGTGGCAGCACTACCTTAGTCAGCAGCGCCTGACTGCAGCCGAAGCCGTGGCCGCTTTTAAAGCGGCGCAGGCGCGTGCGGGCGAGCCACTGCAGAACATCGTTTTTCCGCCGCCTTTGTTTACCCGGTCGACCATCAGCGCACTGGCGCAGGCTTCGACCGAACTGGTGCGCATACTGATGTCTTTGCCCGAACGTATTTTTGGCGGGGATATCGCTGCCATGCTGGCGTTTCAGGGCATTCCCGCCGCCGAAGCCCGTTTTATCCAGCATTTCTGTAGCCCTAAGTTATTGAATGCCGCCCGCGCGTTTGCACGGCCGGACTTTTTGCTGACCGAAGCGGGCTTTAGCGCGGTTGAGATCAACGTCGGCTCCGCGCTGGGCGGTATCGGTTTTTGCGACGGAATTGCGGCGGGGTTTCTCGCGGATCAGTATCACCAGCATTTGACCGCACAAAACGTCCAGTGCCGGGCGGCACCGATGCTGCAAACCTGGCTGGCGGCGATCCGGGCGCTCCTGCCCACCGCCGTGGCCAACAAAGCCGCGCCGCTGTTTTTTGAAGCCATGGTCGACCCGCAGGACTTGCAGTCGCCGTTGCTGGGTCATGCTTACCTGGTCAAATCCTTGCGCGAGCACGGTTTTGCCTATGCCAACGGGCTGGCGCAAGACCTGACGTTTCGCGAGGACGGTGTTTTTTATGGCGATCGCCAGGTCGATATCGTCTACGGCATGTTTACCTATGCCGAAATGCGTGCCTTGCACGTCGCACCCGATTTTCTGTATCGCCTGGCGGAAGCAGACGCAAAGCAGCAGGTGGCCATGATCGCGCCGCCGGCAAATATGCTGTTCGATAACAAAGCCAACCTTGAGCTACTGAGCGCCAGCCAGTTTGCAGACTATTACTCGCCCGCCGAGCGCGCGCTGCTGGCGCGTCTGGTCCCCGCCACCTTCCGCCTGCACGAGGCAAGCATGCAGCGTGCCCTGGCCCAGCGGGACGCGTGGGTGCTGAAACCTGCGGCCGACTACGGCGGTGCAGCCGTGACCATCGGCGCCAATGTGACCGATCTGGCCTGGCTGCAGATCCTGCACGCTGCGCTGGTCTCGGGCAGCCCGTATGTACTGCAAGAAAAAATACCCACCTTATGGAGCTACGCCAGCGCTGCCCACGCGGCAGGGCAACGGTTTTTTGTTTGCCTCGGGCCGATGGTGTTTGGTGGCCAATATGGCGGCGCCTTGCTGCGCCAGACGCCACTGACGCCGCATATCCCGGTCATTAATGTGCGACAAGGCGCGTCGGCGGGCGTGGCGCTGGCCACTGGCTAAGCCAGCCCGCGCGGCCGCTGCGCAAGGCCCCGGCCACGGTGTGTGGCGCGGGGCCTTGTGCGCGTTCAGGCAAAGTACTTGGCCGTCTCCAGCCCGATCAGCGGATCCAGCTCGCACAAAAAGCGGTGGGCCTTGTGTGCCACTGCTTCCGGCGTTTCGGCAGTGCAGATCACGTGCCCCATGATGCTGAGATTGCCTTCGTATTTGTCGATCTGCTTGCCCGCCTCGATGGCCAGCGTATTAAACGTAATGCCGTATTGATCAAGCAGTGCCTGCAACTGCCCTTGTTCAAACGTGGCCGCAATGCGCCCGCCATGGCGCGCCGCAACGGCAAGCGTAATGCCAGCGGCGGCAAAGCCCGCATCATTCACTTCCACCGGCTCGCCCAGATGCAGGCGGACCAGGTGCTCATAGGCATCCTGACCCGTCAGCATCTGATACATGACCGGCGAGACGCTGCCCATCATGCGCGCATTTATTTCCACCAATACCGGCCCCGTCTCGGTCATCAGCAGCTCAACGTGGTAGAGGCCGATCTGTATGCCCAATGCAGAAAATACCGTCTGCAAATACTGGTTAATTTCCGCTTTTTTTGCGTCGGCCAAGCCGGATGGCATCACGGCGGCCAGCTCGAGCAAATCGTAATAATGGGCCCGATAGCGCGAGGTGGTGGCGTAACACATCACCCGGCCGTCGCGCACGATGGTTTCCGCGGAATGCAGCATGCCGCTTACGTATTCTTCAACAATATATTCGTGACTGATGATCTGATCGATGGCGTCCGATTTCTCACGGCTCTGCTGCAATGCCAATACATATTGCTCAAAGTCGGCCTGGGTTCGGCAAATGGCGGAAAACTGTTTGGCAAAGCCGCGCACCGGCTTGACCACAAACGGCAATTTGATTTTGCGCGGGCCCTGCAATAAATCTGCTTCGGTCAGGACTTCAAATTCTGGCGAGCGGATGCCGTGAGCGGCCAGGGTGGCGCGCAATTCGTTTTTGAAAACCGCGGCGCGCAACGCCTCAGCCGAGGGATAAAGCGTGCCGAATTCTTCCGCTGCAATCGACGCCGGCACAATGCCGGTTTCGGCGGTACTGATAATTGCGTCGATCGGGTCCACCTCGGCCAGGCGGCGTAATAGCTGGCTGACGTTGTGCTTTTCCAGGTCATCCACCAACAGATAGTGATCGGTAAACGCGAGATGGGGCGCCAGACGTGCCGGATCTTTGGCCATCAGATCAATAAAGCTGGTGGAGCGGGTCGGCTTGACCAGTGTCACGCGATGCCCCATTTTTTTGGCCGAGCGAAACGCATTCAGCCCGATTGCCGTGCTATCAAGAAAAACCACATGTGCCATAAGGTGCTCTTTTTAGTGTCGGCGTTATTTATAAAGGCTGCAAAACGCCAGATTGGAAAAGAAAACAAATGAAAACAGCGCCACGCTCATGGCCGTGGCGGGCAGCCTGATCTGCAACATCACGATTTGCGCCAGCGCAATCAGGGCGGAGAGCGCCAGCACTAGCCCTGCCGGACAATGGCCAGCAACAAACAGCATTAACAAATTGGCAATCAGAAAACCTGCATTGGTGGTCGGCAAGCCGGTACTGCAATGGCCAGCGCCATCGGATGTGATATTGAAATGCGCCAGCCGCACGCAGCCACATAACACCAGCGCCGATGCGACCAGCCAGGCGCCATAGCCATCCAGCAACAGCGTCAGGCACAAGGCAGGCACGATATTGAAATTGACCAGATCCGCCAGCGTATCCAGCTGTTTGCCAAATGCGCGCCGGGTTTGATCTTTAAAGAAATAGCGTCGCGCCAGATAACCATCCAGGTGGTCCAGAATGGCAGTGATATAAACCATGCCCAGCGCAAACCGGGTTTGTTGATGCAGGGCCAGATAAAGCGCAGCCACGCCGAGCAAGACATTAAGCCCGGTTACATTGTTGGCGCCGTCCATATAGGCGCCCGGCATCAACCAGGATTTGCTGGGGCTAGGCATATGACGTCCTCGCCGCCAACTGTAGCGTGGGTAAAGCGCTCAGGCGCTGCAGCGCCGCATCAAACGCCGCAGGCGGCGCCGATAGCACCATGCGCAGGTGGTCCTGCCCTTGCTGCCCATACACCGCGCCAGGCACGGTCGCCACCCGGGCTTGCTGCAACAGAAACGTGGCCACATCTTCTCCGGCGCTGGCCGCGCGCGCGCTGGCGGGCAAACTGTTGGCCAGCGCGGCCACCTGGGGAAAGGCAAACATGCCGCCCATGGGCTTGCGGGTCCATGCAAATCCGCGCGCTGCGGTCAGCGTGCTTTGCACCGCCTGCGAGCGCTTTGCAATCAGCTCGGTTTGCTGGCTTAACCAGGCGTCAATTTGCGGGTAATCGAGTATCCGCGTCGCGATGCGTTCGTATTGCGCGTTCACCGCCAGCACCAGGTAGTCATGCACTTTGCCCGCCGCTTCGATCACTTCCGGGCACGCCACCATCCAGCCGATGCGTAAGCCGGGTACACCGAATTTTTTCGACATGCTGTTGAGCAGGATGTGACGTTTGCCGCTGCGGTCAAAGCGTCGCGCCGAAAAATGCGCACGCCCGAACGTCATGCTGTCGTACACCTCGTCATGGATCACCCAGGTTTTGCCCTCATCCGCGTGTGCCATCACCTGGCGCCAATCATTTTCGGAGAGCACATAACCCGTTGGATTCTCGGGTGAATTGATGATCAGCGCCGCTGCATTGCGCAGCCCTTGCACAAAAGCGTCGTTCTGCCCGAGCAAGGCAGCATATTCGTCGTACGCAGGCGGACGCAGGAACACATCCGGCTGCCGGCCCAGCGTGAGCAAGGCACGCTGATACAACATATAAGACGGATCGGTCAGCGCCACGCGGTCGCCCGGCGCTGTGCACGCCAGCAGCGCCAGCGTGAGCGCTTCCACCCCACCATGCGTCACCAGGATTTCGGTGTCGGGATTCACCACCAGGCCATAGCGGCGCAAATACCAACGCGATATCGCCCGACGCAAGGCGAGCGATCCCTGCGTCGTCTCATAGGATTTGGCGCACTGCAGAAAAGTAGCGAGGCTTAAATCCTCGGTTTCGATCTGCTGCAACAGCGGCTCCGGCGGACCGAAAAACGGTTCGCCGATGCTCAGATTGACGATAGACGCATCGCGCTTGGCCGCTTCGGAGATGCGCTTGGAGGCATACGGCCCTAAGGCCATCACAGCTTCATTCATATTGATTCCAGAATCAGTCCCGCTCAGGCGGCGGCAATGGCGGCAGCCAGATCGCGCGCACGCGCCAGGTCGCCAGCGTTATCGATCTCCACCCACGGGCGGCCCTCGGCATCCACATAAGAGGTGTCAAAGCGGGCAAAGGCGCGCTCCAGAATCTGGTACAGCTGCATCGGCCCGGTGTAGTCCAGCCGCGCCAGCGCATCCACCACAAACTGGCGGGCGCGATTGCTGAGCTTGACCGTGCAGATCAGCTCGCCCAATGCGCCATCAGCGCGCTGCAGTTGTGCGCGGCCGTGCTCGACAAACTGCAGCGCCGCCACCTTGCCTTGCGCGGCGTAGGCCACCGTGTCGATGGAGGGACTCTGGCTTAAGGAATCAACCGCGATGCAGATATCCGCCGGGCTGGCCGCAAGTTGGCGCAGTAGCGACGGCGGCACCAGCAAATCGCCTTCAAAATAAATCACATCGTCTTGCACGCTCGATAAGGCCAGCCAGGCACTCCAGTCCAGATTGCGGGTGACGTAGTGCGGGTTATTGATCAGACGAAACGGCTGTTTGGCAAAACCATGGGCGATCTGCACGGCCAGCTCGGCGGCACCATGGCCCAGCACGAAGGTGGCGTCAGCCAGCCCCGCCGCGGCAAAATGCGCCAGTTGCCGCGCGATCAGCGATTGACCGGCCACGTCCAGCGTCGCCTTATGGCAATGCGTGGTCAGGGGGGCAAGCCGGCTGCCTATGCCAGCCATTAAACAAGCGATGTACATGCTGCGAACTCCGTAAAAAACGCTGCGTAACAAGGCTGGCTTATGCCGCCTCAAAGCCGACCGTAAAGCTGCTGCCCTGGGCCAGGTTGACCGCAATCGGCACGCCGTCGTACCAGTCTTCCCGCACAAAAGTGCCGCTGTATTGACCATCCAGCACGATGGAGCCCATGCAGATCATCCGGTTTGCGCCTTGCCACGCCGCCAGCGTGTAGGTCCAGATGTCTTCGATCAGCTGTTGCAACAAATACGGTTCCTCGGCTGCCACCAATTGTTCCAGCAAGCGCTGCCACGAGGCGTCGTCATGGTTTTTGCCAAATTCCACGCCAAAACCGCATAGTCCCAACCCGGGTTTAACGACAAAACGTTGCCGTTGTGCCAAAGCCAGCGGCAACGTTTCTTTATTGAGAATAAAAGAGGGCGGTATATATTGATCAATCAGTGCCGCTTCCTGCGCCGTAAAATAGTGGCGATATTGCGGGCTGCTTAAAAAGGCCAGATTGATTTTGTTGTCATAGATGGCACACGCGGCTGGCGAGCCAATAAAATCAATTAATCCGTTTGCTTCGGCTGTGGCCAGATCGGCAATGATTTGCGCATCGACCTGATATTGCATTTGCTCGGCGTACACAAAATCGGTATAAACCACGTCCACCTTTTTGCCGCGGCAATACACGCCGCTGGCATCGATGGTCAATTCGCCGGTATTGCCGGTAATGACCTCGAATCCGCTTTCTTTAACCATATTGATAAAATCAGGCCACGCAAAATTCAATTCCGGCTGCTCGGCCGGATTATCCAGCAGCTCCAGCAAAACAGTGGCGCGCTGCGGCGACCATGTCTGGCATTGCGCGCGCATCATGGCGCCCCAGTGCTGATTGATATCCGGCTTGCTCAGCGCCACGCCTGATTGCGCAATAGCGTGATACAGCGCATCGCTTTCAAAGCTACGCGCGCAGCGGTTGGTGGAGCCGAGGCCGCCGAGTGAGGGCGTGACATTCATTTCGACAAACTGGAATCCACGCTCGGTCAGAATTGCATCGGGTCGCGCCAGTAATCGAGCCCGCCCCAATTGGCGCGGCGAGGCGGCCTGCAAAAAATATTCGACCCGGGATTGCGGCAATCCTTGCGCTTGCAGCATTTTCTGCAAATCCCCGGCAAAAATCCGCTCGGGAATCTGAAACACCAGTTCCAGCAATTGCCGCGCAATATCGCCTATTTGCGCAACGTAACCAGCCTTGAATACCGGTGGCGGATAACATACCGGCCATTTGCCATTAAAAATCTGTTGCAAGCGCTGGTTATAGGCATCAAAAGCAGGCTGATAGCCTGTGGCCTGCAGCCAGCAGTCCGCAATTTCAAACACACGGGGATCCAGCTTTTCTGTCATTGTCGACTCCGCAAAAACCTTTTTGGGTTCTGGATGGGCATCACGCCCAGATTGCTTTATGTATTTCCGCCATGCGGGAAATAGCGCGCTGAAATACCGCGCCGTCGCCACAATTGGTCAAGCGGATATGTCCGGCGCCTGCCTGGCCATACAAGTCGCCGGGAACCACGGCGATTTCGTGCGCCTGCAACAGATATTTCGCCACCGCGTCTGACGCCGAAACGTCAGAACCGGCGTATGCCGCGGGCAGGTTTTGATAGATCGCACTGACCTCGGGAAACAGAAACATGCCCCCGCGCGGCGTGCGGTTCCAGGCGAAACCGCTGGCGGGCCCGAGCGCATTCAGGGCGTACAGATTGCGCTCCCGCAATGTCTGCGCGTTGTGCTCGCACCAGGTGCTCAGGCCAGGGTCTGTCAACAGCCGCGTCGCAATGCGTTGCGCCCACGGGTTTACGCTCAAACACATCGACTCATGCACGCGCGCCGCCAAGGCGATCACTTCTGGCGCGGCGATCAGCCAGCCTATGCGCAAGCCTGGCACCCCGAACTTCTTTGAGCAGCTGTTGACCAGGAGCGAGCGCTCGCGCAAGCCCGCATGTGCCCATGCCGGCTGGTGCGGGCGGCTCAGCGCCAGCGTGTCATAGACTTCGTCGTGCACCAGCCAGCAACCGGCGCGCGCCACCTCGCTCTGAATCCGCGCCCAATCTGCCGCACTGCTGACGTAACCAGTGGGATTTTCCGGCGAGTTAAGCAGCACAGCCTGGCTGGAGGCGGCGATGCTGAAGTCCAGAAACTCATGTTCCGCCGCCGCCCGGCGATAGCGCCTTACGCGCCGCCCCATCAAATGAATGGCGCGATCGTACAAGGTGTAGCCAGGATCGCTCAGCTGGACTTCATCGCCAGGATTGGTCACGCACAGCAGCGCCACGTTCAGCGCCTGCATGCCGCCATGGGTCACCAGGATTTCTTGCTCGGGGTCAATCTGCAGGCCGTAGCGCTGCGCATACCACGCTGCGATGGCGCGCCGCAGCGTCAAAGCGCCGCAGGAATGTTCGTAGGCTTTGAGCCCTTGCAACAGCGGTGCAAGCTGCAGATCTTCAGCCGCCACGGCATCCAGCACCTGCTGCGGCAAGGCAAAGTCCGGTTCGCCTATGCTCAGGTTCAGGATCTGCGGATTCGCCTTGGCCGCCTGCGCGATGGCCTTGGAAGACTGCGCCGGCGCTTGCTGCAAGTACTGGTTTAGTGTGGGCATACTGTTTCGCACCTCGGATCAGGCTCGCGCCCCTCGGTGGCCGCGAGCGCGACAAAACGCGCCAGCGCTGCGACCAGCTCATCGATATCCAGCATGCTCAACTCGCCGATCACCCCCACCCGAAACGAATGCGGATTGGCGTGTCTGGTCGGATAGATATGCAGCCCTTGCTGCGCCAGCCAGGCATGGAGCTGGTCCATGGGCAGCATCACCCCGGGCGCGGCTTGAAACGTCATGATGATCGGGGCGCGATATTGCGCGGCGATCACCGGGGCAAAGCCGATTTGCCGCATGCCCGCCAGCAAATGTTCCGCCCGCAGCGCGTAGGTCTTTAGCCTGGCGGCCTGGCCACCGTGTTGCTCGTATTCCTGAATTGCTTGTTGCAGCGCCAGCAACACTTGCAGCGGCGGCGTAAAACGCCATTGCCCGTCTTGCTGCAAACCCAGCCATTGCGCTTTGAGATCAAGGCTGAGCGAGCGCGGCGCGTTGTTCTGCAACAGCAGGTCAGTCCGCGCAATCACAAAGGCCACACCCGGCAAACCATGCAGACATTTGTTGGCCGACAAGGCCATGCCCGCAATCCGCCGCGGCTCGATATTCAAGGCCATGGCGCCAAAGGTGCTGATGACATCCAGCAACAGCAGTGCGCCATGCTGTACGGCCAGGCGCGACAGTCCTTCCAGATCGTTCAGCACGCCGAGGGCAGTTTCAAAATGGACGGCCGCCAGATGGGTGATGTGCCCGCTCTGCTGCAGGCGCTGCTCCACCAGCACAAGGTCGAGCGCCTGATACGGATCCAGCCGCAGCACCTCGTGCGAGATGCGGTGGATGCGGCAGATCTCTGTCATGCGGGCGCTATATACGCCGTTCTCGATGATCAGGACGTGGCTGTGCGCGTCCAGCAAACTGGTCAACATGGCCTCGACCGCAAACGTGCCGCTGCCCTGGATGGGCACCACGCTGTGCGCGTCGCCGAGGCCGGCAATCCTGGCTATGGCGTGCTGCAAATTCTGCGTCAATGTGATCGCTGCAGGCGTCCTTGAGCCCAGATCGGCGGCCGCGGCAGCGCGCACGCTCGAACTGGTATTCAAAGGGCCGGGCGTAAAAAGCCGGTCAGGAGTGCTCATAGGGTTTCCGGGTGGCAAGGGTCGGGGCAGCGGGTGCGCACCCGCTGCGCTTCAGGTCAGCGCATCGTGCAAAGTCGGCGTCGACACATGGAACATCGGATGGCCGGGCTGCTCGCGCTTGGCGCGGTAATACGGTGCGTAGCGCTCGCCCTCCGCCTGCAGGCTGAAGGTAAAAAACAGGATGCGGCGGGTGTGGTCCGAGCGGTTTTCGGCCGAGCGATGCGGCACAAACGAATCGAAGAACACAATATCTCCGGGCGCTGCCTCAAGCAGATTCCAGTGCATGGTGGCGGCGAACTCGTCCCGGATATCGCCATTTCTGGCCCCACCCACATAGCTGGGCAGCACGGGCAGACGTCCACGTGGTGTGTTTATCAGTGTGTCGTGCTGCCCCTTCGCCCAACCGGGCGCGGCCATTTCGAGGGCGCCATTGCGGGCGGTGGCGGGTTCCAGCATCAGTGCGGCCGTGATATGAAACGAGCTATCAAAGTGGCGGTAGGCCGTAATATCCTGGTGCGGCGCAAACCCGCCGCCTCCGGGTCGTTTCAGATTGCATTTGTCTTTAAACAGCAGCAGCGGCGCGCCCACCAGCGCCTCGGCCACGCTTTGCAGCGCGCCCACCACCTGGTGCCGGAAAAACGGCGAGCTTCCCGCGATATGTTCAAAGCGGCACAGCTGCTGCCGGTCGCGGGCTTCTGCCACCGCAATCAGCGTGCTGGGCGGAGTGGCCGCATGATTGAGCAAAGCGGCCTGCGCCGCCAGTTCAAGGCGGTCATGCTCGGCACGCAACGGTGCCAGGTCGAGGCCGCTTTGCTGCGCTGATTGATGCACGTAGCCCGCTTGATGAAACTGTGCTTTGAGTTGTTCCATGTCTGCCTTATCTGCTGGCTGAGGACGGCCCCGACGTCGGGGCCCAGGGCTTTAGCGCAGGGCCGCCAGCCGCTGCAAGGCGCGCTCGAATTCTTCCTGCGGCGTGCACAAGACCATCCGCACATGGTTATTGCTGGCGGGCCCGTAGACCGAGCCTGGCACCACCGCCACCCCCACCTCGTCCATCAGATAGCGGGCGACAGCGTCACCGACGGGCAGGCCTGGCGTACGAAACTGCTCCGGCATGCGGCGATAGATTGCGCTGACCTCCGGAAACAGGAACATCGCGCCCAAGGGCTTGCGCGGCCAGGCAAAGCCAGCCTCGGCGCCAAGCGTGGACAGCGCCACCGTGGCGCGGTCACGCATGTCTTTCGACACCTGTTGCAGCCAGGGGCTACGCGCACCATCGCGCAACAGGCGCGTGGCGATTTGCTCGTACTGGATATTGACGCCCAGGTACAGATAGTCATGCGCCTTGGCCGCCTGTTCGATCACCGGGGCGGGCGCCACCAGCCAGCCTATCCGTAAGCCGGGCAGACCAAATTTCTTGGAAAAACTGTTGATGATGATCGCGTTATCGGCCAGCCCCTCTACCGCGCGCGCCGGGCGATGGCGCCGTTCAAAAGCCATTGCGTCATAGACTTCGTCATGAATGATCCACGTGCCGTTGCGACTTGCGGCGTGGGCAACCTGCTGCCAGTCCTCGTCACTGAGCATGTAGCCGCTGGGGTTTTCCGGCGAATTGATGATCATGGTTTTTACCCCGTCCAGTGCGGCCGGGTCGGCCAGCATCGCGGTGTATTCATGCACGCCAGCGGGCCGGGTCAAGCGTTTGACCTTGCGCTCCAGCGTCTGGATGGTTCGGGCGTACAGCATGTAGGACGGGTCGCTGATCGCCACCGACTCGCCCGCGGCGGTAGTGCTCAGCAAGGCCAGGGTGATGGCCTCTACCCCGCCGTGCGTCACCATGATTTCGCATTCCGGATCCAGCACCAGGCCGTAGCGTTCCAGATACCAGTGCGCGATCGCCTGGCGCAAAGCCAGACTGCCGCGCGGCGACTCGTAACGCTTGGCGGCGTCGAGGAAACGCGCGATAGACAGATCTTCGTTGGCAATGGCCTCCAGCAAATATTCGGGCGGCCCGAATACGGGCTCACCAAAACTCAGATTGGCGACATCCGGATTATTTTTGGCCTGCAAGGAAATGGCTTTGGAGGCATAAACGGCCATGCCGGTCAGCACAGGGTTAAGGCTGTGGTCGGGCTTCAGTTCAGTGGTGTTCACGAGATTTTTCCCAGTTTTATCGGTAAACGGTCGGGTCGATCAGCAAGGCGCAATTTCGAGCGCTGTATCGCAAGCCAGGCGGGGCGCATCGGCGCTGCCCGCCAGCGTCTGGCGAAAACGCTGCGCCACGGCGGCCGGGGTAAGCGTGGGACGGCCGAGGGTGGCCATCGACCCCACCTGAATCGGCACGTGCAGCAAGCGTGGCCCGGCGCAGGGTTGCGCCAGCGCAGCGGCAAATTCATCCAGCGTGGCGCAGCGCCGTGCGGCGCTATACCCGGCGGCTAGCGCCAACCGGACAAAGTCCACCGCGTCGGCGGCGGTGCGCTGCCCGCCGGTCGAGTCATAGCTGCCGTTATCGAGAATGATGTGGGTGAGATTGGCCGGTGCGCTCGCGCCGATGCTCGCCAAATTGCCCAGATGCATCAGCGCGGCCCCGTCGCCATCCAGCACATACACCGGGCCTGCGCTGCCCAACGCCACACCATGCGCGATGGCGCTGGCGTAACCCATGGAGCCAACGCAATAAAGATGCTGCGGCCGGTCCTCGATGGTGAACAGCTCCCGGCCGGTCTTGCCGGTAGTGGCGATAACCATGGCATCCGGGTCTATATGCGCCAGAAAAGTGGTCAGGGCTTGCTGCCGCGTAGGAAGAAACGCCGCCTCGGCTGCGGTGGCGCCACTCGGGTTTGCCGGGCTGAAGGTTTCGCCCCCCAGAATCAGCGCGAAGGGCCGTTGTTCGCGGGCGATATAGGCCAGGGCATGCTCGACGGCCGCGCGCGAACCCGCCTCGTCATCCGGCAACAGCGCCCAGCCGACGTCCAGCGTATCAAGCAGATCGGGCATGATCTGCCCCATCTGGCGATGTTGCGGCTCGTCTTTGGTCCCCGGCCGCCCGCGCCACGTCATCAACAGCAGCACGGGAATTGCAAACGGCTCATTCAACGAGGTGAGCGGATTGACCATATTACCCAGACCGGAATTCTGGCAGAGCACGACGGCGGTTTTGCCGGTCAGCCAGATTCCTGCGGCAATCGACACCGCCTCGCCTTCGCTGGCCGCAATCACATAGCGGGTTTCGTTGCGGCCTATGACTTCGTTGATCAAGGGGGTCAGATAAGAGCATGGCACGCCGGTAAAGCAAGCGACGCCGGATTGCACGAGCTGATCTACAAATCTTTGAGGCGATAGCATGATAGGGGGCTCATTGCAGACGGGTTATTAAAATGAACGCAATTACACTTCCAGATATTTCTTTTCCGCCGCCTGCACTTCAAATTCATTGGTCAGCTTGAAAACTTCATTCAGACTGGCAATCCGGTCTTCAACAATGGCCACTGATTCCTGGCTTTTAATCGTGCGCGTTACTTCACGAATTGCATTGATCGATGCACGCAAACTGTGATTTGCCCAGATCACGCAAGAAACGCCGGCTTGGCGAAATGCTTCCGTCGGGGTGTTGTAATACTTGGTGGGCACAATAATCACCGGTGTATTGCGCTGCCAGTGCCGACAAAATTCAAGAATCTCGGCGCCATCGGCTTTTTTGGAATGAATCAGAATGGCATCAGCGCCGGCATCGCTATAAGCATCCGCCCGTTTCAGGGCTTCTTCCATCGGGCAGCCGCTAATCAATGCCTCTACCCGCGCCACCACGCAAAAATCGGCATCTTCCTGGCTATCCTTGGCCGCGCGCAGTTTTCCGGAAAACTCCTGGATGGTGGCCAGATCCTGGCCCGCGCCAATAAACGAATTCACTTTGGGGAATAATTTGTCTTCAAGGCAGACGCCGGCCACATTCCGTTGCGACAGTTTCTTGACCAGGCGGCGCACATTATTAAAGTTGCCAAAACCGGTATCACCATCCAGCAGGATCGGCACCTGGGTGTTATCAACCATAAAATCAACCACATCCATGACCTGAGTCCACGAGGCTTCGTTGCGGTCACTCAAGCCCATGGAGGCAGAAATAGATAAACCCGAACCCCACAAGGCCTGAAAACCACTTTCTTCCGCAATCCGGGCGCTCAATGCACTATGCGCTTCCATAATGAAAGTCAGCTCATTGCTATTGATCAGCTGCTTCAGCTTTGTTGTTTTCTTCATATTTAACTCCGCTGCGAAACCTGTTTCGCAAACTGTTTTAAATGACGGCGGCGATTTCACCCTAAGGGGATGCTTTGATCGCCGGGACCGCAGATATAAAGATAAAAACGGGATGCGGTTGATACGCCCGGTTTTATGCGACATAGGGCAATACGCGGTACCGGACTTTGCAGAATTGCAATCTGAATCACCGGGATCGATTTATATTGATTTGTCGGCGCTGGGCCGGGATATACCAATACAAATACAAGCGTGCCGCTGCAGCATCGGGTCTGTATGGCCGGGGATAGCCCGAACCGGAAAAATATCCTGTAATTTCTTACAACTTACGCAGCAAGAAATACAATAGCAGCGAATTTATGGAAGGCCCTCGTAGTGGGCAACTGCCCGATCGGACAGGTAGCGCATCAGCCCGCGCAAGCCGTTTTATACCAAGGCTAAAACCATTGTGCCCCGCGCCTATGCCCCGCTTTGCCCTGCCATAGCGTGCGCATGCGGCGGCGGCCTATCAAACGCATAACCGGCCAGCTCGCCAGATAACTGCTTGATCGAGCGTGCCGACAGGAAGATCGCCATTGTTTGCCCGCACAGAACCTGATCACAACCTCACGCGGGATTTCTACCGCTTGTGGATGGCCACACTGTTCTCATGCCTGGCAGATGGGATTTCGGTGGTTGCGTTTCCATTGCTGGCCCGGCAATTCAGCGCCTCGCCGGTCGACATCGGCTGGATCGTGGCATGTCGCACTTTGCCGTGGCTGCTACTAAGCATTCCGGCAGGCGCACTGATTGACAGGCTGGATCTGAAGCGGGTGCTGATCAGCGCCAATCTGATCCGCGTGAGCGCCTGCCTGATGCTGGTGGTACTGACCTTGTTGCAACGGATCACGCCACAGATCTTGATGGGCGTGGGCTTGCTGATCGGTACGCTAGAGGTCTTTTTTGATATGTCGATGCAGACGCTGCTGCCGCGCCTGGTCAATCAAAACGCGCTGACCGGCGCAAATAGCCGGCAACAAGGCGCAGAGTTGCTGATGAACAAATTCATCGGCGCGCCCGTGGGCGGATTTCTGGCCGCCTACAGCTTTCCGCTGACCTTTGCTGTGCTCTGCGTCTGCTTTTTGATACCGGCGCTGCTGGTCAGGCGCATTGCGGGATCGGGCCAGCTGGAAAGCGCACTGCCACTGCAGACCCCCTCGCTATGGGGTGGCATGCTGGAAGGCATGCACTATGTGCTCCGCCATCGCATCCTGCGGCTATTGGCCTTCAACACCGGCTACGTCAATTTTTCGCTGCAGGCCGTCAACGCCATGTTTGTGGTGTTTGTGGTGCAGGGCATAGGCGCCCCTGCCTGGACGCTGGGGCTGCTGACCACGGCGGGTGCCTGCGGCGGCCTGCTCGCCGCGTTATTTACCGAAAAGGCGCGCCGCTTGCTGGGACTATCTACCTGCCTGCGCCTGCTGATCGCCGCACTTCCGCTGACGATACTGATCACGCCGCTCGGCATGAATCTTTGGGTCACTGCATTTGCGCAGTTTTTGCTGGGGCTGGACCTGTCAGCGTGGGCCATCCTGTCGGTCTCGTATCGGCAGTCGGTGGTGCCCGCACCCATCCAGGGACGCGCCAACGCTTTTTATCGGCTGATGGCGTGGGGCTTGCTGCCCTTGGGCAGCATCGCCGGGGGCTGGGCCGCCACCCAGTTCGGCTTTGTGCTTATGTATCTGGGGTTTGGCAGCGCCTTGATCCTGCCGCTGGCATTGATTCCGCTGTTGTCACCCGCGCGGATCGCGGCCGCCGAACGCACGGCAGGCAAGGCAGCGGCCCCCGCCCTCGCCTGCAGCGTCATCGGCGCCGAGGACGCGCCCTGAGCGGGCACAGGGGCACTGCGCTTGCGGCAGCGCCTGTGCAATCGTCTCAATCAAACGCGTGCTTTGCTGCACGATGCTGTCGCGGTATTGCTCAAACGTGGCGTCGGTTATCGCGTTGCCATCTTGCGCATCAAATACCGTCATCACCGGCACATGCAAATGTCCGGCCCGCATTTTGGGGTTATGTATTTCGCGCAGCAAGACATTGCGATAGCCGCTTTCATTGGACAGATAATTGCCACCGCCCCCGCTTTGCGCGCAACTATCCGCAGCTGGAATCACGGGCGCAATCACCGGTGGATAAGGCCCGCCCTGTTTTTCATTGAAATGCGTAATGGTATTGGTATTGCAGTCGGCAAAAGCGCTGAATGAGGTATGCCACAGCACCGGAAATCCATCAAAGCCGCCCGCGTAGGGATTGGCGATGCCTGCACCGGTGTGTGCGTTGATCATGGCCGCCACCGGCAAGCTGGTGCCCAACCATTGCGGCGGCTGGTTTTGTTGCCACGGCTTGGCGTTGTAGCCCAACACATCACTGGGCGGATAGATATCCGAATCGCCTTGGTGCGCTAATAAAGGCGGAATGATTTCGCCGAGGTTATCGGCAAAGTTGGTGGCGTGATAACGGCCATGCCATTGCTCAATCCAGAATTCGCCTTTACCGCCCTGGCTCACCGTAATCGAAGCCTGCACGGCATTGGGGCCGCGCATAAAGGGCAGCAGCGTGTGTTCTTGCATGCCGTCGCGGAACGGTTGGTAATTGACCGGCAATAAATAAGTCTGGATTACGGCGATGCTGCCATCGCTCAATGTGATCTGGCGGCCATTCAGCGCCAATGCCAATGCGCCTGATGGATTGCCGATCCGCACATGCGCATCTGCGCTGCCCGGCTTGCCCAAAGTAAACGGATCGAAGCCGCTGATGATGATGCGGCGATATTGCGCCCCGGATGGAAACCGCATGCTGAATTGGCCGCGCGAGGCGCGTTCCAGCGTCCACAGCAATTGCGCGCGTTGCGCCTCGCTTAATTTGAAACCGGGCTGCCATTGCCGCACTGCTGCGGTCAATTGCAAGCGCGACCAATACAGCATGCGGTCATCGCCATGCGGCAAATCGCCCCGCACCACCCGGCCCTGCACGCGGTCGAGTGCCGCTTGCCACAAGGCAATGCCGCTACGGCGGATGAACTGGTCAGCAGCGCCAAACGAAGTTTGCTGGCACAAGGCGCTGGCAAAGGCCGGGCCGTATTGATCAAAGCCACTGGCGCGCAGGATTTGCGCCGAGAACGCGACGCCGCCTGGCACCACCGTATTGGCCAGGCGCTGCTCTTCCACCGACAGCGGCCGCGAGGCATCGATACACCCTGCATGCGCCCAACTTGCCACTACCAACGCCATCATCGCCAACCAGTTTTTCTGCATCGATTACTCCGTCCCGGGGTTGCTTGTGCCAACAACGCAGTCTACCGGCAGCGCCGCCCGTCGGGCAGTCCTGGCTGGTGCACCGCGTTTTCAGCCTGGTTGACGATCATCTAGACGTCCGTGCGCTTGCGCGCTACGCAGCGATACTTTGCGCAACACATCGCCCCCATAACCAGCTGGTCAGTGTCGGTTTCCGACGGTTTTTGCTTAACAAATCCGCAATCTGCGCTGCCTACCTTGCGCTGGCGCCAGCCCGTTGCGGGCCAGGCAAATACAGACCCACAGAGGACGGAGACGAGACCATGGATCAGCACAACAAGCCTTTTAACCGCCGCCGCTTTATGCAATCCGCCGGCGCCGCTTTAGCGACTTCGATGTTGCCACCGGGCCTGCAGAAAGTACTGGCCGCCCCGGCGGGCAGCGGCACTTTGGGTTCGATCGCGCATGTGGTGATTTTCTCGCAAGAGAATCGCTCGTTTGATAGCTACTTTGGCAGCTTGAATGGCGTGTCTGGCTTTGCTGACAACCATCCGCTGCTGCAAAACGCCGCCAATGGCGTGGCCAATGTGTTTTATCAAAAGAGCGGCAGCACCATCCAATGCCCGTTTCATCACAACCTTAAAACCACGGCTGCCGAATGCGCCGCCGATGTGGCGCATGACTGGACCTCGGGCCACACCGCCTGGGACAACGGCAAGCTGACCAGGTGGTATAGCGCCAAGGGCGGCTTGTCGATGGGCTATTTCAACCGCGCGGATATCCCGTGGCATTACGCGCTGGCCGACAATTTCACCACCTGTGACCATTATTTTCATTCGGTGATGGGCCCGACCAACCCCAATCGCTTGTACCTGATGACGGGCACCATCGATCCGCAAGGCAAGAACGGCGGCCCGGTCATCGATAACAGCGAAAAGGGCTACACCTGGACCACCTACGCCGAGCGCTTGCAAGCCGCAGGCATCAGCTGGCGCGTCTATCAGGAAACCGATAATTTCGACGACAACGCGTTGGCGTGGTTTAACAGTTTCAAAAATGCCGCGACCACTTCGCCCTTGTATATCAACGGCATGCAACGCCGTGCCGCCAGCGCATTCGCCAACGATGTGGCCAATGACACGTTGCCCGCGGTGTCGTGGATTCTGGCCCCGACCGCGCTATCCGAACACCCGGACCATGGCCCCAATCCGGGCGCTAATTACGTGAACCAGTTTCTGACCGCACTCGCCGCCAACCCCAAGGTGTGGGAAAAAACCGTGTTCTTGCTGGTGTACGACGAGAACGGCGGCTTTTTTGATCATGCAATGTCGCCGGTGGCGCCCAGCGGCACCGCCGATGAGTTTGTTAACGGTTTGCCGATAGGCTTGGGTGGGCGCATTCCGGCGCTGGCGATTTCGCCGTGGTCCAAGGGCGGGTATGTGGCCAGCGAAGTGTTCGACCACACCTCCACACTGCGCTTTCTGGAAGCCTGGACCGGCGTGCAGGAACCCAATATCAGCGCGTGGCGGCGCAAGGTGTGCGGCGATCTGACCAGCGCCTTCAACTTTAACGCGGGCGACTACGCTTTCCCCACGCTGCCCGACACCGCCGCGCTGGCTGCGGCCGCCGCAACGGAATGCAAAAACCTGCCCGCCGCCACACCGATCGCCACCACCACCGCGCCGACCCAGGAAACCGGTCCACGCCCGGCGCGCGTGCAACCGTATCAGCTGAATGGCTGGGGCGGCGCGGAGCGTTCCACCGGCCGCTACTGGGTGTATATGACCAACCACGGCCCGCAAGACGTGATGATGACGGCGTACGTAAACGCCTATCGCACCGATGGCCCCTGGCGGTATCAGGTGACTGGCGATGGCGTGCAGGCCAAGGATTATTTCAGCGTTAACACCTACGGCGGCGGCAAATACGACATCAGCCTGTATGGACCCAACCGCTTCTATCGCCGTTTTGCCGGCAATATCAGCGCCACCGCATGGCAGAACCAGCCCGAGCCCGAAGTGACCATTACGCTGGGTGCGGCCGGTGCGCCGATTGCGCTGTCGTTTGTGAATGCGTCGACCACCACAGCGGCCGTGTTTAGCGTCAAGCGCCGCAATGTGCCCACCGACGGCAGCGGCGGCCGCGTCTGGACGGTGACCGTGCCGGCCGGGCAAACCATAGGCGGCAGCTTCCCCACCAACAACGACTGGTATGACTATGTGATTACGCTGAGCGGCGACAGCCTGTTTGCGCGTGAGTTTGCGGGCCATATTGAGGGCGTGGAAAGCAAGACTGAAATGCCGTTTACGGGCTGATCGGGGGTTTGGCGTCCGCGTTTGGGCCCATTAATCAAAGCCGTATGCCATAGCGCGGCGGGTGGCCAGGGTGGTGGGCGGGGGCAAAACCACCCAAAACCCGGCCAGACGCCCCTATTGCAGCATCTGGGTACGGCTTTGATGGGTGGGTCGAGACCCACCCTATGGTGCGCCGCCTTGCGCTCGCGCGCGGGGCGGCGACACCTGCTAAAATCCGGGCTCACGATCAAAGCCTCCGCCCCATGCCCAGTTACCTCGCTCTTGAAACCTCCACCGAACATCTGTCGCTGGCGTTGCACACGCCGGAAGGCTTGTTTCTGCACGCCGAACACGTCGGCCAGAAGCATGCTGAACTGACGCTGCCCGCGCTCGAACAACTGCTGGTGCAAGCTGGCGTAACGCGCGCTGAGCTGGCGGGCGTGGCGTTTGCCATGGGCCCCGGTTCGTTTACCGGTTTGCGCATCGGCTGTGGCATTGCGCAGGGCCTGGCGTTCGGGCTCGATATTCCGGTGGTGGGGGTGTCGACGCTGGAAGCGCTGGCGCAGCAATGCCCCGGCGATCTGGCTTATATCTGCATTGATGCGCGCATGAACCAGGTCTACACCGCGGCGTATCAGCGCGAAGGCGAGCAATGGCACGAAATCTTCGCCGCCGATGTGCTCAATCCCGATACCATCCCCGTGCCCGAGCAAAGCGGCTGGATGGGCCTGGGCAGTGGCTTTGCCGCTTATGCCGACACGTTGCAGCAACGTCTGGGCGCGCAACTGGCTGATACGATGCCCGATGCCTATCCGCATGCTCGCAACATTCTGGCGCTGGCTTTGCCGCGCTTTGAGGCGGGCCAGGGCATGCCGGCGGATCAGGCCACCTTGCTCTATCTGCGCGACAAAGTGGCGCTTAAAACCCACGAGCGGGTGGCCAAATGACAGTAAAGCTGCGCGCCTTGCTGGGCTCGGATATCCACGCGGTATTGGCGCTGGATAACGCCACCAATCCGCACCCATGGAGCCACACGCAATGGCAGCAAGCGCTGGAAGCGCACGACTGCATTGCGCTGGACCGTGATGGCGCGCTGGCTGGTTTTGCCGTGACGAATACGGTGCTGGACGAAGCTGAATTGTTGTTGATTGCGGTCGACCCCGCGCTGCAACGCCAAGGCCTGGGCACGCAATTGCTGAGCGCCGTCATCAATGCCTTGCGCAGCCGCGACGTGGCTAAATTGTTTCTGGAAGTGCGCGCGGGCAATGCCGCCGCGCAAGCGCTGTATGCCAAGGCGGGCGGTCTGCGCATTGGCCTGCGCAAAGACTACTATCCCGGCACCGACGGCGGCCGCGAAGATGCCGTCAACTACGCCTTTACGCTGCATGCTCCCAGCAACGGGACTGAGCCATGAGTCGGCGCGAACAGATCCTGGATGAACTCGGCCTTGGCCCGCTCTGGCTGGAGCGCGCGCATTGGCAGTCGCTGGCGGCAACCGAATTTGTGCCTGCCCCACTGACCGACGGCCCGGTTACTGCGCCCGCCCCCGTACCGGTCGCACATGCACCGCATCCGGCTGTGCCGGTACCCGCCGTCGATACCGCGCCGGTGATCGCCACGCACGCCATTGCGGCGCTGGAAGCGACTTCCACGGAGCGTCCGCTGCGCAAAGCGCCGATTGTGCCGCTGGTGGAAACCCGCGCCGAGCCTGCACTTGCCGAGGCCGCCACCCCCGACACCCGTGCCCTCGAAATCGCGCAGATGGATTGGCCGACTTTGCACGCGGCGATGCAGGGCTGCGTGGCCTGTGGCTTGAGTGGCAGCCGCACGCAAGTGGTGCCGGGCGTGGGCAGTCCGCAAGCCGACATCATGGTGATCGGCGAAGCGCCGGGGCAAGAAGAGGATCTCCGTGGCGAGCCGTTTGTGGGCGCGGCCGGCAAGCTGCTCGACAATATGCTCAAAGCGATCGGCGAGGCGCGCGGCGAGCGCGTTTATATCGCCAACGTGCTCAAATGCCGTCCTCCCGCCAACCGCAATCCGCAAGCGGACGAAGTGGCACGCTGCGCGCCCTTTCTGCAGCGCCAGGTGGCGTTGGTGCAGCCCAAGGTCATCTTTGCCGTCGGCCGCTTCGCCATCCAGATGCTGTTGAATACCGACGCGCCCGTCAGTGCGCTGCGCGGCGAAGTACATTACTACCAGGGCATCCCGGTCGTAGTCAGCTACCACCCGGCCTATCTGCTGCGCAATCTGCCCGACAAAGCCAAAGCCTGGCGCGACCTGCTGCTGCTAAAAGCGACCCTGCCATAGGGTGGGTCCAGACCCACCACTCAAAGCCGATGAGAAGCTTGATGCAGTAAACCTTCTCGCTGGTTTTAAGGGCCGCAATAAACCAATCCCCGAGAAGACCAATGAGTTAGCCCTTCTCTTTGGCTTTGCCGGGTGGGTCCAGACCCACCCTATGCCTGGCGTGCGGCGTCAGCAGCGCTCATCCGATCCTGCCATAGGGTGGGCCCAGACCCACCACTCAAAGCCGATGAGAAGCTTGATGCGGTAAACCTTCTCGCTGGTTTTAAGTGCCGCGATAAACCAACGCCCGAGAAGATCAATGAGTTAGTCCTTCTCTTTGGCTTTGCCGGGTGGGTCTAGACCCACCCTATGCCTGGCGTGCGGCGTCAGCAGCGCTCCGACCCTGCGATAGGGTGGGTCCAGACCCACCACTCAAAGCCGATGAGAAGCTTGATGCGGTAAACCTTCTCGCTGGTTTTAAGTGCCGCAATAAACCAACGCCCGAGAAGTTCAATGAGGTAGCCCTTCTCTTTGGCTTTGCCGGGTGGGTCCAGCCCCACCCTATGCCTCTGCGGTTATTGCGCCCGCGCGGCGTTGGCGAATTGGCGGGCGGCGTCGGCGGCGCTCATTGCGGGCGAGCGCCAGAACTCGCGTGCGACCTTCATGCAGCCTTCGCGCGCGGCTTCGGCCAGACACTGGCTGTGCGCCCATGACGGCACCAGCACATTGGCACCGGCGGCCTGGGCAAAGTCCTGCGCCGCCTGGCGCGAGTAGCCGTCGAACTTGCCCAGGGGCACGTCGGTGCGCGCCGGGATATTACCCTTGAACAAGTTGAACGCTTCCTGCCCTTCCTGGCTCATCACCAGTTCGACCAGATCGCGCTGGGCCGCCTGCCTGGCCGGCTCTTGTTGGCGGAACATGATCAGCGCATCGGCGGCAAACGAAAACTCGCCGCGCGCGCTCGGCGCAGGCCAGCCGGTGTAATCGCTGCCCTGCTGTTTGCCGGCCTGAATAAATTCCGGCTTGGCCCAATCGCCCATGATCTGCATGGCGGCACGCCCGTTCAGCACGTCGCCGGTGGCCAGGTTCCAGTCGCGACCGGCTTTGTCTTCGGTGCAATACGGCTTGAGTTTGCGGAACAACTCAAACGCCTCGACCATCTTGCTGCCACCCAGCGCACTGGCGTCACGCTCTACAAAACAGGCACGATAAAAATCAGCGCCCTGCGCGGCCTGGATGGTTTCCAGCAAGGTGGCGATTTGCCAGTCCTGTTCGCCGATGGCCAAGGGCGTGATGCCGGCCTGTTGCAACTTGTCGCACAGCGCAAGGAATTCCGGCCAGCTGCGTGGCTGGCTGCCGCTTACCTTCTGAACCAGGCGCGTATTAACCCACACCGTATTCACCCGCGCCACGCCCAGCGGAATGGCCACGTAATGGCCGTCCACCTGGATCATCTTGTCAAACACGGCGGGCAGCAACTTAGACCAGCCGCCGCTGCGCGCTTGCTCGTTCAGATCAGCCAGCGCGCCCGCCTGCGACCACTTGCCGATATTGATAATGCGGTTTGCCGCTGCTGTCGGCGCCTTGCCCGCCTGCACCCGTGCATTCAGCGCCGCCATCGGGTCACCGCTGCCCGCGGGCGTATCCATCCAGTGATGGTTACGCTGATTCAGCCGGGTCTTTAACTCGAACACCGCACGCGCTTCGCTCCGTGACAACCACCAGTGCAGTACCTCGATATCGGCCAGCTGAAACTTGCCTACTGCCTCCAGCAAGGCTTTGGCGCGCTCATCCACGGTCTTGAGCGTTTGCGTGGCTTGCGTCAGCGCCGAATCGGTCGCTTGCGTCATATCGCTGATATGTCCAGCCGCACGTGCCATGGTTTCGGTGGCCGACGATTGCTCTTGCGTGGCTTGCGCAATCTGCCGCACCACTTGCGCTACGCCATTCATGCGCTCGGCGATTTCGAGCATGTGGGCGCGGGCATCGCCGGCCCGTTCTACCGACTGCGCCACGCCCGCCGAAGTACGGCTCATATCGTCGGTGGCGGCGTGGGTTTCGGTATTCACCGACTCAATACGGCGCGCGATATCCACGGTGGCGGCTTGCGTGCGTTCAGCCAGCTTGCGCACCTCATCGGCCACCACGGCAAAACCCCGGCCTTGCTCGCCGGCGCGCGCGGCTTCAATCGCCGCGTTGAGCGCCAGCAAATTGGTCTGACCGGCAATATCCTTGATCACGCCGACGATGCCGCTGATTTCCGCCGCGCTGGTATTCAGATTGCTCATGGTGCCGCCAAGGCCGCTCATGGCGCTGGCAACGCGCTCGACCTCGTCTGACACACTTTGCACCGCATGGGCGCTCTGGCCGGACATGCTTTGGGTTTCGGACACCACCTCGTCGACATCACGGGCGCTATCGGCAATGCGCGAGATGCTTTCGGTAATTTGCTCCACCGTCGCGGCCGAGGCGGCGGCATGGTCGGATTGCTGGCGGGTATCGGCCGAGATTTGCGCGGTCACGGCGGTCAGCTCGTGCAGGCTGAGCGCCAACGCTTCCATTTCGCGCTGCACTTCGCGCAGTAGTGATTGCTGGCCGCTGACAAAACGATTGAGCGGCGCGGCTATGGCGGCCGTCTCACCACGCTCGGCAAAACGCAGAGACAAATCGGCCGAACCTTGTCCCAGTTGTTGCAGCACACTTTCGATCTGACGCAAAGGCTGCATGATCCAGCCCGAAGCCAAAGCCACCACCAGCGTGCTGACCAAGGTAACTGCCAGTGCACTGGCTACAACTGTAACGCCGGGTAAACCGCCCTGGGCAATGCCCGCCGCGACCATGCCCGCCACCCCGCTGCCTAGCGCCACCAGCGCCAGCAACCGCCCCCGGATTGAATTCAACATCACTGACTCCCCTAAACCCACAAGACGTGTTCGCGTATCTACTGCGATGTCAGCTGCATCGCTGAGATGTAATTCTAGGGGAGCGACTACATTTTCGTCTCAACCGCGCACCGCCCTGATGCATTGCATACACACCAGGGCGGCACCTTATAGCGCGGCGGGATTATGTGGGCTGGGTAAAACGGAACAGCAAACCGCCGGTGACCGCCGGGCCGAGCGTAATCTGGCCACCGTAGCGTGCGGCAATATTGCGCACGATGGTCAGGCCCAGGCCACTGCCCGTGGCATCGTTGCCGGGCACGCGATAGAAGGGATCAAAAATCCGCTGCAGATGTTCGGGTGCGATGCCGGGGCCGTTATCTTCCACTTCAAACACCGCCGCGCCGTCCTCCGCCCGATAGACCGAGACGGTAACCACGCCCCCCTCGGGCGCATAGCGCACGGCGTTGTCGATGGCGTTACGGCACAAGGTACGCACATCCACTTCGATGGCCTGGACCGCCACCGCCTCCAGTCGACCAAACCCCAGGTCGACCCGCCGCGCCAGCGCCGCCGCCATGATGTCCTCGACCGTGCGGCGGGTTGCCTCATCCAGCGACACCGACACCGTATTGCCCACGGCCGCTGCCTGCAGCCGCGCCAGTCCTAATAATTGTTCCAGTAACAAACGTGTGCGTTGCAGCCCGGATTGCAGAACGGCCAGACGCTCCGCGCTCTCGCGCGGCAGCTGGCTATGCGCCAGGTTCTCCGCTTGCACCGTGAGCGCAGTCACCGGCGAGCGCAATTCATGCGCGGCGTCGGCGATAAACAAACGCTGCTGCTGTAATGCCGTCGCCAGCCGGTTCATCAGCCGGTTGATGGCGCCCACAAACGGCCGGATCTCGCTCACCATCGTGGCCTCATCCAGCGGCTGCAGATTGCCGTCATCGCGCTGATCCAGTTGATCGGTAGACTGCCGGATCGGCTCCAGCGTGCGCCGGATAATCAACACCACCATGCCCACCAGCAAAGGCAGCATCAGCACCAGCGTGACCAGGCCGCGCATGCTGCCAAAGCGGGCGATCTCGTCGCGCACCATGGTTTGCTGTGCCACCGCCAGCCGCTTGCCATCGGGGCCGCTCTCGATATAAACGCGCCAGTGTTTGCCATGCCAGTGCGCGGTCTGCATGCCATCTGACAACGGTTTGATCAACGCATCGGCGGCGGCGGTTTCACCTTCATGCTGGATCACCACATTCGATTCTGAATCCTCGGCGCCGCGGCCGCTCAAATCCGTTTCATCCACCGTCGGCAAGTGATAGCGCATGGCCAGCAAAGAAATCTGGCGCAGCTGGTCATCCTGCGTTTGCGCCGCTTCTATATATAAAGACACGTAGGACACCAACGTCGCCACCAGCGCGAACAGCACGGTAAACGTGGCCATCCACAGCGACAAACGATATTGCAACGAGTTTTTCACGTATTTTTGTCCACCATCCAGCCCAGACCGCGCACGTTTTTGATCACGTCGCTGCCAAGTTTTTTGCGCAAGCTATGGATTACAAATTCAACCACATTGCTTTCGACCTCTTCATTCCAGCCGTAAATGCGGTCTTCCAGTTGCTGGCGCGACAGGATGGCACCCGGGCGGATCAATAAGGCTTGTAGCAAGGAGAACTCGCGCGCGGATAGGCGACAGGTGCGCTCGGCATAAGTGGCCTCACGCGTGGCCAGATCGAGCACCAGCGTGCCATTGCCTAGCGTGGGCGCGCCCGCACCGCTCTGGCGCCGTGCCACGGCACGCATCCGTGCCAGCAATTCGCCCACTTCAAAAGGCTTGAGAATGTAGTCATCCGCGCCGGCGTCGAGACCGGCGATACGGTCTTCCACCGCATCGCGCGCACTGACGATCAGCACACCGACCGGGTCTTCGCGCTGGCGCAACCACGTCAGCACCTGCATGCCGTCGCGGCCGGGCAAGCCCAGATCCAGCAGCAGCACCTCATAGCAACTGGCTTGCAAAGCCTGCATGGCGGACTCGCCATCGCGTACCCAATCCACGGCATAGGCCGCATCTTTGAGCGTCTGCACCACCGCCTCGCCGATCATCCGATCGTCTTCTACCACCAGAACTCGCATGCTTTGCACCCAGGACAACGTTCATGGACCACCGCGCCATGATAGACGATGCAGTGTCGCGTATCGGGCTTAGCGTGTGCTTAGCCGCAGCATAGCGGGCTATGTTCCGGCCTGTACTGCATCCAGTGCCGCTGGCGCTGCGTATATACGGATGACCGCGCCAACAGACGCGGCCCTTCTGATAACAATGCACTGGAGAAAATACGATGAAACGTCTCGTCATGAGCTTGCTGCTTGCACTCGCCGCCGCCGGCGCAGTCAGCCCGGCCTTTGCCGACCAGAATGGCTCGCAAGGCGCGGTCTGGCACAAAGGGGACAACCCGGCCAACCCGGACCAAGGTGTGCCGCCCATGCAAACGCAGCACTGAGCTTTGCCCGGGCGCAATCGGCCTCTGCCTGGGCGGAGCGATTGCGCCATTTTCTTGTGCTGCGCCGCTGCACGCTTATTAAGAATTTTTGGGCATACTGCAGAAGTATTCAGTTTTGTTCAGCCGGGCCGCCCCGCCGCCCAGAATGGCCTCCATCAGCTCAACCAAGCCCTGACTGGAGACCATCATGCAAAAGACCACCGCCATCATCATCCTGACCCTGAGCGCCATTTTCGCCGTGGCCGAAGTCGCCGTAGCGCAACGTTTTGAAACGGTGCTGGATAAAGTGGAATTACAGATCGAACAAAGTGGCGCCCATGGCATGGAACAACAGATTGTTCCGCCGGCTGCGGACCTGAGTTTTTTGCGTTGAAACCAGCGCACACAAAGCAATTGCAGCCTTTAAAAAACCCATGCTACTATTCGCCCCCTCAAGTGTGCCGTTGTAGCTCAGTTGGTAGAGCACCTGACTTGTAATCAGGGGGTCGCGAGTTCGATTCCTGCCGGCGGCACCAGAAATAATGCAGTTGATTCAAATAGTTATGCTTAAGGCCATCTCCGCGAGGAGGTGGCCTTTTTTGTTTTTGTTCGCTTATATTAGAAAAGTTTCTAATAAGAATTTCGCCCGATGTGACAGCTTCAGTACCGGCGGCGTCAAGCCAGCGTCGCCGACAAGGCTGAGATAGCAACTAGCGCCATGGCGAACGGCGGGGTTCCAATGTATTTCCACAACCCCGAATCCGGTGAGCACCGCCATCACGCTTATCGGCCGAAATAACCCACAGTAGAACGATCGTTCTAGAATGGCGGGCCATTATCTACGTTGCCCATCATGTGTACTCGGATCGTCCAATGTCGCGAACTGAACGACTATGCCACTTCGCTATGCTGGAACTCGCGCACCCAGCGCAAGCGGTGGCCGGAGCCAAACTACAACGCGGGCTTAGGCCATCGCATTGTGATCGCCCATACGCTTGATCGGATCCCCGACGGCAAATTCAGCTTGAGCAAGTGGGGCCTGCGACCTCAATGGGCTACTGATACCGGCCTGCCTGTGGTGATAAACGCCCACTTCGGGCACGTC